>CAYLKW010000095.1:0-8607 GCA_964384245.1 uncultured bacterium
TCGGGGTCCCGGTCTTGGCCTGGTGCCGGGCCGGGGCGTCCTCGCGGATGCGCTGGCGCTGGCCCCACGCGGCCAGCGCGGCGATGGTCCGCGGACCCGCGAGCGCGACGATGCCTGCTGCCAAGGCGCCTGCCACGATCGATCGGACCAGGCCAGGAATCGCGGCGATCTCGTTCATCGGGATTCCACCTCCACACCGGCCCTCAGGCCGTTCAGGACTCGCTCCATCTCTATCCCCCGCGAACCCTTGATGAGCACGACATCGCCGGGCCGCACCGCCTGGCGCAGCAGCGGGATCGCCTCTTCCGTGGTCTCTGCCCAGGCAGCGGCGCCGGGCGCGAGACCGGCCTCAGCGGCCCCTTCCAGGTACCAGCGGGCGCTGGGTCCCACCGCTAGCAGCAGCGCGGGCAGCAGCTCCGCCGCCTGCCGCCCTACCCGGCGGTGGAACTCCGGGGAATCCGGGCCGAGTTCCAGCATCTCGCCCAGCGCGAGCACGCGCCGCCGCGACCGTCCTGCGAGGACAACCACGTCGAAGGCGGCCTGCATGGACTGCGGGCTGGCATTGTAGGTGTCGTCCACAACGAGCATCTCGCCGAGGCGGACGATCTCCTGCCGCATCTTCGCCTGGCGCGAGCGGGCAAGTCCTGCCGCGATTTCGCCCACCCCCAGCCCGAGCGCGTGCCCGGCGGCGGCGGCGACCAGCGCGTTGCGCACCTGGTGAGTGCCCGGGAGCGACAGGGTCACGTCCCCCTGCTGCCCTCGGATGTCGAGCACGAAGGCGCAGCCGTCCGGGGTGCACCTTATCTCGGTGGCGCGCACGTCTGCCCCCGGAAGAAGGCCGAACCGGACGAGCGGGCACCTGACAGATCGGACCAGCCGCTCCGTCAGATCCTCGTCGGCGTTGACGATTGCGACCCCGTCGGGGGGCAGCCCTTCCAGCAGCTCGGCCTTGGCCGCGGCGATGTTCTCGCGCGTCCCCAGCAGCTCGAGATGGGCGTCGCCTATGGTGGTAACCGCACCGATGCGGGGAAGCGCCATCTCGACGAGATCCCTGATCTGTCCCAGGCCGCGCATCGCCATCTCGATGACCGCGACCTCGACTCCCTCGTCCAGACGCAGCAGTGCTAAGGCCACGCCCAGCTCCGCGTTCCACGACTCCGCGGAGCGCGCAGCGTTGAAGCGCACGGCCAGGACATCTGCGCAGAGGCCGACCGTCGTGGTCTTGCCCACGCTGCCGGTGATGCCGACCACGGTCGCGGGCAGCGCCCTCCGGTAGAGGGCGGCGATCGCGCCCAGCGCGCGCAGCGGGTCTGCCACTACCAGCGCCGGGCCGGCCGCAGCCGGAGCGCCGGCGACCACGGACAGCACGGCGCCGCGTGCAACCGCATCCTCCACGAACTCGTGCCCGTCGGCATGAGGACCCCGCAGCGCGACGAAGAGATGCCCGGGCCCAGCAGTGCGACTATCGGTCGTAACTCCGCTCACCACCGCAGGGGCCGACGCCCCGGGCGGCAGCACCAGGCGGCCGCCGGTCGCCGAGACGATGTCGCTAACCGCCAGATGCACTCAGGACCTCCCGGACTACCTCCCGATCGTCAAACGGATGTCTCACCCCGGCAATCTCCTGGTAGGTCTCGTGGCCCTTGCCGGCGATCAGCACGAGGTCGCCTGAGCGCGCCTCGGCCACTGCCGCGGCAATCGCCCGTCGCCGGTCGGGTTCGATCTGCACGCGCACGCCGCGCCGGGCCGCGGCGGCCTCGACGCCCGGACGGATCTCCTCGATGATCGCCTGGGGATCCTCGGTGCGCGGGTTGTCCGAGGTCACAACCACGTGGTCGGCCCAACTCGCCGCGATGTTGCCCATCACCGGCCGCTTGGGCCGGTCGCGATCTCCCCCGCAGCCGAAGACCACGATCAGCCGGCCGCCGGTCACCTCGCGGGCGCTGCGCAGCACGTTGTCCAGGCCGTCGGGCGTGTGGGCGTAGTCCACGACCACCGCGAAGGGCTGCCCCTCCTCGATGCTCTCGAAGCGACCCGGGATACCGGGCATCGCGGCCAGGGCCTCGGCCATCGCCGCCAGGGGCAGCTCCTGCGTGATGCCCACGGCCAGGGCTGCGAGCGCGTTTGCGACGTTGAAGGCGCCGGCCAGCCGGAGTTCCATGGGAACGCTGCCCGCGGGCGTCTCGGCGGTGAACGTTGATCCGCGCAGGTGCAGCTTCAGGTCGCGCCCGCGCACGTCTGCGGGAGCGCGCACGCCGTAGGTCACCACCGGCGCCGGGCTGACCGCCCGCATGATCCGCGACGCTGGGTCGTCGGCGTTGAGGACCGCCCATCCATCAGTAGGGAGCATCGCGAACAGCCGCGCCTTGGCGGCGCGGTAGGCCTCCATGCTCCCGTGGAAGTCCAGGTGGTCGCGCGTGAGGTTGGTGAACACCCCGACCTTGAACCGGCACCCCGCAACCCGCTCCAGCGCCAGCCCGTGGGAGGCGACCTCGATCGCGGCGTACTGATGGCCCGCGTTCACCATGGCCTGCAGCGCGCGCTGCAGGTCGGGCGCCTCAGGGGTCGTGCGCGCCGACGGCAATACCCCTCCGTCCACGACAATCCCCATCGTCCCGATGATGCCGCACGCCCGCCCCGTACCGCGCAGGATCGCTTCGATCAGGTAGGTGGTAGCGCCCTTGCCGTTGGTCCCGGTGACGCCGATCACGCACAGGCGGCGCGAGGGATGTCCGGAGTACGCCGCGCTGATCTGCGCGATCGCGCGCCGGGTGTCGGAAACCCGCACTACCGCAATGCCTGGAGGCGCCGCGACCTCGCGATCCACGAGGATCGCGGACGCGCCGCGGGCGACGGCCTCTGTGATGAAGGCGTGCCCGTCGTGGACCGCGCCGCGGAGCGCGGCAAACAGAAACCCGGGACCACTCTCCCGGGAGTCGTAAGCGAGCCCGCGAATCTCCACGCCGGGGTCGCCCACCACCGACGGCGCGTCGAGCTCCGTCAGCAGCGCGCGCAGATGCATCCACCCACCTCCGCGGAATCTCCGTTCATTATAGCAGGTACCCGCCCTTCCCACCTGCGCGGCGCGCGGGGACTAGCGGCCCAGGGCCGCCGGCTCGGAGGGAGGCAGGCGCAGGTGCCAGAGAACCTGCGTGGCAACGGCCTGGAAGACCGGCGCGGCGATCGTGCTCCCGTAGTACTCACCCTTCGGGCCGTCGAGAATCACCAGCACCGCCAGGCGCGGGCTGTCCGCGGGCACCAGACCGACAAACGAAGCCACGTACGAATCCGGCATGTAGCCGCCGCCAGGCGCCGGCTTCTGGGCCGTGCCCGTCTTGCCGGCGATCCGGTATCCTTCGACCCGGGCCAGCGTTCCGGTCCCCTTGTTCACCGTCTCTTCCATCATGGCGACGACCGCTCGCGCGACCTCCGGCGAAATCGCCTGGCGTCCGGGCTCCGGCACCGCCACCTTGACCACGCGGCCTTCGGGGTCGCGCACCGCGCGCAACACGTGCGGGCGGACGAGGCGTCCCTCGTTGCCCAGGGCTGATGCGGCCACCAGCATCTGCAGGGGCGTCACCGATATCCCCTGACCGAAGCCAATGGTCTCGAGTCCAGGACTCAGCCACTGCGCTGGCGACGGCACCAGGCCGGCGAGTTCTCCGGGCAGGTCAACCCCGGTGGGCGCGCCGAACCCGAAGCGGCGGATCGCGTCGTAGTATCGCTCCTTGCCCAGCCGCACCGCCACCATGGCCGCGCCCACATTTGACGACTGGCGGATGATGTCTCCCAGCGTCTGCCTGGGGAACTTGCGCCCGCGGGCCTCCCGGATCACGTAACCGCCGGCAACCCGCAGCTCGCCGTTGCTCGCAAACACCTCGTGCGGGGTCACGGCGCCTGCTTCCAGCGCTGCCGCCGCCAGGATGATCTTGAACGTTGATCCTGGTTCGTAGACGGCCGAGATGACGCGATTGGCCACCACGGCCTTCTCACCGCGACCCACTGAGTTGGGATCATAGCGTGGGTGGGTCGCCATCGCCAGCAGCTCGCCCGATTTGGGATCCATGATCAGTACGGCGCCCGACGCGGCGAGCGTGGAGGCCACCGCCCGATCGAGCTCGCGCTCGGCGATGTGCTGGATCACCTGGTCTATGGTAAGCATCACGTCGGCGCCGGGGGCTGGCTCGCGCACCACGGCGCGCGTGTCGAACCGCGGGCGTCCCATGGCGTCGCGCTCGATGCGGGCAGACCCGGAGCGGCCCCGCAGCATCTCCTCAAACGCCAGTTCCGCGCCCTCCAAGCCCTGGTTGTCCACGCCGGCAAAGCCGATCACGTGGGAAGCCAGCGTCCCGCTGGGGTAGCTGCGCTTGGTTTCGGTAAGGAAGCCTATCTGGTCGCCGAGCCGCATGGCGCGGAGCGACGCAACAACCTCGGGTGCGGCCCTGCGGGCCAGCCAGGCGAAGTGCCGGTCAGGGCCCAGCTTCTGAGCGAGTTCCGCGGGTTGCTGCCCGACCACCGGCGCAACGGTACGGATGAACGCCTTGGCATCCGCTATCTTGGACGGTATGGCGAAGGCCGAGTCGGCCTCGACGTTCACGGCCAGCGGCCTACCCAGGCGGTCCAGCAGGCGGCCGCGGTTGGCCTCGATCTTCACGGTGCCGAGCTGCTGGCGCTCCGCGATCCTCTCGAGCTCGGGGGCCTGCACCACGTGGAGCAAAACCAGACGAACGCCGAGCCCGGCCAGCGCGGTCCACAGCACCGCAAAAAGCACGATCGTGCGCAGCCGAATCAGCCGGAGGTGATCGAGCTCGACCTCAGCCGTGCGGAGAAAGGACCGCCGCCCGGGGGGTTGACCCCGCCCGGGCGGGCGGCGACGGCGCGGGAGGGTCATCGCGGTCGCTCTCGGGCCTCGGCCTCGCTCCTCCCAAACCACGCCGCGAGCTGACGAAGGGGCCCACGGCGCTCGGCAGGCACCTCGACCTGTGCGATGGCCGGCCCGGCGGTGATGGCGGCAAGCTGGTGATGGCGGGGCGGCGCCATGCCCAGCTCTGTTGTGGCGTAGTGCTCGATGCGCTGCGGCGATTTCAGGACCGATGCAAGCGAGGACAGGCGCGCGTGCTCCGTGCGCAGGTGAGTGAGCTCGTGCTGCAGCCGCAGGATCGTATACCCCGCCTCTGCGCGGTGAGTCCGCTGCGAAACGTAGAGCAGGGCGGGCAGGGTGAGAAGAACCGCCACCACCATCGCGCCGGCCATCGGGTGCAGCCGAGAGCGACGACGGACCACGGGCTCCCCGCGGACCGACCGCTCGGGGAGCCACACCGGGAAGACTTTCGTGCGTCGGTCAGCGGCGATCATGCGCGCTGCCTCGCCTGCGAACTGGAAGAAGATCGGCGCCGGAAGCCGGGTGCCGGAGGGAGGACGTCAGGCACGACGGAGGGGAGGGTGGTATCAGCGCTGGATTGCCCGGCTTCCGACGCACGCTCGGTCTGGTCGGTCAGGCGCTCTGCCACGCGCATCTTGGCGCTGCGCGAACGGGGGTTGGCCGCGATCTCGCTCAGCGATGGGATGAGAGGCCGCCGCGTCAGAACGCGCAGGAGGCGACGGCCGTTGCAGACGCACTGGGGGCTCCCGGGAGGACAGGTGCAATCACGGGAGAGGCGGAGGTAGGTGTGCTTGACGATGCGGTCTTCCAGGGAGTGGAAGGTGATGACGCAGAGTCGCCCACCCCCCCGGAGAGCCCCCACTGCTTCTGGGAGTGCCTGCTCGAGCGCTTCCAGCTCGCGGTTGGTGGCGATGCGCAACGCCTGGAAGGTGCGCGTCGCCGGATGGATGCCCCGAGGCCAGGCGCGGCGCGGGATGGCCGCACCGACCACGGATGCCAGTTCGTCGGTCGTGCCGAACGGGCGGCGCTGTACGATCGCCCGCGCGATCCGGCGCGCCCATCGCTCTTCACCGTACGCCCAAAGAATCCCGCGCAGTTCGTCCTCGGGCAGGGCGTTGACCAGGTCGGCGGCGGAAGACGGCTGCGTCCGGTCCATCCGCATGTCGAGCGGTCCTGGACGGGCGAAGCTGAACCCGCGGAGGGGTTCTTCCAGTTGCAGCGACGAGGCTCCCAGGTCCATCACGATGCCGTCTACCGCCTCGAGTCCGGCTTCCGCCACCACAGTGCGGATCGCCGAGTAGTTCGCGTGCCGTAGTGTAACCGCTGCTCCGTAACGAGCCAGCCGCCGTTCCGCAACCGCCAGCGCCTCGGCGTCGCGGTCTATCCCTATCAGCCGCCCATCCGGGGCGATCCGCTCCAGGATCGCCTCCGCGTGCCCGCCGGCGCCCACCGTGGCGTCAACGTACGTGCCGCCGGGCCGCACATCCAGCCAGGCCAGCACCTCGTCGAGCATCACCGGGACGTGCCCGGCGGCTTCTGCCTGGGATCCGGCTATATTCGCAGCTCCTCGATCTGCTCCGCGATCTGCGGAGTCGACAGCTTCGCCTTCTCGATGTAGGACTGCCAGGCGGCGTAGTTCCATATCTCAAGCCGGCTGATCAGCCCCACAACAACGACCTCGCGCTCGATCCCCGCGTGCTGTCGCAGGTGCAGCGGCAGGGTTATCCTGCCCTGGCGGTCGAGCTCGACGTCCACTGCGCCGGCAAGTAGATAGCGCATGACGTCGCGGTTCTTGGTGGAGAGCTGCTGCAGCGCGTCCGCGACCTTTGCCCACTCGGCGGGCGAGTAGACGCTGATGCAGGGATCCAGCCCGCGCGTGGCCACGACCTGATCGCCCAAGACGCGCCTGAACCTGGGAGGGATCACCACCCGTCCCTTCTCGTCCAGCGCGTACTGGAACTCACCCTTGAGCATCCCCACAACTCCCCACTCTGCCCCACGCTATTCTCCATGTTCCCACAATCTCCTTCTGCTAGACCAAGATTCTTGAAAGAAATCTCAGAAGGCCAGCAGCCAGAAACCCGATTGGATGCGGCCTCCCGCCCACGCCTCCGGCAGGGCGCACAGATGTGGTGGCAGCAAGCCGCCGGCCTCCCACATCTTGTGGGAGGCCGGCCAGATGCGCGCAGTCCGGGACTACGGCCGCGGTGTAGGAGGTTTCCGCCTTACGCGTGGAAACGTGCGTGCAAGGGCGCCTTGGTCCAGCGCCCTATCGCCCAGTACCGCGCCCAGGCAATCGGGCAGGTCCAGGGTCTCTTCGATCTGCCGCCGCAAGGACCGCGCCCCTGGTTCAGCCGCGAGATCAGGCGATGAGTGCGTGACCAGCAATATGCCGCCGTCCGGCAGGATCTCGACGATGAACGCCATTGACGTAAGCAGGCGGGCAGGGCCGAGCCGGGCCACGGCCTGTGGCCCGAAGAAGTTGGCCCAACCCAGGCAGGTTGGATCAGGAGGATCGTCCACTCCCACCGTGCCCCACGGAGCTTCCAGGAACAGATAGAGGCCCTTGCACACGCCGAGTACCTGCTCGATGTCCTTGCTCGTCGCCAACGCCTCGCGCGGTATCGTTAGCGTGACCATGCTGGGGCGAGATCTGGGAACCTCACTCACGGAAAGGGTCAGCACCGGCCGCGCAAGCCCTTCAGAGACGCGCAGGAACGTGCTTTGGGTACCCCCCTCCTCCGCGTCGTCCAGCAGCCGGACCGGTCTTGCGGGTATGATCCGCCGCAGGCTGTCTTCCGGCAGGCGGCGCACAAGATGAGGCTCATAGGCTCCTCCCTGAGCCACAAGCGTGTCCAGAATCGCTCTCACGGTCCCCGGCCGAAAAGGATGGTCTACCAGGAAGCGCGCGACAACCTGCCCTTCCATCTTCTCACCCCTGTGTTTGAGTCGCCGCAACTCAGGATGAGTCGGATGGTAAGGGGGGCCTCTCTCGCCGGACTCTCACGAAGTGAGCGTGGATGCGGTCGGCTCGCAGGCATGCCCGTGGCGTTCCCATACCGCCAGAATCTCTCGGTTGATGGGAACATCCCTTCTGAGGCGCACCTGCTGGGCCCGCGACAGCGTCGCGGCCTGGGCATCGATGGACTCGACTGCCCGCTTCAGGAATGCCAGACGGGGCTCAAGACCAGATTTCTCGAGTATCAGGAAATGATGCCAGAACAGACGCTGGGGCTGCAGGTTGGCCTGGCCGATATCGGCCAGGAGCCGCAGCGCTTCGTTTGAGACGTCAAGGGCGCGACCAGCATCTCCCAGCCCGGAGTGTGCCATGGCAAGGTGGCTCAGGGTGTCCGGAAGCATAAGGCGTTCGCCAAGCCGGACCTGGATGTCTCGCGCCCGCTCCAGATCTGCAACGGCCTGCTGGTGATCCTTGCGCAGAAGCGCTATTACACCGCGCTTGGTGAAGGACTCAAGAAAGGGTCCGTAGGGATCCTCCTGACGGCCCTCGAGCTCGAAGAGCCGCAGGACGTCTTCTACCAGGTCCTCGGCCGCATCGGCGTTGTGGTGGTCCAGGTGCAGTTGGGCCTGGGAGTCCTTGCAGACCGCAATCAGAATGCGGCTGCCCTGAGTGATGGGCATCTCCAGCGCCCTCCTGGACGCATCCCACGCCCAGCGGTAGTTGCCTATCTGGCGCCCGACGCTGTTGGCGATTTCGTTGAGGCAGG
>CAYLKW010000096.1:0-8589 GCA_964384245.1 uncultured bacterium
TCGCCGAGGGAGCGCTAATTCACAGTCCGTACGCGCACGGGATCGTGGGTTAGCCAGACTGTCGGCGCAACCCGCGCAGGCGGCCGACGATACCCTCGGGCGCCAGCAGGACGGTCAGCATGAACAACACCCCGATGACCATGGCGTGTCGTTGTGTAATCTGGCCGACGACGCTCTCGAGCAGCACCACGATTGTCACGCCGACGATGGGACCGACGAAGGTCGCCACCCCGCCCAATATGGAGACCAGCAGGATCCAGACCGAGCGCTGCAGGTCGAACACCGCGGTGTTGACGTACCCGGTGTGGTAGGCGAAGAAGACCCCTGAGACGCTTGCCAGAACCCCGGACAGCACGAAGGCGGCGTATCGCAGCAAGGTGACCGGATAACCCAGCGCGGCCATGCGCGTGTGGCTGGCACGGATGCCGCGCAGGGCCAGGCCGAAGTGTGAGCGAGAGACGGCCAGTACCAGCGCCATGCACAGGAGCGAGACCGACAGGAGGGCCAGGTACAGGTTGTGGGGGCTCTGCAAGGCGATGCCCGCAACTTCAGGGGCGCGGATGCCCGGGATGCCGTCGTAGGCGTTGGTGACCGACACCCAACGATGGGCCACGCCCCACATGACCTGCCCGATCGCTAGGGTGATCATGAGGAAGTAGATGCCGCTGGTTCGGATCACCACCAGGCCGAGCACCGCGGCGAGGGCGGTACCGCCTACTACGCCCACCAAGGGTGGCCACGGAAAAGCCACCCCGAAGCGCACGGTGAGTATGGCCACGGAGTAGGCCGCGAACCCGAAGAACGCGACCTGTCCGAGCGAGACCATGCCTGCCTGTCCTGCCAGGAAGCTGAAGCTCACCGCCAGCAGGCTGTAGAACAGGATGCGGTTGGTGAGGGTCAGGTAGTAGGCCGGCATCCAATACGGCAGCGTCAGCAGCACCACGCCTGCCGCGACCGCACCAATCCACAAGCCTGCGCGCCGGGGCATCAGCCAGCCCTCCCGAAGAGTCCATGCGGCCTGATCGCGAGGACTAGCGCCATGGGCGCGAACACGAAGAATAGCGAGAACTCCGGGAAGTAGGCGGTGGCGAAGCTCAGCGTGGTCGCCGTGATGAGAGCCCCCACGGCGGCGCCGCCGAGGCTTCCGAGCCCGCCGATGATGATCGTGACCAGGGAAAGCGCCAGCGCTTGGAAGTCCTCGCCCGGGGCCAGCGCCCAGTACGAGCCTCCGATGACGCCCGCCAGGCCTGCCAGCAAGCCGGCCAGCATGAAGACGATGGTCATGATACGACTCACGTCTACCCCCAGCGCGGCGGTGGTCTCGCGATCGTCCACCCCGGCCCGCACCGCGATGCCCATCGGCGTCTTCATCAAGAGCAGCCAGAGCCCGATTCCGATGAGGACACTGAACGCCAGCACGAAGATGCGGAACCCAGGATAGACGACGCCGAGGACGTGTAGGCGGGGCGTGAGGAACGCGGGTGGCTGCAGGTTGAGCGGGTTGCCGCCCCAGATGGCCATGGCGGCGTCCGCCAGGATCATGGCGACGGCCAGGGTCAGGAGCGTCTCGGGCAATTCCTTGCCCCTGACCCACACCAGCAATACCCGTTCCATCGTCAGCGCGGTGACCGCCATCACGACCCCGCCGGCCAGCAGGGCCGCCGGCCAGCTCCCGGTTAGCCGGAAGACCGCCAGCCCCGCATAGCCGCCCACCAGGTAGAAGGCGCCGTGGGCAAGGTTGACGATACGCATCAGGCCGAACGCCAGCGTCAGCCCACTGGCCATTACGAAGAGCAGCGCGGCGTAGGTAAGGCTGTTGAGTACGAGTAGGCTCAGCATTCTCGGTCAGGCATTCCGCTCTCAGGCAAGCTTCAGCGACTTGAACGACCGTACCTGTTCGGTGATCGCCCGTTCGGTGGGCAGTCGCTCGATGCTGGACGCGCCGAAGAAGCCGGCGATGCCCGGCATGCGGGCCAGGGCCGTTCCGACGTTCTGGGGTTCGTCGAAGGGCCCGCCGTGGCAGAGGACAATGATGTCAGGGCGCACCGTCTTGGCGGCCTCGGCCATGGTCATCACCTTGGCGATGGCCTCCTCGAGGGAGAGGGCTATGCCCGCTCCGATGGTCCCCGCGGTTGTGAGTCCCACATGGGGCACCAGGATGTCGGCTCCGGCCTTGGTCATCTGGATCGCCGATTCGGCGTCAAAGACATAGGGACAGGTCAGCAGGTCCATCTCGTGGGCCAGGCGGATCATCTCGACCTCCTTGTCGTAGCCCATGCCGGTGGCTTCCAGGTTGGCGCGGAAGACACCGTCAATCAGGCCGACGGTCGGGAAGTTCTGGACACCCGAGAAGTTGAGCTCGGCGACCTGCCGGAGGAAGACCTCCATGTCCCTGAACGGATCGGTCCCGCACACGCCGGCCAGTACCGGCGTGTGCTTCACCACGGGGATGACCTCCCGCGCCATGTCCACCACTATGGCATTGGCGTCGCCGTAGGGCATCAGGCCGGCCAACGACCCGCGGCCGGCCATGCGGTAGCGTCCCGAGTTGTAGATGATCAGCAGGTCGGCTCCGCCAGCCTCAGCCATCTTGGCAGAGATGCCGGTACCCGCTCCGCCGCCGATGATTGGTTCGCGGCGCGCCGCCTTCTCCTGGAAGCGCTTCAGAATTGCTTCTCGTTGAAGCCTCTTACCCATTGCGTCAGCTCCTTTCGGTCTTCGCGCCGCCCAAGAACTCGGTCATCTTGGCGATCACGGCATCCGCAAATGCTTCATCGTTAATGTTCAGGTCCAGTTCGTGTACCTCTATTCCCGCGCGCGCGTGCCGCTTGATCGCATCGTAGAGGGCGGCATCGGCCTCGGGCCACCAGAACTCCTTGTCGGGAGCGTCCAACATCGAGACGCCGCGCAGCGGCAGGAAGAATGCAACCGGGCCGGATGAGCGGCTGGCCTTCTCGGCAAGGATGCGGCCCAGCTCCTTGTTCTCTTCTGGTGTGGTGCGCATCAGGGTGACGTTGGGGTTCCAGTGGTAGAACCGACGGCCCTTGAACTTCTCCGGAATTGTCTCCGGGGCCCAGAAGTTGACCATGTCCAGGCAGCCGGGTGCTATCACCTGAGGCACCCTGCGGGATGCGGCCGCGTCCATCCGCGTGGGGCCGGCTGTGAACACACCGCCCACCAGCTCGTCCGCCCACTCCGTGGTCGTTATGTCCATCACGCCGGTGATGTATCCGTCCTCGATGAGGCCCTCCATTGTCTGGCCGCCGGTGCCCGTTGAGTGGAAGACCAGTACTTCATATCCCTGGCGCTCCATCGCCTCACGGCACCGGCTCACGACGGGTGTGGTGTTGCCGAACATCGAGGCGGCTAGCAGCGGCTTCTCCCGGATTGAAGGGGCCGGGGTCTCAACCATGCCGACGATCGCCCCGACCGCGTTGGCGTAGATCCGGGCGCTGATTCGGTTCACCCCTGCCACGTCCACCACCGAGGGGAGCATGACCACGTCCTTGGTCCCGACATACGCCCGCGTGTCGCCCGATGCCAGGGTGCTGACCATGACCTTGGGCACGCCGACTGGGAGCACCCGCATCGCTGCGGTGCCGACTACCGTCCCGGCAGATCCGCCCATCGCAAGGACGCCGTCTATTCGTCCTTGATCGAAGAGGTCCTTGACCACGCGGGCGATCCCCCGGGTCATCACATCTATTGCGTGGCCGCGGTCGGCCTTCGTTTGCAACTCAGGCAGAGGCGTGCCCCCTTCCTCGGCGACACGCTCGCGGGGAACATCCGCCGCGAACGCGGGTACGCCGACCACGCTCGTATCTATGACCACCGGCACGTGGCCGCGGCGCTGGATCTCCTGCCTGACGAACTCGAACTCCGCCCCCTTGGTATCGAGGGCTCCGATAACCGCTATCCGCTTGCCCATCACCCAATCCCCCTCTTCAAGGAATGACTATATCCCCAGGTGCTGGCGCCGGGCCTCGCTATCCACGGCGAACTCCCGGCCGGGCGCTTCGTGCACAATGCGGCCGGCCGTCAGCACGTAGACCCGGTCGGCCAGCGCGTCGGCGATCCGCTGCTGCTGTTCAACCAGCAGCAGCGCCGTGCCCATCTCGCGCAGCCGCCTGCACGTGTCAATAAGATGCTGTACCACCAGCGGCGCCAGGCCCTCGGACGGCTCGTCCAGAACGAGAAGGGCTGGATTGATGACCAGCGCCCGGCCGATGGCCAGCATCTGCTGCTCACCCCCGCTCATCCGCGTTCCAGACAGAGCGCGGCGGCGGGCGAGTTCTGGGAACAGATCGTAGACTGCGGCGGGTGTCCAGGTCGTGCCGGCCGCGCCGTGCCGGAAGGTGAGCCGCAGGTGTTCGTCCACCGAGAGGGAGGGGAACAGACGGCGGCCCTGCGGGACGTAACCGATGCCCAGGGCGGCGACCTCGCAAGAACGAAGCCCTGTTACGTCTCGCCCGCGAAACCTGACCAGCCCCCTGCAGTCGGGGGGGGCGATGCGCAGTATCGACCGCAACAGCGTGGTCTTGCCCATGCCGTTGCGTCCTACGACGGCGACGCACTCATGGTCCACGCGCAGCGAGACGCCCTGCAGCACATGACTTGTACCGTAGTACGCGTGCAGGTCCTCAACAGACAGCAGGGGCTCATGCATTGTTGCTCAACTCGCCCATGTAGACTTCCTGGACCCTTTGATCGGAGCGGATCGTCTCGGGGCTCCCGTCGGCGATCACGCGACCGTGATGGAGCACCGAGATTCGGTCAGCCAGCCCCATCACCACGTCCATGTCGTGCTCGACCAGCAGGACCGTCACGCCGCGATCCAGGCCTCCCAGGAACCGCATCATCCGCATCCGTTCGGTGGGGGCGAGCCCGGCAACGGGTTCGTCAAGCATGAGCAGCTTGGGGCGCGGCGCCAGCGCGACCCCTATCTCCAGCTGCCGCTGCTCGCCGTGGCTCAACGTGTCCACGCGGGCCGGGAGCCGGTCGGCCAGTCCTACCTGATCGGCCACCTCCTGGGCGCGGTGGAGGCCTCGCCCATCGGCGCGCCAGGACCTGAGCATCCTGGGCCGGGGGTTTCCCACGGCCGCCAGGAAGAGGTTCTCTTCCACCGTGAGATCAAGGAACAGGTTCGTGATCTGATAGGTGCGGCCCAGGCCCAGCCGTGTCCGCTCCTGGACGCTGATCCAGGTGGCCGGACGGCCGAAAAGCGTAATCTCTCCTCTGTCCGGCCGCATCTCGCCCGTGATCAGGTTGAACAACGTGGTCTTGCCGGCGCCGTTCGGACCGATTAGGGCGCGGCACTCCCCCGGGCCGACGGAGAGGCTCACCCCGTTGAGAGCTACGATGCCCCCAAAGGTCTTGGTGAGCCCCTCAACCGCCAGGGCCGAATCCAACGTCGGTTCTCCAGCGTCAGCCGGCAATGTCCTAACGTTCCGGTCTACTTCGACCGCAGGCGTGGCAGGCGTGCCACCACCGTCGCGCAATCGCTCGAGGGATAATCGCGCCCATCCGGCGGCTGTGCCATGTAGGAATCGGGATCGAATGGGCCGAACTGCGAGACTTCCTTGAGCGTTGTGAGCACGACGTTGACGAGGCGGTCCCCAGAGCGCTGCACGCGCCGGATGTAGACGTTCTGCACCGGGTTGCCGTACTCGTCCAGGTAGAACGGCCCGCGCGGGGCGTCGGGCATCTTCGTGGCGCGGAGCGCCTTGACGAACGCTTCTGTGTCCTCGATCTTCCCTCCCACCGCCACGACCGCCCGCATGATCATCTTGGCGGCAACGTACCCATGCTCGGCCGAGGTTGGGGCAATCTCCTTCCAGCGGGCCTCGTAGGCGTCACGGAACTTGATGAACGTCGGAGTCTTCATGCTTTCCGCGTACTGAATGGCCGACAGGGAGCCGACGGCCCGATCGCCCAACTCCTGCAGCGTGATCGGTTCAAACGCGTTCGAGGCGCCGAGCAGGACATACTTGTCGCCCAGCCCGAAGTCGTGGAACTGCTTGAAGAAGGCCACGAGGTCGGTCCCCGCGCCGTTGTACATGACCGCGTCAACGTCGCGCGGTAACGCGGCGATGATCGAGCTGTAGTCGCGCGTGCCCACGGGATGCCACACCTTCAGGACCTCGCGACCGCCGGCCATGCAGAAGCCTCGGATGAACCCGCCGAGCTGGTTCCACGGGAACGAGTAGTCCTGGCCCACCGAGACGATGCGGCGAAACCCGAGGGTGCGTACCACGTACTGCCCGAACGGGAACATCGGCTGGGCGCCGCTCCATCCCGCGCGGACCACGTTGGGGGTGCGCAGGCGCATGGTGACGTCCTCGGGCGCCGAGTAGCCGATCACAACGGGCACTCCCGTACCGCGGGCCCAGTTCACCATGGCCAGGCCTTCTCCGCCCAAGGTTGGGCCAACGATCGCGTGCACGCGGTCGCGCTCGTGGAACGCGCGAACCTTGGTCATCATAACGTCCACGTTGCCCGTGGTGTCCTCGACGAAGAGCCGTATGGACCGGCCGGCCACGGTGTGCTTGGCCTCCTCAAACGCCAGGAGGGCGCCTTTGACCATCGGATCGCCCAGCGCCGCGAACACTCCAGTGCGGGAGCCGATTACACCTATTCGGATCTCTCCGGTCTGTCCTTGTGCAGGCACCACGCCGCCGGCAGAGAAGACCATCAATACAACCGTCGTCCACGCAAAGACCCTCAACCTGCCCCGAGCGCGTCGCAGTATCTCTCCCATTGCGCTACCTCCTCCTCATTTGGGCTGTAGTGCTTGTGGGCAACCGCTTACTTCGATCTCGAATCATGCGTGCGGCGCCCCGCGGAGCTTCCCGCGCGAACAGGCGGGCACTATGTCGCTTTCGGCTTTGTCCGGTCGCAGATCTGCGGCGAGGACAGCGGCCGAGATGCTCTCTCCCAGGCGTCTGGCCGCCTTTTCCAGCCCGAGCTCATCCAGCCGTGCGAAGCACAACCTCAGGGAGTAGGGATCCCCGCCGCTGGGCCAGAACGATGGGCCGGGCACGAAATCCACGCCCCTGGCTACGGCGTCTTTAAGAACATCGGCGGCCTGCAAGGGGGCGGGGAGCTGGGCCCAAATGAAGAAGCCACCCTCGGGGCGCCGGGCCACCAGGCGGCCGCGTGTGTGCCTGGCCAGTGCACCGAGGAACGCGTTGCGCTTGCTCTGTAGGCGCTGGCAAGCCCGGCGGATGTGCGGGTCCAGCAGGCCTTCTTCGAGCAGCCGGGCCATCGCCCACTGGGGGAGGCTGCTGACATGGAGGCCCTGCGCGGCCTTGGCGACCACCGCCTGCTGAGTCACGCCGGCGGGGGACGCGATCCAGCCAATACGGACTCCCGGAAAGACGAGCTTGGAGAAGGTGCCCAGGTGGATCACGCCTCCCCAACCGTCAAGCGCTTTGAGCCGCGGTACATGGGGGCCTTCATACCGGAGCTCCCAGTAGGGATCGTCCTCCACAATGGGAATGGCGTAGCGGGCCGCGAGCTGCAGCACGTAGTGGCGCCGCTCCAGGGACATGGTGGCCCCGGTGGGATTCTGGAACGTGGGGACGGTGTAGATAAGCTTGACCTTCGTGTAGGCCAGGAGGCTCTCCAATGCCTCGACGGACATGCCGTGTTGGTCAACCGGGATGGGGAGCAGCCGTGCTCCGCAAGTCTGGAAGGTCTGAATGGCGCCCCGGTAGGTTGGGCCCTCGATGGCAACCGCGTCCCCTGGGTTCAGGAGGATGGAAGCCACGATGTGCAATGCCTGCCGCGCGCCCGAGGTGATGATTATCTCGTCGGGATGCACCTCGGTTCCGCCGTGCCCGAGGTGCGCGGCAATTGCCGCCCGGAGCGCGGGAAGTCCCTCAGGAGGTCCAGGGTCGAAGGCCCGGGCGCCCTCCCGTTCGAGCACGAGGTCGAGCATCTGCCGGAAGGACTCAATGATCGCGGGATCGGCCGGCACCTTTCCCATGGCGAGGCTCAGCGGTGCCGCGTGTTGCCCGTGCGCCTCGCCCAGGAAGGGGGTGGTCAGCCGGTTGATCGTTGTTGAGAACTGCGGCTGCCAGGTGGTCGTGGCGGTTGGGCCCGCCACGGGTCTAGTTGCGAACGTGCCTCGTCCTATGCGGCTGCGTGCCCAACCGCGCTGTTCCAGTTCCCGATAGGCCTGGACAACGGTGTTGCGGCTGATGCCCACTTGGAGGGCGAGCGCACGCTGGGCCGGCAGGCGCTCGCCGACCAGTATGCCGTTGCGCTCTATCTGATCTTCGATGGCGGCGGCGACCTGCAGGTAGAGCGGCACGCTCGATGCAGGGTCCTTCTGAAACGCGACCCAGATCGCCGAATTCGGGATCCCCGAGGCGGTTCTGACACGCGGTGCTTTCCGCACACACACCTCGCAGTGGCCGTGGCACACTCACGGTTGCCCCCGAGACCGTGCGCAGCGCAAGCCGAGAGTAGGTCAGGCGCTGCTGACTGTAAAGCACCACCCCTGGATTGGTACCCTCGCCATAGCGACAGAGCGACGAAACCCCGCGGAATCTGACCGCGGGGTCCTGTCGTAGGTCGGCCTGCGTT
>CAYLKW010000097.1:0-1225 GCA_964384245.1 uncultured bacterium
TCCGCGATCCTGCTGGCGACAGCGCGCCGTGGTGGTTCATTTGTGATTGGCGGCCTCAGCACCGACGGCGGCGCGATCCCGCGCAACTTCCTGGTCCGCCACGGGCTCATGCTGGTCCAGATGGGCGCATGGACCCTGCGCGACTTCGTCGTGAAGACCAGTTTGAACCCCGCCCGCATGCTGGGCCTTCCGGCGAAGGGGCATCTCGGGGTGGGCGCTGACGCCGACGTAACGGTCGTGGACCTGGAAGCAGGGCGCGCCAGGTGGTCCGTGGCCGGCGGGCGCTTCGTGCTGGCCAACGGACGCGTCGAGGGACGCGGAGGCACGCTCCTTGTCACACCCGCCGGAGAGGCCGCCGCCCGCTCCCGCGGCCTGACCCATGAGGTGATCCACCGGGAGGGGTGGCGCTGATGAGGTATACTTCAGACATGGAGACACCGGACGCGCGGTTCTCGTTTGCCAAGTTCGCGGCCCACCCGTTTTTCAGGGAAGTGAACGCCTGGCTGGTGGCCAGGGCCGGGATCAGGCCGGGCTCCGATGTCGTTGACCTGGGCTGCGGCCCGGGCGCCATCACCGAACTCATCCTGCAGCGCATGGGCCTGCCGCCGCTGGGCCGCGTCTTTGCCATAGACCCCTCCTCTTCGGCGCTGCTGCTGGCGGCGCAGCGGATCCAGTCCGCGGTCGTGCGGTTCATCCAAGGGACCGCGGAGCGCCTGGGCAGCCTGGTGCCGCAGGTGGACACGGTAATCTTCTGCAACGCGATCCACCTCGTACCGGACAAGGCCCAGGTGATCGCCGCGATCAGCAAGGTGCTGCGGCCCGGCGGCGTGCTGGCGTTCAACACCACCTTCTTCGAGGGCGCCTACGCCGGCGACAGCCTGCGGTTCTACAAGCACTGGGGGCTGCGGGCGATGCGCTGTCTGCGCGAACGGGGACATGCCGTTGTCCGCGACGCCAAGACCACCGCGATGCAGTGGCTCACTCCCGAGGAGTACCGCCGCCTGCTTGAGGAAAGCGGGTTTGCCGAGACCGCCGTCGAGTTCCAGGAGAAGCAGCTCCCCTGCCAGGCCTGGGAGGACATCAGCGAGTTCTCGATGTTCATCGAGGGCGCGATGCCCGGCGTCCCCCTCGAGATCGGCATGGAAGCGCTCAAGGTCGGCGCCCGCCAGACCTTTGAGGACCTCCGGCTGCAGACCGTCCCGCGCATCTGGATGCAGGTGGTCGC
>CAYLKW010000097.1:1325-8435 GCA_964384245.1 uncultured bacterium
GCTTCCGCGTTGGTCACCGGCGGATCGTCCGGCCTCGGACGCGCAATAGTGGTAGCGCTTACCCAGGCCGGGGCGCGCGTCGCGTTCACCTACCGCTCGAATGCCACCGGCGCCGAGGAGCTTGTCCGCGAGATGTCTCCTACAGCCGAGGTTCTCGCGATCCAGGCCGACGTGGACTCCGCTGCGGACGCGGCCAGGTGCGTAGCCGAGGCGGTGGCGCGGTTCGGATGCCTCGACATCCTGGTCAACAACGCAGGCATCACCCGCGATGCACTCGCGCTGCGCATGCAGCCGTCTGACTGGAACGCGGTCCTCAACACCAACCTGTCCGGCGCGGTGCGCTGCTGCCGCCACGCGCTGCCTTACCTGCTGGCAAGCAGCCGGGGCCGGATCATCAACATGGCCTCTATAGCTGGGGTCGCCGGCGGCGCCGGCCAGGCCAACTACTCGGCCGCCAAGGCCGGCCTAATAGGGTTGACCGAGGTGCTTGCCCGGGAACTGGCTCCACGCGGTGTCACCGTCAACGCGGTCGCGCCAGGCGCGATTGACGCGGGCATCGTGGCCGCCATGCCCGAGGAGCTTCGCCGGAAGTTGCTCGATGTGATTCCGATGGGCCGGATGGGCACAGCCGAAGAGGTGGCGGCCCTCGTGGTATTCCTAGCCGGCCGCGAGGCAGGGTACATCACCGGTCAGACGATAGCGGTGGACGGCGGTACCACCGGCGCCGGCCGCGCCATCACCTAGATCACTCCACGGCGTAGATCGCGCCGTCGTCCGGCACCTCGACAGGTCCGGCGAACTCGCGCCTGGCCTCCTCTACCAACTGCGCTGCATCAGCCCGGTATTCTAGGTGCACCAAGAGGAGCCGCCTCGCGCCGGCCTGCGCGGCCAGGCGGGCAGCCTGCGCGGCCGTCGAGTGACCCCCCTCCGTCGCCCGCAGGGCATCGGCCTCAAGGAAGGTGGCCTCGTGAACGAAGAGCGCGGCATCGCGCCCGAACGAGGCCATTGCCTCCACCGGCCGCGTGTCAGAGGAGTAAACGACCCTCGCACCGGCGGGGGTGTCCCAGCGTATGGCGTACGCGGGGGGGCCGTGGTCCGACGGCAGCGCATAGAGGCGGCCTCCGGCGTGCTCCCAGAAAGGCCTCGAGGCGTCGGCGGCCAGCGGGCGCATCTCCAGAAACCCGGCGCGCTGGCTCAAGTCGAACACGTCCAGCAGCCCCCGCAACTTCTCCATCTCTGGCTCAGGCGCGAACAGGGGCAAGGGTTCCTGACGGTCGAGCATCACGAGATGGTGAACCAGCGATGGCAGTCCGTAGATGTGATCGGTATGCGCATGCGTGATCACCACTGCCCGCAGTAGCATCGGATCGAGCCCTGCCCGCCGCAGCTTGAGGAACGGGCTGCCCGGGCAGTCAACCAGGACGGACGACTCCCCCATCCGGAAGGCCAGTGCCGCGTTGTCGCGGTGCGCGGCCTGCACCGCGCCGCTGGTTCCCAGGATCACCAAGGACGCACTCATCGCAACACCTCGGGAAGCTTCGAGAGATCTGGATCACCGCCAACCCTGTAGAACCGGACGCCTCGAGAGGCCGCAACCTCCTCGTCGTGCGGGGTGTCGCCGACGAAGAGCACAACGGTGCGCCCCTCAGCCCGCAGCCGGTCCAGCGTGTGGCCCTTGTCGCCGCCCTCGATCTCGACGAAGAACTCCGCCAGGTCATGGCGCGCGGCCTCGGCCACGAGGTTGGGGTGCGGCAGGCCGCTGGTCAGCACCAGGTCATACCCAGCCCGAAGGGCTTCGAGCACCCCCCGCGCCGAAGGAAACGGCTTCATCCGGTCCTTCTCGGCCTCGTTGTAGCCCGAGTAGCGGCGCGAGAACTCCTCGCGGTCCGCGTCGGAGACCGTCCGGCCCAGGGCCGAGGCGGTATCGCCCAGTTGAACGAACCGGTGGGCGCCGCTGGTGCGGGCATAGGAGGTGTCCACAAGCGCGCGGTGCTCGGTGCCCAACCCCAGCACCTCGGAAACCGACCGCCAGTACGACGCGCGCTTGATCTCGTACGCGTCCACCAGCGTGCCGTCGAAGTCGAAGACGATTATGGGGCGCATCGTCTGCTCTACCGCGGCCGGTTGATCCAGGCATGGGCAGGATCGTCCGCCCAGGCGGCATACTCCACCTGCTCGCCCGAGATCGCCCAAAGGTAAACCAGCTCGTAGCCCCCGGCAGCCACTATCGGGTGGTAGCCCCGCGGGATCACGACGGTGTCGCCCTCGCACACCCGGTATATCTTCTCGAACGGCGCCGGGGCGTCGGGCGGCGTGTAGACCATCTGCAGACCGAACCCATCGGGCGGCCGCACAAAGTAGTGGTAGACCTCCTCCATCGGGGCCTCGCCCCGGCCGTCGCCCGTAGCGCGGCGCGTATCGTGCTTGTGCGGCGGATAGCTCGACCAGTGGCCCGCCGGGTTGAAGGTCTCACCCACGAGCATCCGGCTGGCCACGCTCTGGTCGGCGACGCTGGTGACGCGGCGCGCCCAGGCACCGCGTCCTACCTCCCTTACCGTAACCTGATCGGGCCCGATAATCCTGGGAGGACGCTCCGAGACCGGAGGCGCACAGAACAGCGCCAGGCGAACCCCCTCGCGCAGGGGGGTTAGGCCGACGCGCGAGCCGGCGGGTACGAACAGGGCCGCGGGTGGGGCATCGAAGACCGACGCGCGCGGGCCCATGACGGCGGCCGGCACGCCGGCCGCCTCCGTATCCGCGCACTCAACTGCGACCTCGCAGCCGCCCTCGATCAGGTAGAAGACGGCCTCGCGGTCGCGCGACTCCCAGGAAAAGGGCGCCCCCCCACCGGCCAGGGTGATGAGGCCGAACTCAAGGTGCGTCAGCGGGCTGTTCGCCGGCGACGCCACCAAATGGTACGCCGGGGGGTTCTCAACGGCCGCGATGTACTGACTCTCTGCCAGGACGCTCATGCCGATCCCGCTCCCTTCTGGGCCAACCTCCGCTGCTGAACGAGCTGGCGCACCAGCGATCCGGCGCCGGCTGCCAGCAGCAGCAGGCTCAGCGGCCGCGTGACGAAGACCATCATGTCCCCGCCCGTTATGATCATCATCCTGCGGAACTCCGACTCCATCATCGGCCCCAGGACCAATCCCAGGATCAGCGGGATCAGCGGATAACCGGCGCGCTTGAGGATGAACCCCAGGATCCCGGCCGCCACCGCCACGACGGCATCGTACATCCAGCCGTTGAGGGCGTAGGCGCCCAGCACCGAAAGCAAGATCACCAAAGGGGGCATCAGGGCCGGCGGCACGCTGAGCGCCTTGATGAACACCCGGATGCCGCCGAGCTGGAAGATGCAGGTGGTCAGGTTCGCCACGATCATGGCGAAGATAATCGCATAGATGAAATGCGGCTGAGATGTGAACAGGAGCGGACCGGGCGTAACGCCGTGGATGACCATCGCAGCAAGAATGGGCACCGCGGCCGCCTCCGCGGGCAGCGCGAGCGTGAAGGTGGGTATGAGCCCGCCGCCGATGCAGGCGTTGTTGGCCACCTCCGGCGCGATCACTCCTTCGAGCCGCCCGGTGCCGAACTCCTCGGGGCGCGGGGAGATCTGCTTCGCCCGCTCGTACGCCAGGACCACGGCCACGCTGGCGCCGGCCCCGGGCAGCAGGCCGATGAAGGTCCCCATCCAGCTCGACTCCAGAATGATGCGCCACATGCCGCGGAGCTGCCGCAGACTGGGAAACAGCCGACCGAGATGCTGCGTGACAACCTGGTGCAGTTCCCTGCTCCGGGCCGCGTCGTCGAGCGCCTGGGTGATCCCGAACATGCCTATCAGCACGGGAACGAGCCCGATGCCGCTGGCCAGGAAGGGGTTCTCGAACGTGAACCGTCGGACGCCGGTCATGGTGTCAATTCCGACGGTGGCAAGCAGCACGCCCATCGCACCCATCACCACGCCCCTCAGGAGCGAGGGGCCTGAGACGCTGGCTATGATCGTCAGGCTGGCGACCGCCAGGGAGAAGTATTCCGCCGGCCCAAACAGCAACGAGAAGCGGGCCAGCGCCGGTGAGGCGGCCAGCAGCGCCGCCGTGCTGATCAGCCCGCCGATGAACGATGCGATCACCGCGCCGCCGAGCGCGACCCCTGCCTGCCCCTTGCGCGCCATCGGCAGTCCATCGAAGACAGTAGCGATGGCGTTAGGGTTTCCGGGTATCCCGAAGAGAATCGCCGGGATGGACGCTCCGGTCACTGCCCCAAAGTAGAGTCCCAGCAGCAGGCTGATGGCGGTGAGGCTGTCAAGCTGAATCGTAACGGGCAGGAACAGCGCGAGCCCCATGGTGGCCGTCAGGCCGGGCAGCGCGCCGATGAAGATCCCAACGATGTCGCCGACCACTATCCACAACAGCGTGGTCGGCTGGAGGACGAAGGCCAGACCCTGCAGCAGGGGTTCCATGCGTCAGAATCCCATCAGCCCGCGCGGCAGGGAGACGTCGAGCAGCCGGCTGAAGATCCACCAGAGGGCGAGGGGCACCCCCACCGAGACCAGCAGGCGGGTTGCCGGGGGGATCCGCCGCCGGCTGTCGAGATATAGCGACGCCACCGTCAGAAAGAGGACGCAGGAGGCAACGAAGCCCGCGACCGGCAGCAGCAGCAGGAGCGCGACCGTGCCCGCGCCCACCCCTGCTGCCTGCTGCCACGGCTCCGCCGCGGCGGAACGCGGACGCACCTCGTCAATCAGCGCGGCCGCTGCCCCGGCCAGGACGATGGCCGCCGTGGCCACGGGAAGCGCCCGCGGGCCCGGATCACCCTTGACGTGCCGGCTTGGAATCTGACCGGCCAGCAGGAACGCCAGGAGCGCGAAGGCGGCTATGGACGCGGCAACCGCCAGCCGCGAGGACCGCGTCATCTTCTCACTTCATGAGGCCGACCTGGCGCAGCAGCTTCGAGAGGTCCAGCGTGAGCACCGCGAAGTACCGCTCCAGCTCCTCGTTGGCCATGTAGGTCTTCACCAGCCCGCTCTCGCGCGCGTACTGGATCCAATGGGGATCGTTCATTGCCCGCGCCACGGAGGACGCGATGGCCCTACGCACCTCCATGGGGATTCCCTTGGGCCCGCTGATCGCGCGGAAGCTGCCCTGGGGGATGTTCTTGAATCCAAGTTCGGTCGTGGTGGGCGTGGCCGGAAACAGCGTGGTGCGCCGCAGGCTCGTTACAGCCAGCGGACGCAGCCGCCCTGCCTGCGCCTGCACCTCGGACTGGGAGAAGACGCCGCTTGTCACGACGTTCCCCAGCACCCCGGCGATCAGGCGGGCACCGCCCTCAAATGGCACCACAGTCCAGGGGTTGCCGGTGGCCTTGTTGAGCGCCTCAGAGGTCAGGTGCGTCAGCGCGCCGACACCTGCGTGTCCGATCGTGATCTTGCCAGGGGCCTGCTTGCCCGCATCCACCAGTTCCTGAAGGGTCTTGTAGGGAGCCGCGTCCAAAACGGCGATCACGAACGGGTCCCAGTTCAGGCTGGCGATGTGGTCGAGCTGGATGATCGAACCGGCGGCAAGGCCCTGCAGCGTCGCGGTTACGGTGTGCGTTCCCGAAAGCAGCAGCGTGTGACCGTCCGGCCTGGCGCGCAGCACCTCGTTTGTCCCGATGCCGCTGCCCGCGCCGGGCATGTTGCGGATTACGAGCGGCGCTTCGATGAACCTCTGCATGGCCCGTTGAATCTGGCGGGCAATGATGTCTGTCCCGCCGCCCGCGGTGAAGGGCACCACTATGCTCACCGGCCGGCCCTCCGGCCAAACCGCAGAAGCCGAGAGGCCGCCGGGAATTACGGCAAACAGTAGCATGACGCCTATGAGAGCAATCAGCCTTCTCAAGATCCTCGCCCCCTTGTGCTTCTCCCTGTGCTTCCCCAGCGTGGTCCCCCCACCAGAATGCTTCTCTGGCCGGTGGAGCCCGTCCTGCCGTGTTCCGTGCTCCGAGGAGTAGGCCGTACAGACGCAGAATGAAACAGTTCAATGTCCGCGAAGATCATCGCCTCTGATGTGACCAAGATCTACCCGGGGCAGGGCCGCCCCGTGGTGGCACTCGACCGGGTCTCCCTCCAGGTGCCCGAGGGGGAGTTCGTCTGCGTCGTGGGACCCTCGGGCTGCGGGAAGTCCACGCTGCTGCGCATCCTGGCAGACCTCGTGCCCGCCTCCTCAGGGACGGTGGCGATCGCCGGCGGCGGCCGGGGCAAGCCGCTGCACAGTCTGGTCTTTCAGGAGTACGCCATCTTCCCCTGGAAGACGGTGCTGCAGAACGTGGCCTTCGGACTGCAGATGCGGGGCGTGGCCCGGCCCCAGCGCGAGGCCACGGCCCGCGAGTGGATCGGCCGGGTGGGCCTCGGCGATTTTGCCGACGCCTATCCGCGCCAGCTTTCCGGGGGAATGCGCCAGCGTGTCGGCATTGCGCGGGCCTTCGCCAACGATCCCGAGGTCCTGCTGATGGACGAGCCGCTGGGCGCGCTCGACGCGCAGACCCGGTTGATTCTCATGGACGAGTTGTTGCGCCTGTGGGAAGCCGACCGCAAGACGGTAGTGTACGTCACCCACGACATCGAGGAGGCGATACTGCTGGGCGACCGGGTCGTGCTCATGACCGCCCGGCCTGGGAGGTTGAAGGCCGAGTTCACGGTGCCCTTCACCCGGCCGCGCGGCATCGAGGTGATGGGCGATCCGGCGTTCGCCGGCCTGTCGTACCAGATCTGGGAGGCGCTGCGCGACGAGGCGATCGCCGCGATGGGGACCCGGGCATGAGTGACCCGCATCGCGACCGCCTGCTGGCGCTGGGCGCGCCTACCTTCCTGGTCGGCCTCTGGGAACTGGCGATCCGGACGGGCGTGCTCGACGCGCGGTTCTTCCCGCCGCCGTCGCTGGTCGTCCTCACGTTCTGGCGCCTGCTCGCCGACGGCACCCTGGCGGCGCACACCGCGGCCAGCGTCACGCGCGTCTTGGCAGGCTTCGCGATCGGCGCCGCGGCAGGCCTGGCAGCGGGCCTGGCGCTGGGCACGGTCCGCTCGCTGCGCGTGGCGCTCGAACCGACCATCTCGGCGCTCTACGTGATCCC
>CAYLKW010000098.1:0-8433 GCA_964384245.1 uncultured bacterium
CATTGGACTGAGAACAGGACAGGGATTCGGGATGGTGGAGATTGCTGGAACTGTTTGAACGGTTTGAACCGTTTGAACCATTTGAACCGTTTGAACCATTTGAACCGTTTGAACCATTTGAACAGTTTGAGCAGTTTGAACGGTTTGAACCGTTTGAACCGTTTGAGCAGTTTGAACGGTTTGAACCGTTTGAGCGGTTTGAGCGGTTTGAACCATTAATAGAAAGGAGAGGCGGTGAGCGTTAAATATTTTGAAGATTTATCGGTCTGGAGATTATCGCGAGAATTGACTAACAGAATTTATGAAATCACAGGCTCAGGCGAATTCTCAAAAGATTATGGACTTCGCGACCAGATAAGAAGGGCGTCTGTATCTATAATGTCCAATATCGCAGAAGGATTCGAGAGAGGCGGCAATCAGGAGTTTAATCAATTTTTATCCATCGCAAAAGGCTCAAGCGGAGAAGTTCGCTCTCAATTGTATGTTGCAATGGATCAGGGTTATATCAACAAAAAAGAAGGCGATCAATTGATGGATGATTTCAAAAAACTTTCTATAATGATTAACAACCTCATGGAATACTTAAAAGGAAGCAATTACAAAGGCACAAAATATAAAAAGCCACCGATAAAAAGTATGAGGGAAGAAGTTGAAGATATTCTAAAGGACTATAAAAAGAACAGTTAGAACGCTTGAACTGTTTGAACCGTTTGAACTGTTTTTATGAGAGAGGGGGAATAGGGGGATGGAAGAAAAGACTATAAAAATTTATCCGTCAAATTGGCTTTATAATGCATCAGTTATTGGTTTTTTAAAATCAGTTTCAGAGATTGAGCAATATGATATTGAAAAATGGTTTGAAAACAACATAGTGGCTCTGCCGAAAGACATCTTTGCTAACTTAAAAATTAGTGATCGGTATTTTAGCAATGATAAGACAAATAATATCTCATCAATTGTAGGTCAATCGTCTCTTTATAGAAATTATATAAATCCATCAAGACCTCAGGATAAGGAGGGGTTTAGTGATTTTGTGAAAGAATTGTCCATAGTTAATGAGTATGGACAGGATTTCTGTGGCATTTGTTCAAGAAATTTTGCTTTATTGCCCGAAAATATTAACAAGCTAAATGAAGCATGGACAAATCACGGACAAGCTACAGAGAAAAAAAAGAAGGAAGAGACAAAAAAATTAAAGAAGACAAAAAAATCGATAGAATCAAAGTCTGAAAGTAATGGCTTTGAAATTTTCTTTTCTAACTTGCGGAAATATAATGTTGCCCATAATAATTTGATAGCCCCTTCAACAGGAGAATTTCCGAATGCCTTCTGGAATTTGAAGGACTCTTTTTCAATATGCCCACTTTGTGCTTACTTGATAATCCATCACCATATTCCTTTTGAGAGCGCAAAGACTCAAAACGGTCAAATCTTCATCAATGCCCCATCTTTCAAAATAATGTGGCATCTCAATAAATACGCCTCACAGATTTTAGACAGAAGAAATAGTTATCAATTCAGGGAAATATTGGGGATTAGCTTTATGGAGCTGGCACAAAAGGTTTTTACAACGGTCGGCGCATGGAGTGTGATGAATATTGAGATGGTCATAAAAGGCTATAATCATGCTACAAAACAGACGGATATAGATTATTATTCCTTGCCTTATGAACTATCTCGCCTTCTGTTAAATAAAGAAATAGCAAATTTAATCGGTCAGACAAAAGAAAATTATATTTTTGAAATTGTATTAAGCGGGAAGGTTGATAGCTTGTTAATATTGAATCAGAAAATCTTGCGATATTCAATTACAAACTCCAGTGCATTTGAGGATAAATATTTCTCAAAACTCAACTATAAAGATGCACGCAGCCTTAAAAATCTTTCAAGGATATTGCCGGAGCTTTATGTAAGAATAAATTCAATCTTAAAAGAGGGGTGATGACATGAGCATTTATGAGGAAATTGCTAAAAAGTTAGATGAACTGCATGAGAAAATAAGACCTGATAATGTTGATGAGTGGATTGATGATGTCAGAAAAACAGCAAACATTTTTCTTTCTGGAGAAAAAATATCTCGGTTCAGAAAAACGCTTGAATATATTGCGGATGATTTAGAAAAAGATGGCAGCCGAAAGGAACTACTTAACAGGGTTAACGGACTCATTAATAAACTGAAAGCAGCAGAGCCTGATTTTTTGATTGAAAGGTTACGAAATAGTGGGTGGTCAGTCGCAAAAAATGAAAGAGGGTTGCAAGAAGTCATCAATAAAGAAGCCCTGAGACTACTTGAGCAGATAAGGCTTGGGAAAAGGGATATAGTGATTGGCATGTTAATGAGAGACTTTACCACAAAAAGCGTTAAGTTTCCCCCTGAACTGGTGGAAGCCTTAAAACCGAAATACGATGTAAACCATTTCAGGGCATTCATTTATGCGTTTTTGAGTAATTTTACAACTGAAAAAACTAAGGAGGGCGACAATGAGTAATAATAATTGCAAGCTAAGAGATGAGTTGAAGGCCATTACTTTTACTACTATCTTTGAAGCTTCTGCTTTAAACAGGGATGAAAAACTGGGTGGGAATATTCCGTCAATAAAGAAACTGACACGATTCGGGAATAAAACTTTTAGCTATCTATCAAGAGTAGCGATGAGACATTATTTGTTTGAGACACTTTCAAAAACTTACAAAGATGACTGGACTCCTGCTGTATGTTTTGAATCTGGAACAGGAAATAATAAAGTTGTCCAGTTTGATTTAAGGAGTCAGAATATTCTTACGCACGCTGAGCTTGATGCTTTTGGTTATATGTTTACTATAGGGGGGCAATCGAGCATTACAAGAAAGGCTGCTGTTGGAATTACAAAAGCAGTAGCCCTTGAGACATGGGAAGGAGATATGCAGTTTAATGCAAACCATGACCTTGCGAGCAGATGTGGTGCTAATCCGAATCCGGTGAACAAAGAAGAACAGGGGGCATTTTTTAAAGTTCCTTTTACAATAGATATTGATAAGCTGGGATATAATGAATGGTGGATAAAAGATCACAATTATGATGATACTGCAAAAAAGCTGACATTATTTTTATCTGAAAAAGGAACGGATATAGTTTTAAAAGATGTTAAAAAGGAACAGAAAGGATCGCCATATAAAATTGACGACCATGAGATAGTTATTGATGGGTTGTTATGTACTGTGAGCAAGGAACTTATGGAAGAAAAAGAAGAAAAGTCAAAAAATCAAGAAAAATATATATCATTCAAAAATAATTTTCTCGAAAAACGAGAAAAGGGTGACGAGAAAGAAGAGCAAGCTGGCAAAAATGAAAAAAGAAAAGGTAAGGCTAAAACCTTTAAAATTTATGACGGAGAATACGCAGTTGAAGACGAAGAAAACTTTTATCAGTTTACTGTCGGAAGATATTTTTATAATTCAAATAAGAATACCTTAACTTTATCGCTGGTATTGACGCATACAATAGAAGCGGATGAAACGGTGCAAAATAAAAAATATGATCTCAAAGACAATAACTATAAACTTGGAGAAATAGAGATTAAGGACGAAGGTGGTAAGAAAAAAGCTATTTTCATATTAGATGATGTTGAAAAAAAGAAAAGAATATGTCAGATTCTGGAAGTTATTAAAAATGGTCTTATTTATCACACCAGTGGTGAAAATTATGGGATTGTACCACTATTCATAATTGCTGCTGGACTAAAGATTCCTATTCCACTTTTTAATTCTTTTGTTGAACTGGGAAGTTTTGAAAGCTCAATTCTGGATAATGGATATATTCTTAATGACAGCAACAAGAAACTGGTTTATGTTTATAACCCTAAAAACTTAGGCGGAAATATTGATACTACAAATTTATATACTGAATGGAATGAGTTTTTGAAACAACTGGGGGTTAAATGATAAGGCATTATGAAAAAGGTTCTGAAAGTTAAAATTCATCAGCCGGATGCCCATTATAGAGTGCCTTTCAGTTATAGGCGGAGGTTTACATATCCAATACCCCCTCATTCTGCTGTTAAGGGATTAATCTGTAATGTCATGGGCATTAAAGATGATAAGGACGATAGGTTTATATGTTTACAGCAAGGGCTATCATTAGCAATCTGCGGAATATTTGAAAGCTTAGTGAAAGAATATATCTGGTTTCGGAATCTAAAAAAAGACAGCCATATTGATAAATTCAATTCAATAACAAACAGGGTTTTAGACGGCACGCCTCAGCATCCGGGTGGACAAATGCCTGTAACAATAGATGTCCTTCATAATGTTGACCTTACTATTTATATCTATCATCCAGAATTAATGGATGAGATTAAATCTGTTTTTGAAAATCCGTCAAACAGGCTTTCATCGCTTCATCTTGGGAGGTCTGAGGACTGGATTGTTATCAAAGATATTGAAAAAATTAGTATTGATAAAGGAAGTCTGAGACAGCTTTCTTTATTTACATGGATTTCTTCTTTATTGGACATGGACGATGAGTTCATACTTGATAAAGAAAGTTATAAGAAATTTTACGATCAGGTAAATGGTAATCTGTTCAGGTTGCCAACGTTTTATAGAATTACTGAAAATAACCAAAGGGTATTTACCAAATACATTGAAGTAAAGCTGTTTGAAAAAGGCGGTTTTAAGAAACAAGAATTTTATGTTGATGTAGATAATGGAGTGGTAATTCCTTTATTCTTTGCAAAAATGAGGGCAGATTAAGATGGCTGAAATTCTGGCAAAAAGCAAAAAACAAATTTCTCTTAAAGAACATACGCTTGGTTTACTTGAACAGATAGAGGTTTTAAAAAACAAAGTTCCAGAATTGAAAGAGTATGTGGGATTTCTCAACCTTGCAGCTTTTACTCATGATATTGGAAAAGTTTCCCCTTCTTTTCAGATTTCATTAAAGAACTGGAACTATAAGCCTCGCCCTACTTTCCCTAATGTGCCTCACAGTCTGTTTTCTTTGCTCTGGATCGATGAAAATGCCTTGATAAACGAAATCCCTAATGAATATGATAGAAAAATTTTGCTTTCTGCCATTGCTTTCCATCACTGGAGAGATAATTTTCAGAATATAATACTGGGCAGTAATAAAGACTTTAGAGAGGCAATTAACTTTCTGTTAGAAAATACTGGCTTCAGAAAAGAGTTGCTACAGAACCTTAAAACGGAACTTAATGATGAACGATTTAAAGACTATCAAAATATCCTGAATTTTAACGAAGATATTGCCTGCACCATCAGCGATGGAAGCGATCTCTTTGCCTATCTCCTGCCGCCTTATTTCGGGTATTTTATGCCTTATAGAATAACAATAAATGATGAATATAAAAGAAAATGGATTAGTGTTTCAGGAAGTTTGATGAGGATTGACCATTTTGCCTCTTATATTCAGGAAGAAGGTGTTGATGAACATATAGAGAAGGATATTCCTGATTATGAAATCATTAAAAATAAAATTGAACAGAAGCTATCTAAAAAAATTTGGCAGTTGCAAGAGGTTGATAAAACAAAAAATGCCAATGTAGTGCTTATTGCTCCAACCGGCTCTGGGAAAACCGAATTTGCATACTTATGGGGTGCAGGTAAAAAAATATTTTTCACACTGCCGCTAAGAAGTGCAGTAAATGCAATATTCAAGAGAACATGCGGATATTTTAATGAAGATCATAATGAAAATACTGGATTATTGCATTCTGATGCCGATGTGTATCTTTTTACAAAAACTGAAAGCCATGAAGGAGAAAATTTAAGAATCCTTGACTTGGCAAGGCAGCTATCTCTTCCCGTTTTAGTCTCTACTGGAGACCAAATTTTCCCATCGGTATTAAAATATCCGGGGTATGAGAAAATCTATTCTATACTTGGTTATTCAAGATTAGTGATAGATGAGGTTCAGTCCTATGATCCAAAGGCAGTGGCAATCATTGTTAAGTTTATTGAAGACATTGTAAAACTTGGCGGGAAATTTCTTTTAATGTCAGCAACTTTACCTCCTTTTGTGAAAAAGCAAATAGAAGATAGAATCGGAGAATCTGAATTTAAAATCTTAGACAAATATGGGGATTCTGAGGGTATTTGTAAACATAAAATTGAAGTCCGTGAAGATGATATTATAAAAAAGATTGATGAAATATTAGACAGTGCAAAAGAACGAAAGCGGGTGCTGGTCATTCTTAATACTGTTAGAACGGCACAGAAGATTTATGAAGACATTGCTAAAGCCAACAAAGAAAATATTTATCTGAGACTCCTGCATTCAAAATTTACCTTTAAAGATAGAAAAAAATTTGAGGAAGAAATAGTCGGTCATTATGATGAAAATAATAATTGGGTTATCGGAACTTTTGGCAACCCAAAGCCAGACGATGAAGGAGAAGGTAAAATACTTATCGCTACCCAAGTTGTTGAAGCTTCACTTGACATAGATGCTGATATTCTTTATACAGAACTTGCTCCAATAGACTCGCTTATTCAAAGAATGGGAAGAATATTGAGAAGAATTAGAGATACAAATACTTATAATAGGTATTTAGATTCTCAAAAATCGTCTCATCCAAATATCCTAATTTTTTATCAAAAACCAAACGATAGGATAAAATTGACCTCTGGTGCAGGAAGTGTTTATCAAAATGATTTGTTAGCCTTTTCACTCGCATTACTTTTCAGGGAAGCAATGCCTGAATTAATTTCTGACAGTAAGATAGATGAATTAAAGAAAGAGCATTGGACTGAAAATAAAAAGAATAGACAAAAATTGATAGATGCGACTAAAGGCTTTCTTGAAGATTTATTTAGAACTCTTGATACAATCCAACTCTCTCAAGCTGAAGGAAGAGGAAAAAAGCAAAAGGTCGAGCCCTTGAAAACATTTGCTTTTTCTGTTGCAGAAATAGCTAAAAAGACATTAGTAGAAAATCTCTATGATATTCTGCCTCAAAAGTCGCATTATCTGCAAAGATTTTATGAAACCCTTGAGATTCTTGATGCGGGGTATATGTCTGATAAAAAAACAGAAGCGTTAAAATTGTTCAGGGAAATCTACACGATTCCGGCAATCCCTAAAAGCAGAGAGGATGATTTTAAGAATAAGATTAAAGAATATTTAAAAAGAGATACTTTAAGCTATACCTCTTTTAAGGCAGAAGTTCTTTCAGAATATGTAGTTAATATAGATGCAAGAAAGTATATAAACCAAAAAGGGTTAAATCTATCAACGATTTCACATATAGTTTATGAACTTGCCTCTGAAGATAAAGAGAGGATAAATAAACTCAAAAAGTGGCTGAATGATGTTTATTTTTTTGAAGGGGACTATGACCCTGAATTGGGCGTTAAATCTGATAAAACAGAATCTGATGACAATATTTTCTGAGCAATCATGCCCACTCCTCTACATCCTCGAATTGGTCAATAGCGAAAAATTTCCTTATCGTCTGACTATCAGGCAGGGGGCGGAAGTGCTTTTGAATGGTATAATTATAAAAAGACATAAGTAGAGGCACTATGAATGCTTGACTTAGAAAGCTTAAAACCAATATTCAAGGATTACCCCTATATAGCCGGGTCGTATCTCTTTGGTTCGTATGCAACGGGCAAAGAAGGGACGATGAGTGATGTGGATATCGCTGTTTTGCTTAAAGACCCGCACCCAAAAGGAAGGGATTTGATACACGAGATGAATTATCTGGCATACAGAATTGAAGATGCATTGGGGGCTGGCGAAGTGGATTTGATAGAGCTTAATAATCAGGGGCTTATTTTTGTGCATAATGTCCTTAAAACCGGCAGACTGATTTATGACGCTGACACCGATTTCAGAATAAAATTTGTCGCGAAGGTCATTTCTGATTACTGTGATTTTGAGCCAACACTCAGGTTTATGAATAACTACTATTTTGATGGTTATAGGAGGAGACTTGCAAGATTATGAAAAAAGAGGATATTCAAACGAAAATTGATGTTATATTTGATAACCTTGAAAAATTGAAATTTTTCTCGTCAATGACTTGTGAGGAATTTATTGGTGATTTCAGAAATATCGACGCAAGCCTCCACATACTCCAGACATCTATACAGGCTTTACTTGGTATTGGCAGCTATATTATTGCATCTCTTGGCTTAAGGACACCAAATACAAATGCAGAAATTATAGAAATATTAAGCGGGGCAGGGTATATTCCAAAGAGCCATGCAGAAAAATACAAGAAAATGAGCCAGTTTAGAAACAGGATTGTCCATTTATATAACCATATAGATACAGCGATGCTTTATGATATTCTGACAAATGAACTTTCCGACATAAAAGAATTCTATACGACCCTTCTTGAGGTCATTGAATCATCAAAGTGACTACTGCAGACATAGATTTCCAATCCCTCAAGACCACCGGCATTAAGGTCAATTACCTTTATGTCT
>CAYLKW010000099.1:0-8419 GCA_964384245.1 uncultured bacterium
TCGGCAGGTACTCGTCGTCAACGACGATCTGCGCGAAGCGGGCCTCGGTCGGCAGGTACTCGTCGTCAACGACGATCTGCGCGAAGCGGGCCTCGGTCGGCAGCCACTGATCCTCGTCTACGGCCTGCGCGAAGCGGGCTTCGGTCGGCAGCCAGTACGCGGATCCCGCGATGAGCGCAACTCCCGCTACCAGGGCAATCAGGGTCTTCTTCATTTTCGTTTCCTCCTTAGAGTTTGTGATCCAGAATGTCTTCTGGCGCCATTACACCGCTTCCACGCAGTCCGTACATCGCACCAATGGCCGGCTGTCGGCTCAGACCTTCGGCGGACCGTTTCGATCGGTCGGAAGACCGGCCGGACCCTCGCGGTCATCGCTCCGGTGCGTCCCCGCCACCCGACGGATCGCGGCGATCAAGTCCCCACCGCACTTCTGCTTGACGACGAAGGCGGCTGCTCCGGCCATCTGGGCGCGCTTGCGGGTGATGGGATCGTCGCGAATCGTCAGTATTACGACCTGAGTCTTGGGCGCCACCGCGCGCACGGCGGCCGCCGCCTCGATACCATCCGTGCCGGGCATGCCTACGTCCATGATCACCGCGTCGGGCGCCAGGTCGGCGGCCATGCGCACGGCTGACAGGCCGTCGGCGGCCTCGCCGACAACCGCAATGTCCGGCTCCAGCGCAAGCCGCATTCGCAGCCCCTGGCGGACTCCTTGCTGGTCATCCACTACGAGAAGTCGTATCATGGCTACGTCTATTAATGCGCGCTCCCGGCGCCCCGCGCCTCAGACTCTGGAAGCGGCCTCTTGCGGGACCATGGGCGGAGACACGCCTCCGCCCATGGGAGGATGTCGGGGGCGTGCTTCGGACAGGAGAGGGCCGCGATGCCGATCCGAATCCTGATTGCCGATGACCACAGCGTTGTGAGACAGGGTCTGCGGATGTTCCTGGGGCTCGACTCTGAGCTTCAGGTGGTGGGAGAAGCCGCGGACGGCGCCGAGGCAGTCCGGATGGCCAGAGAGCTGCTCCCGGACGTCGTGTTGATGGACCTCCTCATGCCGGTCATGGACGGGATTGCAGCCACAGAAGCGATCCGCAAAGAACTGCCCGACGTCGAGGTCATGGCCCTCACCAGCGTCCTCGAGGATGCCAGCGTCGTGGGCGCGGTGCGGGCCGGGGCGATCGGATACATGCTCAAGAACACTGAGGCCGACGAACTGATCCGCGCCATCAAGGCGGCGGCCGAAGGGCGGGTTCAGCTCTCCCCGGAGGCGGCCGCGCGGCTGATGCGAGAGGTGCGAGCTCCACAGAGCCCTGAGGCGCTCACCGAGCGCGAGACCGAGGTTCTGAGGTTGATGGCCCAGGGACAGGCAAACAAACAGATTGCCCGGGCCCTGCACATCGGCGAGAAGACCGTGAAGACGCACGTGAGCAGCATCCTGGCCAAGCTCGGCGTGCAGAGCCGCACGCAGGCAGCGCTCTTCGCCGTCCGGATCGGGCTGGTTTCCCTGGATCATCTGAGCGACGGGCCGTGACCGATCGTCTGGCCGCGCTCTTCGGTGCGGCCCTGGACGGGATCGTGGTCGCCGACGCTACGCGCCGGTGCCTCTATGCCAATCCGGCGGTCTGCCAGACGATCGGCTGCGGCCCTGAGCACATGGTGGGTCGCGACGTGCTGACGCTCTTCCCCACCCCCATCCGTCCCGGCATCCAGGAGGCCATCGAAGCGGCTTTCATGGGACAGGCGCGCCGCCTGATCTCACCGGTATTGCGTATGGATGGCGAGGAGCACCAAATCGAATCCACCGCGTGTCCGATCTCCCTCGACGGGCAGGAGTTGGTGGCCGTCTTCCTGCGCGACGAAACCGAAACCCAGCGTCTGGCCCGGAAGGCAGAGGCCATGGTGCAAATCGTTTCAAGCATGGCGCTGGCCGGATCCCTGGAGGCCACGCTGGACGCCCTGGCACGCACCGTTGTACGCGCGACCGGCGGCATGGCCTGCGGCGTCGTCCTGATGGACGATGATCTGAAGAGGGCTCTCATGACGGGAACGTATGGCCTCTCGCCCCAGCACACTGCCGGAATGCGCGCCGCGGTTCGTGCCGGGGCTCCTCCGCCGGGCCTACAGGCGGTGGCGGAGAAGCAGCCGGTGGTGCGGCTCAATGCCCGCAACGAGATGCTGGCCGATCAGCGCTACGCCCCTGTTCACGACGCCGCGCGCAGGGCGGCGTGGGACGCGATCGTCTCCGTGCCGCTGCGGTACTGGGGGCGCGTGATCGGGGCGCTTAACATGTTCTATCCCAGTGGCCGGATCCCCGGACAGTCGGAGGTGGACTTCCTAACCGCCATCGCGGACCAGGCGGCGGTCGCCGCTGAGAACGCCCGTCTATTCGTGGAGGCTCGGGACAAGGCGGCGCTGGAGGAGCGGCAACGGCTGGCCCGTGAACTGCACGACTCCGTGTCCCAAGCGCTCTACGGCATCGCACTGGGTGCCCGCACGGCGCAGACGTGGCTGGAGCGCGATCCGGCCAAAGCCGCTGAGCCGATGGGCTACGTGCTGTCGCTTGCCGAGGCCGGCCTGACCGAGATGCGCGCGCTGATCTTCGAGTTGCGCCCGGAGGCACTCGAGACAGAAGGACTGGTGGCGGTTCTGGACAAGCAGGTGGAGGCCATCCGCGCTCGGCACGGGCTTGATGCGCGCGCCGACCTGCCCGATGAGCCCGATGCTCCCCTCGACGTCAAGGAGGCGATCTACAGGATCGCTCAGGAGGGACTCCACAACATCGTCAAGCACGCGAAGGCCACCCGGGTGGATCTCCGGCTCCGCCGCGACGATGAGGGATTGTGGGTTGTGTTGACCGATAACGGCCAGGGGTTCGATCCGGAGGGGGCGTTTCCCGGACACCTCGGCCTGCGCTCCATGCGCGAGCGCGCCGAGCACCTGGGAGGCTCCCTTGAGCTCTACAGTGCTCCAGGGGAGGGAACACGCATCCGCGTCCGTATCCCCGTCGCGCCCGAGACGCTAGCATAAGGAAGAGGTGGCGCAGCCATGGAGATCTTCCGGCCCGAGGACGTTCCTGCCGAAGAGCCCGAGAACCTGCCCGGGGTCAAGATACGCTGGGTCATTGACAAGAAGCGCGGTGCCGAGAACTTCGCCATGCGCGTCTTCGAGGTCGCGCCCGGCGCGGAGACGCCGCTGCACGACCATTGGTACGAGCAGGAGATGTACCTACTCGATGGCCGGGGTGTGATGGTGGGCGAAGCGGGCGAGTGGACGCTGGAGCCTGGCATGGTGATGTGGGTGCCGCCCCACGAGCGGCATCAGATCAGGAATGTCGGCGAGGGGCCGCTCAAGTTCATCTGCTGCGTTCCCCAGAAGAAGCCGGAGGCGCAGTCCCCGTAGTCCTTGCGCGCTCAAGTGCTTCCTCTGCTTCTCTCACGTCCGCCGCGGCGGGACGCCACGCGCCGTAGCGCACCCGTTCGTACTTCGCCGTGAGCTGCTCCACCTCGGCTTCGACCCCACGCAGCACCCCACGCAGCCGCGGTTCGTGCTCGCGTGGCGTCGCCCACGCATGGCGCGGGGCGCCGAGCCCGGCGCCCAAGATCAGCAGCTCGCGGTAGATCCGCCGGATCGCTCCTGCCGGCGTTGCGGTCGGCCCGTCGTCATCTTCCTGCCTGCGCCCCCACCGCGGCAGCCAGCCTGCCAGCCCTCGCAGCATCTCGTTCACCGACCACACCGACTCGTGATCGTCCTCGTCAGGCCTGCGCTCGCGCCGCCGCCGCAGCACCACGGCCAGGGCCATGCCGACGACCAGGATCACGATCACCGTCAGCACCATGCCCCACCGCGCGCCCGAGACCACCTGGGGGTGCATCTCAATCTCTCGCAAGCGGCGGAGTAGGTCGTCGAAGACCGTGTGGGCCGGGCCGATCTCGGGCACCTCGCGGCGCGGCAGGCGCGAGAGTATCGCGATGAGCACCCTCACGATCAGGCCCGCCACAACGAACAGCACCACGAACAGCGCCTCGACCACGGGCATCAGCGGCCGGAGCACGACACCGAGATACTTGAAGACATCGGCGGTGGCCATCCCGGCCATCATGCCCGCCGCCAACATGATCAGGCCCACGACCCCGGTGATCAGCAGCACCCAGGCCCGCCCGGGAATCTGGCTGCGTTCGTCCGGCCGGCTTTGTTCCCAGATCGCCGCCAGGCGCGCGAGCGCGAGCGCCGAGAGCCCCAGGAAGAAGAACGCCAGCATCATCGGCGGCATCTCGGGCCCTGCGGCGGAAAATCCCCGCGAGTCGGCATAGACCGCGGCGGCAAGCAGGTAGGCGACGACCATTCCCACACCGGTCTTGTACGCTTCTTCGATTTCGATGGCACCGACGTGACGCGCGCCCAGCACCAGTCCGCGCCACCACAGGCACGCGGCGGCGAGGGCGGCTAAGGCGGCCTTGGGAACCTCTGGCAAGACGTCGTGCGCGGCCTGGAGCAGGGCTACGAACCACGCGGGATGCCAGAGGGGCGTGCCTGGATAGTGCTGCTCGTGGACGGCCGCAAACCCCAAAACGGCCCCGGCACCGACCAGCAGGATGCGCGCATGCAGCAGCAAACCGCCACGGTCCACTACATGCCGTGCCGCCACCTCTGCGCCCACCAGCAGCAGGAACGCCCACCCTGGTGACAGCAGGGGGCCGGTGGCGCCGTAGAAGCCACCACCGATCACGATGATCCAGGGGTAGAGCCAGCAGAACTCCATCACCGCGCGTGCGACGGGGAGCAGCCGGCCCACACCCTCCCAGAACCCATCAGGGCGGCGGGGGGCGTCGCGAGCGCTCTCAGATGAGCCGGATCTCATCCATCGCACGCCAGCCTGCCTCCCCGCTCACGCGATGCGTGGGAATGCCAATTCGCGGGTCGCCCACCCGGTCACCCACCAACACCATCACCACGCCGTGCCCGGCCTCCTGCAGCCGCGCGATGCCGGCCAGCAGCGGTGCGTCCACGACGGCGGTAACGACGACCGCGGTCGTGCCCCAGGGAAGCGCCCCTGCCTCGAGCGCCATCAGGTCGCCCAGCGGCATCACCGGCGTGGAAAACACCTTGGCCAGCGCCTCCAGGATCGCCGTCAGGTGCACCGAGCCCAACGCGGGCGCCAGCCGCACGCGCCGCAGCCCCTCGGGCAGGTATCCGTTTGCAAACAGCCCGACCGGGATTCCCTGCTCCTCAGCCCAGGCAGCGAACGACGCCGCGACCATGATGTTCAGCTCCAACAGCGGGCGGATGAAGCCCCGGTACTCCGCGTACTCGCCCAGGGTGTCCATGTTGAGCAAGACCGCGATCCTATGGGTCGTTGTCGCCTCGTACTGCCGCGTCTGCAGGTGACCGATGCGCGCGCTTGCTTTCCAGTGAACGCGACGGATGGGATCGGTGGATTGGTAGTCACGCACGCCGATGGTACGGGTTGGATCCTCCAGCAACGGCCGCGGCGCGCGGTGGTCGCCGATCGGGTGCAGCGCGGGAATCCCCAGCGCCTCCAGCGGTACGATCTTGGGATAGACGATCAGGCGGTCGGTGCCATCCAGGGTGCGGCCCTGCGAGGTGATCCCGAACAGGTCGCCCGCACGCAAACGCGCCGGCCCCAGCGGGAAGTACCCACGCGCCCTGCAGGTGATGGTGACGCGCCGGCGCACGCGCTCGTACCACCGCAGCGAGAACAGGTGCACCAGGTGCTGGCGGCGCTGGCGCAGGCTGGGGATGATGCGGCCGCGACTGGGCACGACCTCTTCCGGCAGTTCGTCGGTGACCTCGATCCAGGCGAGGGGAAGCGGCTTGCGGTTGGTGACCTCCAGCGTGAGGGTAATCTCTTCGCCGTGGAACGCTCTGCGCGGCACGAACGATCGCCGGAACTCCACCCGGTGGAGGCAGTACCGGTGCGACAGGTAGGAGGTCCCGGCGCCCAGCAGCACGACCAGGCCCACCAGGAACGGCCCGCCGCTGCGCGCGGCCAGGCCGAGGATGAGCAGCAGGCTTCCTACGATCAGCCAGCCCTGCGAGAACATCTCTGCCTATCCCGCGGCAGGCGTCGTGCCGCTACGGCCGTGCCTCGCGCTCCACGGGTGCCGGCACGCCGCGCAGCACCTCGTCTACGATCTCGCGCGCGGTCCGGTCGCGCAACCGCGCGCCGCTGCCCAGGATCAACCTGTGGGGTAGCACCAGCGGCGCCATGGCCTTAACGTCATCGGGCAGCACGAACTCGCGGCCCCGGATCGCCACCAGTGCCTGCGCGGCGTGATGGAGCCCCTGGCTGCCGCGGGGGCTCGTGCCCAACTCCACCTCGGGATGCGCCCGCGTCGCCCTGGCGATGGCAACGGTGTAGGCTTCCACCGCCGGGCTGACGTGCACGGCGCGGACTGCCTCCGCCATTGCCAGCACGGCGTCAGGGGTCGTCACCGGCTCGAGCGCCTCCAGCGGCCCCCCGGTCCTGTAGCGCCGCAGGATCTCCTGCTCGTCCTCTGCCGATGGATAGCCCAGCGCTAGGCGAAGCAGGAACCGGTCGAGCTGCGCTTCTGGAAGCGGGAACGTGCCCTGCAGCTCCACCGGGTTCTGAGTGGCCAGCACCATGAACGGGCGCGGCAGTATCCGCGTCTGCCCCTCTACCGTCACCTGCCGCTCCTCCATGCTCTCCAGCAGCGCCGACTGGGTGCGGGGCGTGGCGCGGTTGATCTCGTCGGCCAGCACGATCTGTGCGAAGATCGGGCCCGGCCGGAACTCGAAGGCCGCCGTCCTCTGGTTGAAGAACTCGAGTCCGGTGATGTCCGAGGGCAGCAGGTCTGGGGTGCACTGGATGCGCCGGAACGAGCATCCCAGCGAGCGGGCCAGGGCCTTGGCCAGCATCGTCTTGCCGATGCCCGGGACATCCTCGATGAGGATGTGGCCCTCGCAGAGCACCGCGACCAGCGCCTGCTCGATGACGTCGGGCTTGCCGACGATCACCCGCTCGACGTTGGCGCGCACGCGGCGCGCGAGCAATGCGACCGAAGCGAGCCCAGCAGCGGTCGGTACGTCCATGGGGCGGCCTTCGGCACGCCTGGGGGCAGCCCCTCCTGGAGGATGATTTGGGGGCCGGGCGTCGAACAATCGAGCAACGGGCCGGAGGCGCCGATGAAACGCGAGTATCACCACTGGATCAGCCACACATTGGGCCGGACCATGGAGACGCTGGTCTTCGGGCATGCCGGCGCGCCCGTACTGGTCTTCCCTACCACGATGGGGCGGTTCTACCAGTACGAGGACTTCGGCATGGTGGCGGCGCTGGAGCCCAAACTGGACGCCGGCCTGATCCAGCTCTTCTGTCCAGACAGTGTGGACGCGGAGTCGTGGTACAACCGGGCGGTGCCGCCGCGCCAGAGGATACTCCGGCACCTGGACTACGAGCGGTACATCCTGGGTGAGTACCTGCCATTCATCCGGGGGCGCAATCCTGGACCGCTGCTGGTCACCGGCACCTCGTTCGGCGCCTACCACGCCGTCAACCTGGCGTTCCGCCATCCCTCCCTGGTCGCCAAGCTGGTCGCGCTGTCCGGCCGGTACGACATCAAGGGATTCCTCGACGGCTACACCGACGATGACGTCTACTTCAACTGCCCTCTGGACTTCCTGCCGAACCTGACCGACGAGACCTACCTGCGTCCGATGCGGCGCATGCAGATAGTGCTGCTCTCCGGCGAGCACGACATCGCCCTGGCTTCCACGCGCGCCCTTTCCGAAACGCTCAGCGCGAAGGGCGTGGAACACCAAATGGCCGTATGGTGGGAACGCACGCACGACTGGCCGCTCTGGCGGGAGGCGATCCCGCATTACCTGTAACCACAGGAGCCCCGCGCATGAACCAGACGCGTAAGGTTGGTTTGCTGGTTGGCCATGAGGAGTCGTTCCCGTCCGCGTTGATGGAGCACATCAACCGGCGCGGCACCGACGGTGTGACCGCGGAGTTGTGCGGTCTGGGCGGAACGCGCCTGGACGATCCACGGCAGTACGCGGTCATCATTGACCGGATCTCACACGAGGTCCCCTACTACCGCACCCACCTCAAGTACGCGGCGCTGGCAGGCACGGCGGTCATAAACAACCCGTTCTGGTGGTCTGCCTCCGAGAAGTTCTTCGGGACCGCGCTGCTGGCGCGCCTGGGGATCGCGGTGCCGCGGACCGTGGTGCTGCCCAACAAGGCCTACGCCCAGGACGTGGCGCCGGAGTCGCTGCGTAATCTGCAGTATCCGCTTCCCTGGGAGCAGATCGTAGAGTACGTGGGTTTCCCGGCAGTGCTGAAGCCCAACGCCGCCGGCGGGTTCAAACAGGTCTTCAAGGTCCACTCCCTCGAGGAACTGTGGCGCTGCTACGACCAGAGCGGCCCGCA
>CAYLKW010000100.1:0-8232 GCA_964384245.1 uncultured bacterium
GTACCCTCCAGTGGGCACCCCAACGAAAGTACACAACCTACCGTACACTACCCCCTGGCACGACGAATTGACAGCCCCGCCCCCGGTGCCTAATATGACCATGAAGATCGGCGAAGACGAGGACGAGTACGCCGGAACCCCGTTCGGGCCGCCCGATGCAGGGCGGATTGAGAGAGGCAGGGCCTGGGCTGCGAGTCCTGCCGGATGGATCGGCGGAAGACCCCCTCTGAGCAGCGGACGAAGGGTGATAGGAGCGGTGATCACCATCTAGGCCGCCGGGTGCGCCCGAGAACGCGCGGTGAGCGTCCGAGAGCGACCGCCCAAGGTGCGTCGTCGCGGCCCCGGACGGTTGCGAGGGTGGAACCGCGGCAGCCCGCCCCTCTGGGGGCGGGTTCGCGTGTTTCTGGCATCCTGCACGCGCTACGCAGGAAGGAGGCAACGACGTGACCGGAACAGGTCAGATTGGTCGGTTCGGATGGCAGCGCCTGACGGTGGTAGCTTTCCTGGTGGTGGCCGTCGCGGCAGCCGCCTCCGGGTGCAGGCCCGGCCCGCAGACGGCGGCGCCCAGTGGCGCCCCTGCCGCGACCCCGGCCGGTCGGGCAGGATTCGCCCTCGTCCAGCAGATCGAGGGCAGTGCCGAATACCGCTCAGCCGTGGACCGGTTCATAGCCGAGCGGAAGAAGGCCGATCCAACGCTGCGCGAGCTGGCTCTCGACACTCCGTCCATCCTGCGGGCCGTTGTCCCGGAGGCCTGGGTCGCGCAGCCGGAGGCGGAGCGCAACCGGTGGGCGCTCGACCTGGCCGCCGCGTTTCAGAAGGCCAGGGTGGAGGCAGGTATTCCGGCTGACGAAGTGTTCATGCCGGTCGTCAAGGTATTCCTGGTGGGCGGCGGGGTCGTTGCCGAGGTGTGGCGCAAGAGCACACGCCACTACCGCTAGACAGGGGGGAACTGCCATGGGGTTGATCCAAGTCACGCTGCCCAACGGCGATGGGCACCGGGTGCCAGCGGGAACGAGCGCGGGCGCGCTCGCCGAGCGCCTCGGCCTGGGCGGCGTGCTGGCCGCGCTGGTTGACGGGCAACTGCGCGATCTCCGGTGGCCGCTGGAATCCGACGCGCGCGTCGAGTTCGTCACGTTCGACGATCCTGCCGGCCGCGAGGCCTACTGGCACTCGTCGTCGCACCTGATGGCACAGGCCGTCAAGCAGCTCTATCCCGAGGCCAGGCTGGCCATCGGGCCGCCGATAGAAGACGGATTCTACTACGACTTCGACATCGGCCGCCCGTTCAGCCCCGAGGACCTGGAGCGCATCGAGGCACGCATGCGGGAGCTGGCGAAGGCGGACCAGCCGATCGAGCGCGCCGAGATCCCGCGTGAGGAGGCGTACCAGCGGTTCCAGGAGCAGGGCGAAGTCTATAAGCAGGAGTTGCTCGAGGAAATCCCGGACGGGAAAGTGAGCTTCTACGGGCAGGACGGGTTCGCCGACATGTGCCGCGGTCCGCACCTGCTCAGCACTGGCGCCATTCGTGCGATCAAGCTGCTTTCCACCTCGGGCGCCTACTGGCGGGGTGACGAGCGACGTCCTATGCTGCAGCGCATCTACGGCGTTTCCTATCCCACGCAGGATCAGCTCGACGCCCACCTGCACCGACTGGAGGAGGCCCGGAGGAGAGATCACCGGCGCATCGGCAAGGAGTTGGGCCTGTTCCACCTTGCCCCGGAGGTGGGGCAGGGACTGCCGCTGTGGCTCCCCAAGGGCGCCACGATCCGGCGCATCATTGAGCGCTACATCGTGGACCTGGAGCTCGCGTCCGGCTACGACCACGTCTACAGCCAGGAGATCGCCAGTTCCACGCTCTACAAGATGTCCGGCCACTGGGACCACTACCGGGACAACATGTATCCCGCGATGGAGCTCGAGAACGAAGAGCTGGTGCTGCGGCCCATGAACTGCCCCCACCACATCATGGTCTACATGCACGACCAGCACTCCTACCGCGACCTGCCCGTACGGATTGCCGAGCTCGGCAAGGTCTTCAGGTACGAGCGGTCCGGCGTTCTGACCGGTCTCCACCGCGTCCGCGGCATGACGATGAACGACGCCCACGTCTTCTGCCGCGTGGACCAGATCAAGGACGAGATCGTAGGGGTGGTCCGGCTGATTCAGAAGGTGTACGCGGACTTCCAGATTACCAACGGCTGGTACCAGCTCTCACTCCGCGATCCCGCGGACCGCGAGAAGTTCATGCAGAACGACGCGCTGTGGGACCAGGCCGAAGAGATGCTGCGCGATGCGCTCGGCGAGATGGGTATCGTGTTCAAGGAGGCCAGGGGCGAGGCCGCGTTCTACGGGCCCAAGATTGACGTGCAGGTTCCGACTGCGTCCGGCAAGGACGAAACGCTCTCGACGGTTCAGCTCGACTTCCTGCTGCCCGAGCGGTTCTCGCTGGAGTACATAGGCGAGGACGGGCGGGCCCACCGGCCGGTAATGATCCACCGTGCGGTCACCAGCACCATGGAGCGGTGGGTGGCGTTTCTGATCGAGACGTACGAGGGCCGGTTCCCCCTGTGGCTGTCGCCGGAACAGGCGCGGATCCTGCCGATTGCGGACCGGCACGCGGACTATGCCAGGGCGGTGCTCGCGCAGATGGAAGCCGCAGGGGTGCGCGCAAGCGTGGACGGGACGAACCAGCGCATCAGCTACAAGATCCGTCATGCCCAGGTGGAGCAGATTCCCTACATGCTAGTCGTGGGGGACAAGGAGGCCGCCTCCGGGGCCGTGGCCGTGCGCAGCCGTTCGGACGGTGACCTGGGCCCAATTCCCGTGGCCGAGTTCCTGGAGCGGGTAGTGGCCGAGGTGGCCGCCAAGACCTAGTACCCACCGCAATTCGCACCGGCAGGAGCCGACCTACTATTGGGGAGGTCCTCGCCGGTGCGCTTGTTTCAGGTACTGCCACCGATCGTTTGGGCAGCCGCGGCGTTCGCCTCGGGCATCGTAGCCGCGGAGCGCTGGCCCCTGCCCCCAGGGCTCGCCTGCGGGCTTGCAGCCGCGGCCGCGGCCCTTTGGATCGCGTCGCTCCTGGTGCGCGCAACATGGGTCGGTTCGATGGCGGCCCTAGCCTGCTTCGCCGGGTTGGGATTTGCGCAGGCGGCGCTGCACGCGGACCTGACGCCGTCGTGGCCGGCAGCCGCAGACGGGCGGCACGTAGAGGCGCGTGGCCTAATCGTTGGCCCGCCCGAGGCCGTCACCCTGGGCTGGCGTGCCGTGGTTCGTCTCCACTCGCTGGAGGCCTGGCAGTCCCCGCGCGCGCCGCCGTTACCCCCGGCCCATGGGCTGGTGCGGTTGACCGGCCGCGGCCGTCCCCCTGCCGCCGGCGTGGGTGCGGAGGTCCTGGTGCGCGGCCGCTTTCGCCTGGGACGGCCCGCCGGGAACCCGGGTGAGCGCGCCGAGCTTGAAGCGCTCCGCCGCAGGGGGCTGCTGGGTGTCATCCGCGTTGCACCGGTCAGCGGGATCACGGTGCTCCGCCCAGGCGCGTGGTCCGTGCGCGGAGCCGTGGCCTCCATGCGCCAGAGCGTTGTTGCGGGTGTCCTGCGGGCGCTCCCTTCTCCCCACGACGGCCTGCTGCTCAGCCTGCTCCTGGGGATCGAAACCCACCTTCCGCCCGAACTATACTTGACGTTTTCCCGGGCCGGCCTGGTCCACCTCATGGTGGTCTCGGGCGCGCAGGTGGCCATTGTCGCCGGTGCATGCGCATGGGCGGTGCGCCTGGGCGGGCTGCCGGCGCTTCTCTCCGCGGCCGCGGGCGTCCTGGGCGTGGGCCTCTTTGCGGTGCTCGTTGGCTGGGCGCCCTCGGTGGGGCGCGCGACGATCATGACGGCTATGGGTCTGGCCGCCGTGGTGATGGGACGCGGCCGTGACCGTGCCGCGACCCTTGCCGCGGCCGCGCTCGTGCTGCTCGTAAGCCAGCCGCGCTTGCTCTTCGACATAGGGTTCCAGCTTTCGTTCGCGGCCACCTGGGGCCTGTTGTACGTGGCACCCGCGCTGCACCCCCATCTTGCCTGCCTGGGGCCTTTGCTGGCGCCCACGCTGGCCGCCACGCTGGGCGCGCAGATCGCGGTTGCGCCTCTGCTAGCAGCCCATTTCCAGGCGCTCCTGGTGGCCGGCGTCCTCGCCAACGCCCTGGCGCTGCCGGTGATCGCGGCGCTGGTCCCTGCCGGGCTCGCGCTGCTCCCGTTGGTTGTTGTGGCACCCTCGGCCGGGGATCTGCTGATGGGGTTGCTGTATCTGCCGCTGGAAGTCGTGCTTTGGATAGGGTCACGCTTCGGCGCGCTAACCTGGGCGGTGGTGCCGACGCCGGTAGTTTCTCCGGTTGCGGCGGCGATCCTGTTCCTGTTCCTGGGTGTCTGGGTGGCCGTGCTTTCGGGATCCTGGCAGCCGCGCAGGGCGCAACTGCTGGCCGGGATCGCAGCAGGAGTCTGTGCACTCGCGCTCTGGTACGCGGCAGCCCTCCGGCCGCCGTCCGCGCTCCTGGTCACAATCTTGGACGTGGGTCAGGGCGACGCCATCCTCATCCAGAGCCCATCGGGCCGCGCCGTGCTCATGGACGGAGGCGGCAATGCGGGCGGAGATCGTGTTGGCTGGGACGTGGGCCTCATGCGCGTGGTGCCTGCTCTGCGCCGGGCTGGCGTGCGCCGGCTCGACGCGGTGATCCTATCGCATCCCCATGACGACCACGTGGGAGGACTGGCCGCGGTCTTGGAGAACTTCCCGGTCGGACTCGTGTTGGATCCCGGTGTGATTCATCCTACCCCTGCGTATGCCCGCCTTGTGAGTATTGCCGAGGCCAGGCGGGTTCCCCGTCGCAACGCAATGGAAGGAGTGCGTATCGATCTGGGAGCAGGGGTGGGGTTGACGGTCCTGCACCCGCCCGATCCAGCCCCTCGGTTCGAGGGTGAACCGGCGCACGCGGGCGCGCTGGTCGCCCGGCTGATCTACGGAACGACAGCGGCGCTGCTGACCGGTGACATCGAGGCACCGGTCGAGCAGCACCTCCTGGATCGGGGGACCGCGGTGGAAAGCCAGGTACTGAAGGTGGCGCACCACGGCAGCCGCACCTCGACTACGCCGGCGTTCCTGGCGCGCGTGCGGCCCAGCATCGCCGTGGTCTCGGCGGGCGCGGACAACCCCTTCGGTCACCCTCATCCGGGCACGCTGGCGGCGTTGGAGAACGCGGGCGCCGCGATCTATCGTACAGACCGGGACGGCGCTGTGACGCTCAGGAGCGATGGTGTCCGATGGCAGGTGACCACGATGAGGAGCCGGATGCGTGCCTACGGCCGTTGATGGACCGACGTTGATCATCGGTGAGGAGGAGTACCTGGCCGAGCAGACGCTGGCTCGGCTGCTCGATGAGGCGCTTCCGCCCGCGGACCGCCAGCTCAATTTGGACGTGCTCGACGGCGCGGCTCCCCTGGGTGAACTGCTGACCCGGCTGGACACCGCGCCTTTCTTCGGCCCGCGCCGCGTGGTGGTCATCCGCCGGCTGGAGGCAATGCGCGATGCCGACCACGAGGCGCTGATCGCCTACCTTGAGCGGGGCGACAGCCCTACCACCGGCATCTTCGTGGCGCGGGAGCTGGATCGGCGCCGCCGGCTCTTCTTGGCTTTCAAGCGTGTGGGAACCGTTATCGAGTGCCGCCCCATGCCTCCGCGTGACCGGCCGGCGTGGGTGGCGGCGTTGTTCGTGGCCGCGGGGAAGCGCCCGGATCGCGGGGTGGCGGAGGGGTTAGTGGCAACGGCAGGCGGCAGCTTGCGGGATCTCTACCACGAGGTGGCCAAGGTGGCCGCCTATGTTGGTGAACGCCCGCAGGTGACCACGGCGGACGTAGAGGCCATCGCCAGCCAGCTAGGCGAAGCCACGATCTTTACGCTGGTGGACGCGGTGGGGGGTGGGGACGCCGCAGGGGCGCTGCGCGCTCTCCACGACAACCTGGCGACGCACGAGCCGCTGCAGGTACTCTTCATGATCGCCCGGCAGTTCCGCCTGATCGTTCGCGCGCACGCTGCCGCGGCCAAGGGCCGTTCGTCCGGGGGGCTGGCCGAGAACCTGGGGGTGCCACCCTTCGTCGCGCGCAAGATCGTGGAGCAGGCGCGCGGCTACCGAGCGGATCAGTTCGCGGGGATCTTCGGTGCGATGGAGGCCGCCGACCGCGCCATCAAGTCAGGGAGTGTTCCATGGCTCGTCCTGGAAACCCTGATCGTCCGCCTCGCAGGCCGCAGGGCTTCGGCGACGCAGCAGCGGGCTTCCCTGTGGGCCTAGCCTGCCTTGCCTGAGGCGCGGCGCATGATGCGGGACTTCCTGCGAGCGGCGGTGTTGGGGTGAATCACGTGGCGTGCCGCCGCCTTGTCCAGGGCGGCTTGCGCCGCGGCGATCGCCTCGGGGGTGGTCCCCGCGCGCACCAGCGACTTGACCTTCGATTTCACGGAGAGGTTGGCCTGGGCACGCTTGGCCGACTTCCTCAAGTGCTTGAGTCCGGACTTGATTCGTTTCGCCACGCCGATCCCTCCGGCCGCCGCCGGGGAGGGCGCGGCAGTCCTGGGCGATTCTAACATGACCGCCCCGGCACCACAAGCCGCAGCAGGAGAGCGCGGGCCGTGATCGCCCAGTCGCCGCCGCAGCGCCTTGCGCACGCCGCCACGCTCCTGGCCGGCGCCACGGTGGGCAGTCGCGTCCTGGGCTTGATTCGGGAGATAGTCGTGGCCGCGATGTTCGGCGCCTCCGACGCCAGGGCGGCGTTCGTCATCGGATACTACGTCCCGTTCTTCGTCCAGCGCCTGCTCATAGGCGGCACCCTCAGCATCGTCCTCATTCCCACCATCTCTGACGCCCTCGCACGAGGCGATGAGTCGGAGATGCGGCAGGTGACCTCGCGGCTGTTCACCCTTGTCCTGGCGTTCGGCGTGGGGATGGTGGTGGTCGGACAGCTTGCCGCACCCGTGCTGGTCCGTTTGGCGGCGCCGGGCTTTGCAGGGGACCCGGTGCAGCTTGCCCGCACGGTCGCCCTGACCAGGGTTAACTTCCTGGCGATGTTCTTCCTGGCCCTTGCCATCTTCGCCACCGCGTACCTACAGGCGCTTCGCCGGTTCACCGCGCCGGCAGTGGCTCCGCTGGCCTTCAACGTTACCATCATTGCCGGGACGGTGCTGCTGGGGCCGAGGATCGGGATTACCGGACTGGCCGTGGCCTGGGTGGCCGGGACCGCCATCCAGTTCCTGGTTCAGGCGCCGGCGCTGCGCGCCGCCGGATTCCGCTACCGTGCGGAGTTCGACTGGTCCCACCCGGCCATCCGCACGGTGCGCCGGCTGGCGCTACCGGCGATGCTCGGCCTGGCGATCGTGGAAATCAACGCCTACGTGGGGCGGTTCTTCGCGTCGCTCCTCCCGGTCGCAGCCGGCGTGAACGCTGTTGCCGCGCTGGACTATGCCTACGAGATGGTTCAGGCGCCGGTGGGGATCCTGGCGATATCCGTCGCGACGGTGCTCTTCCCAGGGATGAGCCAGCTTGCCGCCGCGGGCGATCGGGTGGCGTTGCGCCAGACCACGTCGCTGGGGCTGCGCAGCCTCCTGTTCCTTACGGCCCCGGTGTCGCTCGGCCTTGCCGTTTTCGCACGCCCCCTGGTTCAGATGGTCTTCGAGCGCGGCGAGTTCGGCCCCTCGGCAACCGGGGTGGTGGCCGCCTGCCTGGCGGCCTACGCCGCGGGATTGGTGCCGGTGGCGGCCTACTATGTCGTTACCCGGACGTTCTACTCACTCAAGAACATGCGCACGCCGGTGGTTGTCGGCGCGGCCATGGTGTTCCTCAACGCCGTTCTGGCCTACGCCTTCATGCGGATGATGGGCGTGGCAGGGATCGCCCTGGCCTCCGCCGTGGTGGCGTTTGCGAACGTGGGGTTGTTGCTGTGGCTGCTGGCGCGGGATCTGGGCCCTCTGGATGGCAGCCGGATCGTGGGTACGGCCGGGCGCGTGCTGGTCGCTGCCGGAATTGCCGTGTGGGTGGGATGGATGGTGGCACAGACTAGGCTCCTGGACTGGCGCATTGCCGAGCGAGCGGACCTGCTGTTCCTGCTGGCCGCCGTCGGGGCAGCGGCCTTCGTGTACCTGGCAGCCTGCGCCCTGCTACGCGTGGAGGAACTGACGCTAGTGAGGGGCCTCCTGCGGCGCAGGTCGGTTCAC
>CAYLKW010000101.1:0-8211 GCA_964384245.1 uncultured bacterium
CTCCTACGGATGCCCGTTCAGGGACGCTCCCTGGACGATGAGGGCACGCTGAACCTCCCAGATCAGAACTGGGCTCTCCGCGATATCGCGCGGCGTCCATCCGTTTCGCACACTGAAGGCGGCGGTCACGCCTGCCGCCTGGCCCACGGCCATTATCGTCGGGATCACGCGGACCGAGCCGTGCGCCTCGCTGGTCGCCGACAGCGCGCGGGAGGCGAGCATCAGGTTCTCGACGCCATGCGGCACGATCGCGCGTAGCGGGATCGTGTACGCGTTCGCCCTCGGGGGGTACGGGTTGGTCCAGCCCACCGCGTAGGGATGGATGTCAATCGGGTAGGATGCCACCGCCACCCTGTCATCGAACACCCGTCCCGCCAGGATGTCTGCTTCCGTGAGGGTGTAGAGCCCGACGATGTGCCGGGTTTCCCTGATGTAGAGTGCGGGAGCGTGTCCCAGCAGCCGAACCCGTTCGAAGCCGGGGACCGCCCGGCGCAGGTGCTCGATCAGCCGGGGGAGCTCCGCCACGGCCGTGCGCATACCCCAGTCCACGGACGCGGGATCCAGCCCGTCCACTCCAATTACGTTGAGGGAGTTGATCAGCACCGACCCGTCGTTCTGCCTTGAGAGATTCAGAGGGTAAGCCACGACGCGAGGGTGTGACGGCCGGTAGGCGGCCATCTGCTCAGGGTAGCCCCAGGCCGCGTTCCCGTTGACGCCCCACGCGACCGGGTCGGCGCCCTCGCCCTTTCGCCGCCTGATGTCGGCGGCCAGCTCCCACCAGTCCACCCAGTCCACGCGAAGTATCAGCGTGGATGCCTGCACCCACCGGCCTTGCCCGCGCTCGTCCGGCCGCCCCACCGTGTATGGCACGCCAGCGGCCGCGGCCACATCCCCGTCGTCGGTGGCGTCAATGATCTGGGTGGCGCACACGACGAACGACCGGCGCCACCGGCGATCCAGGAACCTGACGCTTGTGATGCGCGACCCCTCCTTGATCACCTCGACCGGGATCGCGTGGGTCACCGTCCGGACGCCAGGCTCGTGTACCACCATGCGGCCGAACACCCGCGCGGCCCCCCGGGGATCAAAGGAGACCCCCAACTGCCTGTAGGCATCGAGGAAGATCCCGCCGATGAGATGGTCGCCGTTGGGACCCAGACTCATGTCGAAAGTGGTGAGCCATGCGGATCCTATGACGCCGCCCAGCTCGGCACTCCCCTCCACGAGTACTACGCTGGCTCCCATCCGGGCCGCGCCCAGTGCCGCGGCTATCCCGCCGGGCGTGCCGCCGATGACCAACACGTCGGCCTCGCATGAGGAGGGCAGCACCGTGGTGACCGGAGCCGCGCCGCCCAGCGTGGCAACGAGGACGGCCACCGCAGCCAGGTTGAGGAATCCAGATCGAAGCACCATTGGTCTCACTCCGACGGCAATTCGACATCCGGGGACGCCTTTCCTCATGTGGGGATCCACGGAAGGCCCACGGAAGGCCCGAAACGCCCCCGCTGGGACGGAAGGGGCCTTGCCTCGGGGCGTGGAACGTCATCGAGGGGAACAGGGCGAGCCCGGTGGCCCCGGTACGAACCCGCACGCAGAAGGGAGGCAGAGGGTATGCGAGGGCGAGAGCGACTCGAGACCTACCTCCGCGAGCACGGTGTCCGGTACGAACTGTCACCTCACCCCGAAGCCTACACCGCACAAGAAGTCGCCGCTGCAGAGCACGTTCCCGGACGTCAGTTCGCGAAGGTTGTCATCGCAGACGTGGACGGCAAGCGGGTGATGTTGATCCTGCCGGCCGCGGCACGTGTGGATCTGGTCAAGCTGAGGGCCGCGCTGGGGGCCAAGGTGGCCCGCCTGGCCCGCGAGGAGGAGTTCGCGTCGCTGTTCCCGGACTGCGAGACGGGCGCGATGCCGCCGTTCGGCCATCTCTACGACGTCCCCGTATACTTGGACCAGAGTCTCATCACGCAGACCCGGATCGTCTTCAACGCTTGCTCGCACCGTGAAACCATAGCGTTGGCCGTCCAGGACTACTTGCGGCTGGTCAACCCCAAGGTCACCGAGTTTGCCACGCCGCATCGCTAGGTCTCTCCTGGGCCCTGAGGAGGTGGCGAGCATGAGAGGCGTCCGAAGGCTCGAGCCAGGTGATCGCAGGCACGGATTCGTAATGCCCGTACCTCACACCCGTTCTGCCAAGAAGGCCCTGCAGATGTATCTTAAAGTGCTGCGGCCGATTGCCCATGAGATCGCCGTCGCGCTTCCGGTCCCCGAGGTGGCGCCCCGACGGGGGGTGCCCCCTGTGGAGATAGGCGCCGCGTACCTTGCGGCGTTTCTGGATGACCTGAACGCCCGCCTCGAGCGTGGGTAGTTCTTCCAAGATGCCGGAGTTCACCTCGCGGCCGGCCGGGCGCTGGCCCGGTCGGCCGCTGCTGGTGTCCCGGCTGCGCGAGATCCTGCACCGCGAGTTCGATGCCAGCGACGCGTGGGTCGTGCACACGCCTGGTCGCTGCCGCCTGGAAGCCCGCGTGGGCTGGCGTGTTGTGGTCCTGCACGAGGGTTGCGAGGAGTCCTTCTGGGCGCCCTTCTACACCTCCGCGGTGCGCAACAGGTATGCGGGGGGCCACCTGGTAGGCGACCTGGCGCCCAGTCAGCGCCGCCGTCAGGACCTGGTTGAACTCGTCCGCGAGCTCTGGTCGCGCGCCCGCTCGACCCTGCCGGTGAGCGCTCCACCGGTCCCGCCAAATTGACCCGCGGCACGCCCTGTCCTACAATGGGCCGAGGTCGCACCCCGGTGCGTTTCTCCGGCATGCTCCCTGTGAGGTTGCCCTGATGCAGCAGTACGCGTCCATTGTTATCGCGGCGGTCTTTGCGCTACTCGGACTCCTCCCGCTGGCTGGTAGAAACATTCGCCGGCCGCTGCTGTGGTTGTGCCTCCTCGGCGGCGTGGCCGCCGGGTTCTTCGCCAGGGAGGCCACCAAGATGGCATGGGACTGGCTGGGTCCGATCGGAGGCCTTGAGCGCAGCCCTGCCGGCCTTACGATCAACCTGCTGATCGCCGCCCTGGTAGGGGAGCTCCTCAAGGCCACCGCTCCGCTAGTGGCGATTAGCTTCACGCCCGCGGACGCGGTGACCGGGCTCGCCTACGGTGCCGCATCGGGCGCCGGGTTTGGGCTGGTGGCAGGGCAGAAGTTCCTCGCGCTGGCCCTGGGTCTGGTAGGGACGCCGTTCATCACGCCGCTCTCGACGGCCGTCGCCGTCGTGGCGTGGTTCTTCCCAACCCTCGCCCACATCGTCACGACGGCGTATCTGGTCCGTGCTGGGGTTCGGGGCGGGCTGGGCCTGGCGCTCCTCTTAGTCGTGGCCCTCCAGACGATCTTAGGTCTGGCGCAGAAGCTGCCGCTGGCCGGAGGGATCCCGACCGGGGTACTGCTGACCGCGGCGATCTCGCTCTGGCTACTCGTCCACCTCTGGAGGGCTCGAGTGCGCGCCGGCTCGTTGGCCTCAATCGTCACGTGAGGGCAGAAGCCGTGGCAGCCGATCCGGTCTCAACGGGTTGGTCGGCGCTGCGGGCGTTCTTCTCCGAGGGCGCCGAAGCGCTTCAGCGGGCAACCGTCGCGTTCGAGGCCGCAGAGGCCGAGGTCCGCGCGTCAGGTGACCCGTCACGCCATATCCTGTGGCTCCTGGGTCTCTCCACGGCACTGCGGTATTCCCGGCGGCCCGAGCCGATGGAGGAGGGGCTGGCACGGGCTCGCGAACTGGTCAACCTGACGGCCCGGATGCTGGGCGAAGGGGCGACTGTGCCGTATCGCATTCACGTGGAGGAATCCTACAGGGATCTCGCGGACGTTGTCCCGCTTCAGGCCGACGGGTTCCTCGAGGCCGGCCTGGAGTACTCCGACCGCACGCTGCGTCTTGCAAGGCGAGGCAAGCGCGATGAGTGGATTGCTGCCGCCGCGGCCAGCCGCGGTGATCTGGTGCTGCGCGCGGGCCGTCCCGATGATCGCCGGGCAATCCGCCGGGCGATCACGCTGCAGCGGGAAGCGCGCCGCCGCTGGCCGGCCGGGCACCGTGATGGCCGCGCGCAGGTCGGTCTGGGGCACGCGCAGGCGCTGCTGTGCTATGGTCGGGCCGGGGAAGCCGAAGGAATCATCCGGGAAGCCCTGGCCGTCTTCACCGCGGGCGGCGACCGCTACCACGAGGCGGCCGCCCGCTTGATCCTGGCGCGGGCGCTCTTTGCGCTGGATAGAACAGAGGCGCTGGACGAACACGCGGCAGCGGCAGCCCTCTTCCGAACGCTGGGATGCCGGTGGGAACTGGCCCGGGCTCAGGAGGCGCTGGCATGAGGCGCGCTGCCATGAGACGCGCTGCGCTGGTCGGGTCCGCGGCCGTTCTTGTGACGCTGTTGCTTTCTGCCGGGGCTGCGCGGGCGGCGCCGACGCTGGACGACCAGATCCAATCGATCGCGAACGAGCTGATGTGCCCGGTCTGCGCCGGCCAGACCGTCGCCGAGTCCGGGGTCCAACTGGCCGTGCAGATGCGCGCCATCATACGCGAGCGGCTGCAGCGGGGCGAGACCCGGGAGCAGATCATCGCCTATTTCGTGGCGCAGTTTGGCGAAGGGGTGCTCGCCGCGCCGCCGCGCCGGGGCATAGGATTGCTTCTCTGGCTGTCGCTACCCCTGGTCCTGGGCATTGGGTTCCTTGTGCTCCTCCGGCTCGTGCGTCGCAGCCCGACCAGGGGGTCCGCCGTTCCTGCCCGCCCCGCTCCCAGGCCTCCCACTCCTGCCGAGGCCGAGCGGATAGAGCGCGAGCTGCGCGAGCTCGAGTAAGGGTTTCCGATGCGCATCGGGGTCGTATCAGACGTTCACGCGAACCTCGAGGCGCTTGAAGCGGTCCTCGCGCACCTGGACCGTCAGTCCTCGGACATGCTGGTGTGCCTCGGGGATTTCGTGGGCTACGGTCCAGATCCCAACGCGTGCGTCGAGCGGCTCCGTCCGCTGCTGCGGGCGGCGGTGATGGGCAACCACGACCACGCGGCCCTGGGCGATTCTCCGACCGATCAATTCAACCTGTTTGCCGGGGAAGCCATCGTATGGACCCGACACGCGCTGGGGGATGGCACCCGAGCCTTTCTGAGCACGCTTTCCCCGCGTGCCGACCTCGCGGACGCCGCCCCGCCACTCCCGGGCCTGCTGCTCGCGCACGGCAGCCTGCGCCGGCCGCTGGACGAGTACGTCCATGATGCCAGGATCGCCCGGGCGAGCTTCCTGGCGGCGCCGTTTGAGATAGCACTCGTGGGTCACACCCACCACCCCGCGGTCTTTGCGGAGTCGAAGCGACGGGTTAGCACGCAGGGTCTGCTGCCCGAGGTTCCGCGGGTCTTGACGCACGGAGCACGGTACATCATCAATCCCGGCAGCGTCGGGCAGCCGCGCGATGGCGATCCGCGCGCGGCCTACCTGCTGCTGGACACAGACGGTCCCACGGCTACGCTGTTTCGCGTTCCCTACCCAATCGAGGAGACGCAACGCAAGATGGATGCCGCCGGGCTCCCTGTGCCGCTCATCGAGCGACTGGCGCTGGGGCGATAGCGGTGGGGTAATGGGGGAGCCAGACGCACACCACCGAGGGAGGTTCTTTCATGACAACCCGGCGGATTGCCGCTGAAGACTTGCTGGCCCTGCGATGGATCAACGGCGTGGCGCTCTCACCCGACGGCCGCACCGTTGCCTACTCGCAGGAGATCGTCGCGCAGCGCAGCGGCGCCGAGAACGGCCCGTCGCACGAATACCACGCGCACCTGCATCTGGTCGAGACCCGAGGCACGCCACCGCGCCAGTTCACGTCTGGCGAGCACCGCGATCGCCAGCCGGTCTGGTCGCCGGACGGAGAGCGGCTGCTGTTTGTCTCCGACCGGGGGCCTGCGCCCAAGGCCGGCGCGGCGCGGCCGAGGCACCTGTGGGTGATCCCGCTGGCGGGCGGAGAGGCCGTCCGTATCACCCAGGAGGATCACGGCCCCTCTGAGGCCGTCTGGTCCCCTGACGGCACGCAGATCGCGTTCACCGGCAAGCCGCCTGTGAAGGAGAAGCCTGCCAGCGACGTCAAGGTCATCACGCGCATGAAGCACAAGGCCGATGGCGAGGGCTTCTGGGATAACCGGTACAAGCACATCTTCATCGTGCCCTCCGGTGGCGGACCGGCCAGGCATGTGACCGACGGCGAGTTCGATCATCGCGAACCGGCATGGAGCCCTGATGGGACACGGCTGGCGTTCGTTGCCAACCGGTCCGAGGACGCCGACTACACCAACACTGCCGACATCTGGACGATCTCGCTCTCTACCGGCGAGTCGCGGAGACTGACCCGCGGCGTCGGGCCTGTTCTCATGCCGGCTTGGTCGCCCGACGGCGCCACGATCGCGTACCTGGGACATGAGAACGCGTGCATGGGCGCCTCGAACACGATGCTCTGGGTAGTGGCCGCCGATGGCAGCGACGAGCCCCGCTGCCTGACCCGACACTTCGATCGCACGCTGGCCCACCACATCATCACGGACATGCGGGCGCACCCCCATGCAGGTCAGCCGGTCTGGTCGCCCGACGGCCGGTTCATCTTTGTCATGGTGGCAGAGGGTGGGACCACCCAACTGGCCGCGGTCGAGGTCGCCACAGGCGCAGTGGGATTGATGACCACGGGGAGCCGCGAGATCTACGGCGAGTCCTACGATGCAGCCTGCCGGCGCGTCGCGCTGGCTATCTCCGACCCGGCTACACCCGGGGACGTCTGGGTGGCAGAGGTGGAAGGCCTGGCCGAGGGGCAGCCGGGGATTCCCGCGTCCCGAGAAAGGCGGTTGACCGCGGCCAACAAGGCACTGCTCGATCAGGTGGCGCTCAGCCGGCCCGAGCGGTTCGCGTACCGGGGCTCCGACGACTGGACGATCGAGGGGTGGGTGTTCCCGCCGGTTGGGCTAGAGCCCGGCCGCCGGTATCCCGCGATTCTGACCATCCACGGCGGGCCGCACGGGGCCTACGGCGAGGCATTCTTCCACGAGTTCCAGATGCTGGCCTCGCTCGGGTACGCGGTAATCCTGACCAACCCGCGCGGCAGCCAGGGCTACGGACAGGTTTTCACCTCCGCGACAAAGCATGACTGGGGTGGGGAGGACTACGCCGACATCATGGCCGGACTCGACGCCGCGCTGGCGCGGTTTCCCTACATGGATCCTGACCGCCTCGGCGTGCAGGGCGGCTCCTACGGCGGTTACATGACCAACTGGGTGATCGGTCACACCGGCAGGTTCAAGGCGGCGGTGACGATGCGGTCCATCTCCAACTGCCTGAGTCAGTGGGGGATGAGCGACCTGGCGTATTTCAAGGGCTACTGGGAGTTTCCCGGAGAACCCTGGGACAGTCCCCTGTTCTACTGGGAGCGGTCTCCGCTGGCCTACGTGAAGAACATCACAACGCCACTGCTTATCCTGCACAGCGAGAACGACCTGCGCTGTCCCATAGGAGAGGGCGAGCAGCTCTTCGCGGCGCTCAAGAAGCTGGGCCGCGAGGTTGTCTTCGCGCGCTTTCCCAACGAGAGCCACGACCTCTCGCGCAACGGCCAGCCTCAGCACCGGCTCGAACGTCTGCGGCTGATCGCAGACTGGTTCACGAAGCACATCCCGGTGACGGCCCATGACGAGGATCTACACAAAGACGGGTGACCGCGGGGAGACGGGCCTGATTGGAGGAGGCCGCGTGCCCAAAGACGACCTCCGGGTTGAGGCATACGGCGCGCTCGACGAGGCCAGCAGCGCGCTGGGGCTGCTGGCCGTGCACCTGGACCCCGGCCTGGTGGCGGTGATCCAGGAGGTCCAGCGCACCCTGTTCGAGATAGGATCCGAACTAGCCACCCCCGATGCCGGCCGTGCGCCCAGTCTCGATCCCAGCGCCGTCGAGGCCCTCGAACGCCTGATAGATGGCTGGGAGGCCGAGCTGCTGCCCCAGCACGCGTTCATCCTGCCCGGGGGCAGCCCGCCGGCGGCGATTTGCCACCTGGCCCGCGCGCTGGTCCGCCGTGCGGAGCGACGCGCGGTGAAGCTGGCGCGGTCTGTCGAGATCAACCCCGAGATCTTGCGCTACCTCAACCGGCTTTCCGACTGCTTGTTCGTGCTGGCCCGGCTGCTCAATCACCGCCGCGGGGTGCCTGACGTGCCCTGGGAGGG
>CAYLKW010000102.1:0-8155 GCA_964384245.1 uncultured bacterium
GCTTGATGAACCCTACCCACGCCGGCATCCGCACGAACCCGAACCTCGCGTTGATCGCCAGCATGGCCTCGTTCCGGCTGCTGTTGAACGTGCGGATCACCTGGTAGCCCCGCTCCCGAGCGTAGGCGATCGTGGCCACCTTCAATGCCACCGCGATCCCCTGCCCGCGGTAGGGCGGGAGCACCGCTGTCAGTTGCTGGTGGAGCAGGTCCGGGTCGCCGTCGCTGCGCTTGAGCGCGCTCTCGCCGATGTAGAGATCTCCCATCTTGGCCAGGAAGAAGGCGTCGAGCAGCGCCCTTGGGTGGTGGACCTCCTGGTTCAGGAACTCCTCCCGCGAGGGCGGCGTGGGCAGTTCGGGGTCGTCGCGGGGCATGTCAATGTCCAGGACGCAGTGCGCCTGGTATACGGCTTCCAGCCGATTGGGATCGTGACGGAGTTCCTCTTCCAGCGTTGTGATTGCAACCCCCAGCCGTGCTGCGCGCTCCGTGTAGGCGCGAAAGGGGTCCAGGTTGGCGCCGGCGACGTCCAGCCGGGACTCGAACTCACGCGAGTGCTCGACGAACCCGTACCGCCGCAGAAACGCGAGCCCGCGAGCGCGGTCCTCCCGCGTCCAGGCCTTCACCCTACGTCCACCCCGGGCCCTGACCGCGGACAGGATCGCGTCCATCAGTCGGCACCCGATGCCCTTTCCCTGGTGGTCCGGATGGACGTTTACGAATGAGAAGAACTTCTCCGGGTGATGCGCCCAGGGCACGTGACGGTAGCCGCCGTATGCGACCACCTCGTCGCCTCCGGTGGTTGTGGCCACCAGCCACTCCGCGACGTAACGCGTCCGGTCAATCCGAGAGATCTCCTGGCGCATCTCCTCGACGGTGGTGGGCAGGTCCGGGTTGATCGCGTTGTGGATCCCAACCAGCGCCGGAAGGTCAGCCGCGCTCAAGGATCGAACGATCGTCTCTACAACCATGGCCCGAATATTGTATCAGGATGCACGGAGGAGGACACCTTGAGGGACACATCAGACGCGCTCCAATTGCTCGAAACCCTGGTCAACATGGATACGGGCTCCCGCTCCCTAGATGGCCTCGCTTCGGCGGGCAACTGGATTCAGGAACAACTCAGGGACCTGGGCCTTTTGGTGGAGCGGCACGAGCACGCCAATGCCGGGCCCACGCTGGTGGGCCGGAGATCTGGGGCCGGGCGCATCCGGCTGCTCTTTCTGGGACACTACGATACGGTCTTTGACCCGGGCGAGCCCGCTCTCCGGCCGTTCCGCGTCGAGGCTGGGCGCGCCTACGGGCCCGGGGTGGCGGACATGAAGGGCGGCATCGTCACGCTGTGGGAGGCGTTGCGAGCATTGAACGCGGCAGGTTGGGACGACTTCGCGACGCTGACGGTTATCCACAACGCCGACGAGGAAGTCGGATCAAGTGCCTCACGGGGGATCATCGAGGCCGAGGGCCGGAACTGTGACCTATGCCTGGTGCACGAGCCGGGCCGGTCCGACGGATCGGTGGTCACCGCGCGCAAGGGCGTGGGCAGGTACACACTCACGGTACGCGGCAGGGCTGCCCACGCAGGCGTCAACCCAGAGGACGGCGCGAGCGCGGTCGTGGCCCTGGCGCGCAAGATCCTCGAGATCCACGCGCTCAACGATCCTTCCAAGGGCGTCTCCGCCAACACGATCGTGACCTCGGGCGGCACCCGCTCAAACGTGGTGCCCGACCTGGCCGAGGCCGAGATTGACCTGAGACTGCCCACCGCGGCGCTTGGCGCGGAGGCCATCGCGCGTCTGGAGGAGATTGCGCGGGCTGAGCACCTTCCCGGCACGCTCGCAACGCTTTTCGGGGAGATCAACAGGCCGCCGTTTGAGGCAGGGCCGGGAAGTCTTGCGCTGTTCGAACTGGCGCGCGAAGCCGCGGCGACGCTCGGATTTCCGCTGACCGCTGCGACGACCGGCGGCGGCTCCGACGGCAACTTCATCGCACCGCTGGGGAAGCCCGTGCTCGACGGCATGGGCGCGGTGGGCGGCGGCTATCACGGCCCCGACGAGTACCTGGATCTCGCCACGCTGCCACAGCGCGCGGCGCTCACGGCGCTGCTGGTCCGGGAGGCCTGCCGGCCGGGCTAGGCCGCGTGCTCCCGCGCTTCGATCCGGATGCCCATTCGCTGCATGTCGGCGATCAGGCGGGATGGATCCACGAGGTGTCCCATGAAGTGGAGGCCGGGTCTGCGGCAGGATTCGTCCAAGATCTGCAGCAGGCAGGCCGCCACAGGAGCGGCCGTGAACACGTAGCCGTCCTCGTGGTAGAAGAAGAGCTCCATCTTCCGGCGTGCCCCTGTCCGGAGGCCCTCCGCGTCCATCTGTAGGGCTATCCCGTACGGGGGCGAGGTGAAGAACCTGGTGGACCAGCAGAGGAGCCGACCCATGGGTCTGAGCAGCGCCCTGGGGAAGAACCATACTCCCGCCATTACGACCGGAGTGACGATCCAGTCGGCGAACCAGTTGAACCCCGCGATGTAGAATCCAACCTCCTGGAGGGAGGGTACCATCTCAGGCATGGCGCGCAGCTCCGCGAGTGGCAGCGGCACGCAGCCGCGCGTGCCGAATCCCCCGCGGAAGCGGATGCGGCGGTAGGGATTCAAGAAGCTGATCCCGCGCCACGCGCCGCAGCGGTAGATGAGGGGGCGGTAGTTCCTGAAGGATTCCACCAGCTCGTCCACCCCGCCGCTGTAGGGCAGCCCGCCCTGCGGGTTCAAGACGCTGGCGGTGATCGCGCGCTCCAGATGGTCGAAGCGCGAAGCGGCGTACCGGACTAGGGCCGAAGGGAGCCCCGGATGGAACCCCGCCTCCGTGATGAAGCACCGGCCTGCCTGCTCGATCTCGCCGGCCATGGCCCGGAGCACGGGAAGCTTCGCGGCGGAGTACTGGATGTCGAGGTAGTCCAACCCGCGATCGAGTGCGGATCGTGCAACCGTCGCGGCGTGCTGGGCCGTGTTCGATGCGACCACGACGAGGTCGGCGCCGTCGAACGCGGCGGTCAGACTCTTCGGATCGGCGGCGTCTGCGCGCGCGCCCCTCACGCGGCCGCCCTCGAAGCGAGCGTTCAATTCCTTTGCGGCCTGATGGGCCCTGTCGCGATCCCTCCCGGCTAGGACCAGGCAGGCGGTGCCCTCCGTCAGGAGGAGCGGCGCCAGCGCCCGCCCGGCGTAGCCATAGCCACCCAGGATGACGATGGTACGCGCCTCGGCGCTGCCCACGACTACCCTCCCAGCATCTTCCTCAGCATCATGTGTAGAATTCCGCCGTGGCGGTAGTACTCGATCTCCACCGGCGCGTCAATCCGCACGATCGCCTCGAACACGGTCTCGGTGCCCTCGGGACGCTGCGCCCGTACCCGGACGCGCTGCCGCGGCCGGAGGTCTCCCTCGATCCCTTCGATCGCGTAGACTTCGGAGCCGTCCAGCCCGAGCGCCGCGCGGCCCTCGCCGTCCGCGAACTGGAGTGGGAGGATTCCCATCCCCACCAGGTTGCTGCGGTGTATGCGCTCGTAGCTCTCGACGATCACGGCGCGCACCCCGAGCAGGGCCGGGCCCTTCGCCGCCCAGTCGCGTGAGCTACCGCCGCCGTACTCCTTGCCGGCAATGACGATGAGCGGGACACCCTCCTGCCGGTAGCGCACCGCCGCGTCGTAGATGAACATGACATCACCGCTGGGATGGTGAACGGTCTTCGGACCCTCGACCCCGGGCAGCATCTGGTTCTTGATCCGGATGTTGCCGAAGGTGCCCCGCATCATCACCTCGTGGTTGCCGCGCCGCGCCCCGTAGGTGTTGAACTCAGCCGGGGGCACGCCTCGCTTGATCAGGTACTGCCCGGAGGGGCCATCGGCCGCGATCGAGCCGGCCGGCGATATGTGATCGGTTGTGATGGAGTCACCCAGCACGGCCAGGGCGCGGGCACCGGTTATGTCGCGCAACGGCGCCGGGCCAGCCGGCAAATCGGCGAAAAACGGCGGCTCCTGAATGTAGGTGGACGCCGCATCCCAGTCGTAGATCGCGCCTTCCGGGACCGGGAGTTGCTTCCACGCCGGGCCGCCTTCGAAGACCCGCGCGTACTGCTCCTGGAACTGCTCCTTCCTCAAGGCGGACTCCTGGGCCGCTCGAATTTCGTCCTGCGTGGGCCAGACGTCGCGCAGGTAGACCGGCGCGCCGCTTTGGTCCTGCCCCAGCGGCTCGCTGGTGAGATCTATGTTCACGCGGCCGGCCAGGGCATAGGCCACGACCAAGGGCGGCGAGGCCAGGTAGTTGGCTCGCACAAGTGGATGGATGCGGCCTTCGAAGTTGCGGTTGCCGCTCAGCACCGCGGCTGCTACCAGGTCGCCATCGCGCACCGCCCACGCCACCGGAGCCGGCAGCGGTCCGCTGTTGCCTATGCAGGTGGTGCAGCCGTAGCCCACCACGTGGAAACCGAGTTGTTCGAGTGGGGCAAGCAACCCGGCGTCACGCAGGTACTCGGTGACGACGAGGGATCCGGGCGCCAGGCTGGTCTTGACGTGGCTGGGAACCCGAAGCCCGCGCTCAACTGCCTTCTTGGCGAGCAGCCCGGCGCCAATCATCACCGACGGGTTGGACGTGTTCGTGCAGGAGGTCATGGCCGCGATGACGACCGAACCGTGGCCGAGATCACCGATCGTCCGCCTCGCCTGCTCGCTGGTCAGGCCGAAGCCGCGTGCGGCCACCGGTGCTGTCAGGGAGGCCTGGAACGCGCGTCCGGCCGCTGCCAGCGCCACCCGATCCTGCGGTCGCTTGGGACCGGACAGACTCGGTTCGACGGCGCCGAGGTCGAGCGACAGGATCTCACTGAACTCGGGCTCAGGCGTCGCCGCGGTTCGGAATAGCCCCTGCTCCTTGCAGTAGGCTTCGACCAGCGCTATGTGCGGTTCGGTGCGTCCGGTGAGGCGAAGGTAGGTCAGGGTTTCCTGGTCCACAGGGAAGAACCCGATCGTGGCGCCGTACTCGGGCGCCATGTTTCCGATGGTCGCGCGATCGGGCAGCGTCAGCGCGGCTACCCCGTCGCCGAAGAACTCCACGAACTTGCCCACAACGCCCCGCTTCCGAAGCATCTCGGTCACGGTCAGCACGAGGTCGGTTGCGGTCACGCCCTCGCGCAGGGCGCCGGTGAGTCGGACGCCTGTGACCTCGGGCAGGAGCATGTAGAATGGCTGGCCGAGCATGTTCGCTTCGGCCTCGATGCCGCCCACGCCCCAGCCCAGCACGCCCAGGCCGTTGATCATCGTCGTGTGCGAATCCAGGCCCACCAGCGAGTCGGGGAACGCGGTCGTGAGACCGCTCGCAGTGCGCGTGGCAACGACGGTGGCCAGGTACTCCAGATTGACCTGGTGCACGATGCCGGTGTTGGGCGGCACGAGCTGGAAGCTACGGAAGGACTTCTGCGCCCAGCGCAGGAACGCGTACCGCTCGCGGTTGCGCTCAAAGTCGCGCTTGGCGTTGACGGCCACGGCCCCGGAGGAGCCAAACGCGTCCACCTGGACCGAGTGATCAATGACCAGGTCAACCGGACTTAGAGGGTTGATCCTGCCAGGATCCCCGCCGCGGCGGTGCAGCTCGGAACGCATCGCCGCCAGGTCGGCCACCGCGGGGACGCCCGTCAGGTCTTGGAGGAGCACGCGCGCTGGCAGGAACGGGATGTCGCGCTCCGATGGCTTCGGCGTCCACCCGGCGACCGTTCGGACGTCGTCACCGGTCACCAGCACGCCGTCACACTGGCGCAGCACGGCTTCCAGGAGCACCCGGATCGAGAACGGCAGACGGTCGGGCCGGCCGAGACCTGCGCGCTCCAGCCGGTCCAGCCGGTAGATCTCCACGGTTCCGTCCGAAACCCGCAGCGTATCGCGGGCGCCGAATGCGTCCATCTTCTCAGAAGGCATGCGTCACCTCAGCGGATGTCTCTCCATAGTATAGAACACCACGCAGGAGATGAATCCCGGTTAGGCCAAGAACAACGGCGAGATGAAAATGACTCCGCGTGCGAAGAATCGTCGTAGACACCTCCTGGGGCCCGCGGGCATTACCCTGGTCGCCTGGGCCATCACCGCCTCGGTCAGCGTAGCCGTGCCCTGCCTGGCCCAGGCATTATCGGTAGACGTGCACGCCCACCGCGGCGGCGCCGCGCTGGCGCCGGAGAACACGCTGGCCGCGGTGCGCAACGCGCTGGCGCTGGGCGCAGACGTGATCGAGCTCGACCTACACGTCTCGCGGGACGGCGCGGTCGTGGTTATCCACGACGCGACGCTGGACCGCACGACCACCGGCCGTGGGTTCGTTCGCGAGACGGCGCTGGCCGACCTCCAGCGGCTCGATGCCGGAAGTTGGTTCAATGCTCGCTTCGCCGGCGAGCGGATCCCAACGTTGCGCGAGGTGCTGGAAGTGATCAGGGGGCACGGAAACGAGGCCGTGCGACTGAACCTCGAGACTAAGTACGATGCCCGGGGGCCAGCCCCACCCGCGAACTTCGAGAATCTGGTGCTGGAGCAGGTGCGCGCGGCAGGGCTGTCGGGCCGCACGATTGTTCAGTCGTTCTACTACCCGTCAATCGTCCGGGTGAAGACGCTTGACTCCTCGATGACGACCGCTGCACTTCGGTCGCCGCTGAATCCTCCGCTCGACCACGTGGCCGTGGTGCGCGAGGCGAAGGCCGACATCTACTCGCCCGGCTTCCGTCTGGTTACCCGTGAGGCGGTAGAAGCCCTGCACCGCGCCGGCATCCCGGTGGTGCCGTGGACCGTGAACGAGCCGGCCGACATGGAGCGCCTCCTGGCGATCGGTATAGGTGCGCTGCGTGGTGATGGCATCATCACCGACCATCCCGACCGGCTCATCCAGGTGCTGCGCGCCCGAGGCCTGCGGCGCTAGCGGCGGGCCCGCATCCGCCGCGCTGTCATCTCCTGGAACCGGCTCCACTGCTCCGGGGTCAGGATCTGCTTCAGCTCGAACGAAACCTCCAGGCGCGCGCGGACCATCTGCCCGTACAGATCGCCGATGCGGCGCGAGACCGCCTCGATCTTCGCCCGGTCGGCCTTGGCCTCGAGCGTCAACTCACGGGCATCGAGCCGGGCCCGGCCCAGGGCGATCCGAAGCCGCGCCGTGCGCTCCCGGTGCGCGGCCAGGATCTGCTCGACCTTTTGGGCCTGCGCCTCGGTCAGCCCAAGCCGCTGACGGAGACCCGGTCCGCCCGGCCCTGGCATCCCGGCCCCTGGCACTCCGGGTGCCTGCGCGACCAGGTTGTCAAGCCCCGGCTCGTCGTCGGTCTGCGCGCGGGTGACGCCGGTCCAGGCCGAGGTCACCAACACGACGGCGATGAGACAGAAGAGGAAATAGCGCATCACTGCACCTCCCGGGATATGGATCTCAGTCGGGCATGTAGATCTCAATGCGTTGGACGCCGGTGGGGCGCTGGTGGGTTGAGCGGCGGGGCTAGGAGGCACGGTATTTGGGCATATCCTGGAGGTGACACCCCTATGACCAGGCATCGAGACGGCCCTTCCCCCGAGAAACAAGAACTCGAGTCGCTGCGCGCGCGCCTGGGCGAGCTGGAGCGGTCGCTGCAGGAGAGCGAGGCCCGGCACCGGCACTTCTTCGAGCACGACCTGACAGCCGACTACCTCACGACCGTGGACGGGCAGATACTGGCCTGCAACGAGGCGTTTGCCAGGATCTTTGGGTTCCGGTCGGTGGAAGACGCCATGTCGATCAATACTGCCTTGCTGTACCCCTCACCGCGCGACCGCGAGGCCTTCTTGCAAAGGGTACGGACCGAGCGGCATCTCACTCGCCTCGATATCGAGCTGGTGCGGGCCGACGGCACCCCGATAGTGGTGGTGGAGAACGTCCTGGGGGTCTTCGACGATCGCGGCGATCTGGTGCAGATCCAGGGCTACATGTTCGACATCACAGACCGCGTCAGGGTTGAGGAGTCGCTGCGGCGCCGGGTCGAGCTGGAGGGCATAGTCGCCACGATCTCCAAGGTCTTCGCGACCACGACAGCCGCTGGGTTCGCCCCCGCGGTCAACGAGGCGTTGCGCCGGATCGGCGAGTACGGACAGGTGGATCGGAGCTATCTCTTCCTGCTCTC
>CAYLKW010000103.1:0-5391 GCA_964384245.1 uncultured bacterium
GCTCGGCGAACTCGGCGGCCACCCCGAACCTGACCTCCACGAAGGCCGCCACGGAGACCGCCACGCTGGGAATACCCATGATCGCACCTTCCATTGCTCCAGAGACGGTGCCCGAATAGGTGAGGTCACGGCCCAGGTTCGGGCCGACGTTGATGCCCGAGATCACCACGTCCGGTCGCCAGCCCAGGAGATCGATCACGCCTAGGATGACACAATCCGCGGGAGTGCCGTTGGTCGCCCAGGCGGTCACCCCTGCCGGATAGGCGCCTGAGCGCCGGGCGCGCAGCGGCTTGTGCAGCGTGACCGCGTGCCCGGTGGCGCTGCGCTCGTGCTCTGGGGCCACAACCACGGTCTCGTGACGCGCCGCGAAGACCTCGGCTAGGGCATGCAGCCCCTGCGAGTGGATACCGTCGTCGTTGGTGAGCAGGACCCGCATCTTCCCTCGCTTCCCGCGACAGCAGGGCCGCGCTAGTGGGCTTCGACCGCCGCCGCCACGTAGCCTACTACCGTGTCCACTTCGCCACAGACGTCTCCCGAAGTGGAGTACCGAAGAACCTCGACGCCGCCGCATCCCAGGCGGCGCGCGGCCTCCAGTACCGCCGCGGCCGGACCGACCCCGCACATCGTGATTCCATGCCGCCGGACTTCCCGCAGCAGACAACCCCCGTCTCCGAAGGCCAGCGCCTCGAGCGCGATCCGGTCCACCTCGACGGCACGCTCATGCGGGAGATGGTGACTCAGGTCAGTCGAGGCGATGAGGACCGCGTCGTGGCCCTGGAGGGCCGCGACGAGCGCGCAGGCCAGGTGCTCCACCGTGGCCGCATCCTGGTCAGCCATCACGATCGGCACGACCGGTCCATGATAGCCCATGAACTGCAGGAAGGGAAGTTGGACCTCGATGGAGTGCTCCTGGCGGTGGCCCCGGTCATCCAACGGGACGCCACCCCGATGCAGCGCGTCCTTGACGGGATGGTCGGTGAGGATCTCCCCCAGTGGACCTTGCCAGCACTCCTGTGGAGAGAGCGCCACGGGCGAGCCGGCGCCTCTGTGGTCGGGACCTATCACCACGATGACCTCTGGCCGGCGCGCCTCAGCCAGGCGCAGGTAGGCGTGGGATGCAACCGGCCCCGAATAGATCAGTCCGGCATGGGGAACCACGAGCGCCCGCACCCAGCCCGTACCCCAGGGGACCGGAAGGCGCCCAGGGCCCACAGGGTGCCTGAAGCACCACTCCACCTGACGACGCAACCCGCTGGGGTCGGCGCTGTAGAAGACGCCCCTGACGGCGGTGGGGCGAGCGCGCCCGCCGGCCACGCTACTCCCCGGGGGGCTCCCTATCGCCGGCCGGCGGCAGCACGGCACCTGCCAGCCAATCGAGATAGGCAGCCGATCCTCCCACGATGGGAAGCGCCACCACCTCGGGTACCGTGTACGAGTGGAGGCCCTGCACGCGCGCCACAAGGTTGGTCAGGAGGTGGCGGGAGGTCTTGATCACGAGCAGCAGTTCTTCCGCGCGCTCAACCTGTCCCTGCCAGCGGTACACCGAGCGCACCCCGGGCACCACGTTCACGCAAGCGGCCAACCCCTCCTCCACCAGCGCCGATGCGACGCGATCCGCCTCATCACGGCCGCTGGCGGTGACCAGTACGACCAGAGGTTGGCTCATGACTCTACTGAGATCCGGAGGATGGCGACCTCCTCCCCGCTAGTCCTGCTCGCGCCACCAATCCGGCGACACGTCGCGCAGCGACCTGGCCTTTCGGGGGGTAGGACGCGTGCCTGCCCTCTCCTTGGCCACGCGCGCGCGCAGCTGCTCGAACCCGCGCAGGTCGGTTAGAACCTTGAGCGTGTTCCAGACGGCCTCCTCCACGTGCTCGCCGCCCTCGCGCTGCACCAGCGCTACAAGAGGCTCGATCACACGCTTGTTGCGCAGCTTGCCAAGGATGCGGATCGTAAGCCGTTTGACCTCGATGTCCTCATCCTCGAGCGAGGCAACGAACTGGTCAAAAGCACCGTCGCCGAACAGGGTGTAGAGGGCTCTCAGCGCAAATCGCCGCACCTTGGGCACGGGGTTCTCCAGCGCCACGCGGAGCTGCTCGACGACCTCGGCGCGCGGGCGCCCCCCAAACGCTTCCAGCACCATGCGCGTGGGGCTGACCTCGCGGTCAACTTGGACGCCCTCGCCGTCCAAGACGCCGCGCTCCTCCAAACGGGCCAGGGTGGCCACCACCGCCTCTTGCATGCGCTGATCGCGCAGGAAGAGGTCCACCAGCGGCCGGACGATGCGCTGATCTCCTACCCGCCCCAGGATCGAGATCGCCGTGGCCCTGATGATCTGGCTGTCCTGCTCCACGGCCTCCAGGAGCGCCTCGATCGCGCGGGGGCCTACCTCGACGAGGATCTTCATGACCTGCGCGCCGATCTTCCGCCGCAACACCTTGTCCTCGCAGGTGGCCAGCAGCGGAACGACCGCATCGGGGCCAATGCGCATGAGTGCCTCGGTGGCCGCCAGTTGCAGCGACCTCTCACGACGGGCAAGAACCCGGATCAACGGCTCAACCGCGCCCCGATCGCGGATGTCGCGGAGGCCGTTCACGGCTTGGAGGACCACCTGCTCGCTCCGATCCGCAAGCGCGGCCCGCAGGGCCTCGCCAGCAGCGGGCCCGCTTATGCGCCGGAGCGCCACGACAGCGCTCTTGCGGACGTATTCATCGGAATCCTGCAGGGCACGCGCCAGCGCTGGCACGGCAGCCTCGTCGCCCAGTTTGCCAAGCGCGTGTGCCGCGTCGCTGCGAACGGTCACATCATGGCTTTCGAGCTGCCGCAGGTAGTGCTGCAGCTCGTCGGCCTTGGCGGCCTCCGGCATGAACTCCCCTCCTGGTGGACGCAGGAGCACTGCGTGGCACCTTCTGCTCCTATTATGCACTATTCTGCGGCCCCCCACCACGGTCCTGCTCACGGGCTGAAGCCCCTGCCCTGCTTGCATCTGCGGCTATGCTCCCCTATACTCCCATTAATGGGTAACAGAGCCATCGGACGCTTTGCCCACGCAAGCGAAGAGGAACTGGCGCGAATCCTAGATTTCTACGGCATTCGCTGGGAGTACGAGCCCCGGTCCTTTCCCCTGGATTGGGATGAACAGGGACGCGTGGTCGAGAGCTTCAGCCCTGACTTCTATCTGCCCGACTTTGACCTGTACATCGAGCTGACCACCCTGAAACAGAGTCTCGTAACCAGGAAGAACCGCAAGCTGCGGCGGCTGCGCGATCTCTACCCCGACGTGCGGGTCAAGATGTTCTACGGCAGGGACTTCCGGAACCTGCTGACCAAGTACGACCTGCGGCCCCACGCGATGCCCTGATGGCGGCTCCCGAGATCAGCCAGGTGCTCCTGACCGAGGAGCAGATCCGCGTGCGCGTGCGCGATCTGGCGGCCGAGATAAGCTGCGAATACGCGGGGCGTGATCTGCTCGTCGTGTCGGTACTCAAGGGCGCGCTATACTTCCTGGCCGACCTGACCCGGGCGATGGAGATACCGCTGGCCATTGACTTCATGGCCATCAATTCCTACCGGGGCGGCAAGGGCCCCTCGGGCGCCGTCCGGCTCATCAAGGACCTCGACGAAGACCTCTCCGGCCGGCACGTGCTGCTGGTCGAGGACATCATTGACACGGGTCTTACCGCCTCCTATCTTCTGCGCACACTTCAGGCGCGCGACCCGGCCGACCTGTCGATCTGTACGCTGCTCGACAAGACCGCACGGCGGATAGCCCACACACTTCCCATCCGCTACCGCGGGTTCGAGGTGCCCGACCTGTTCCTGGTCGGTTACGGCCTGGACTACCGCCAGTTACACAGGAATCTCCCGTTCGTCGGCGTCCTCTCAGAAGACATCCTACGAGGCGAGCCAGCGCAGACCCCTCCACGCTAGAAGGTAGCGGTGGAGACCCGGCGAATGGAGGACGCCGAGGTATATGGCTCGCGTGCAGCCCCCCGCAACTCAAGCCGACACCCCCGCGGCCGGCCCGTCCGATCTGCTCCAACTGCGCAACATCAGGAAGACCTTCCCAGGCGTGGTGGCCAATGACGGGGTAACGCTGCAGGTGCGGGCAGGGGAAGTCCACGCCTTGCTCGGGGAGAACGGCGCCGGCAAGACCACCCTGATGAACGTCCTGTACGGAATACACCAAGCCGACAGCGGTGAGATCTGGCTGCGGGGCAAGCAGGTGCACGTCCGGTCGCCCCGCGATGCCCTCTCACTTGGCATCGGCATGGTCCCCCAACACTTCCTCCTGGTCCGCAGGCACACCGTCGCCGAGAACGTCGCGCTTGGGCTGCCAGGGGTGGGCTTCATCGCCCCTGCCCGGCAGGTCGAGTCGCAGATAAGGGAGCTGGCCGACCGGTACGGCCTGTCGGTAGATCCCCGCGCGTTCATCTGGCAGCTCTCGCCTAGCGAGCAGCAGCGCGTTGAGATCATAAAGGCGCTGATCCGGGGGGCGAGGATTCTCATTCTGGACGAGCCCACGAGCGTGCTCACCCCGCAGGAGGCAAGAGGGCTGTTCGAGGTGCTGCGCCGGATGAAGCTGGAGGGCCACGCGGTGATCTTCATCTCGCACAAGCTGGATGAGGTCGCCGAGATCGCCGACCGCGTGACCGTCATGCGCAAGGGTAGGGGAGTGGCCACGCTGCCGGTCGCCGAGACCGACAGGCGCTCGCTGGCGCGCATGATGGTCGGCCGGGACGTGGAGTTCCGGATCAGCAAGGACGCCCGCGCCCCCGACGGCGAGGCGATGGTCATTGAGAATCTTGTGGCCCAGAACGACCGTGGTCTCCAGGCTCTGCGGGGGATCTCCCTCTCCGTGCGCCGGGGAGAGATCCTGGGCATCGCCGGCGTGGCAGGAAACGGCCAGCGCGAGTTGGTGGAGGTGGTGACAGGGCTGCGCCCTGCCACCGGCGGCCGCGTCACCGTGCTGGGAGGGGACGTTACCAATCTGCCCGCGCGCGCGGTGCACGGGGCAGGCGTGGCGCACATCCCCGAGGACCGGATGCGCATGGGAATCGTGCCGGGCATGTCGGTCGCCGAAAACCTGGTGCTGCGGGACTACCGCCACCCGCCGTTTTCCCAGGGGCCAGTGATGGACCGTCACGCAGTTTGGGAGTTCGCCCGCCGGATGATCGCCGAGTACGAGATCGTCACGCCGGGACCCGCCACCCCAACGCGGCTGCTCTCCGGGGGGAACGTACAGAAGCTGATCCTCAGCCGCGAGCTGTCAGGGCGTCCCGACGTGATCGTGGCGGCTCATCCCACTTCCGGGCTGGACGTCAGCGCCACGGAACAGATCCACCGGCTGCTCCTGCAGCACCGGCAGCAGGGGGCCGCGGTGCTCCTGGT
>CAYLKW010000103.1:5491-8120 GCA_964384245.1 uncultured bacterium
CCCGAGATACTGCGCCAGGCCGCCCCGCTGCTTCTCGCCGGGGTCGGGCTGGTGCTGGCGTTCCGGGCGCAGTTCTGGAACATCGGGGCAGAAGGCCAGTTGCTCGCCGGTGCGGTCGCGGCGACCGGGGTGGCGCTGTTCTCCCCTATCCCGGCTCCATGGCTGCTCCCCGCGATGTTCGTCGCGGGCTTCCTCGGAGGCGCGCTGTGGGGCCTCCTCCCTACCCTGCTCCGCCTCAAACTCGAGGTCAACGAGGTCGTCTCCACCCTGATGATGAACTACGTTGCCCTGTTCTCCGTGGAGTGGCTGATCCACGGGCCGTGGAAGGGCAAGACCGCGTTCGGGTTCGCCTACACCGATAGCTTCCCCGAAGCGGCGCGCCTCGCCCTGATCCCGGGCACGCGCGTGCACTGGCCCACGCTGGCCCTGGGGATAGCCCTGGCAGGCGCGCTGGCCTTCTTCCTGGGGCGGGCGCGCCTCGGGTTCGAGATCCGGGTGCTGGGCGAAAACCCGACCGCGGCAAGATACGCGGGAATTGACCCGTTCCGAACAATCCTGCTCGTGATGGCGTTCTCCGCGGGCGCAGCCGGGCTGGCAGGCGTGGGCGAGGTCGCGGGCATCCACCACAAGCTCCTGGCGCCCGGCCAGGTCTCGTTGGGCTACGGCTACGCCGCCATCATCGTGGCGTGGCTGGCGCGTGGAAACCCGCTGGCGGCCATACTCACGGCGCTGTTCCTCGGTCTCATCTTCTCCAGTGGCGACGTGATGAAGGTCGCGCTGCAGATGCCCTTCCGCGTCACCGACGTCTTCAACGGGCTGATCCTGTTCTTCCTCATCGGCAGCGAGCGGCTGCTCAACTACCGGCTTCGCTGGGCGCCCGGTGATCGGGCGGTGGAGACCGCGGATGCTTGAATGGATCCTGACCGCGATCGTCCGGGCGCTGGCCGTCAGCACGCCGCTCCTTTGGGCCTCGCTGGGCGAGATCTACGCCGAGCGGAGCGGCGTGATCAACCTGGGCGTTGAGGGCATGATGATCCTGGGGGCGCTTTTTGCCTTCGTCGTCGCGCAAGTGACCGGCTACCCGGTAGCCGGCCTGCTGGCAGCAGCGGCGGCGGGCGGCCTGGCAGCGCTGCTGCACGCCTTCGTATCCATTACGCTCCGGGCCAACCAGTATGTCTCGGGACTGGCCCTGACCATGCTGGGTTTGGGCCTGGCCGGCGTGCTCGGCCGGGGATGGGAAGGAATACCCCTGCTCAATGCCCTCCCCGAAATCTCCGGACTCACATACCTGGGGCTGCTGCTCGCGGTGGGGCTCTGGCTGGTGCTGCACCACACCCGCCTAGGCATGGTAATCCGCTCCACAGGTGAGTCACCGGCTGCAGCGGAGGCGCTGGGCGTCAACGTCCATCTGGTGCGCTACCTGTGCGTGGTCTTCGGAGGAACGATGGCTGGCGTGGCCGGCGGCTTCCTGTCCGTGGCCTACCGCCCATCGTGGACCGAAGGCATGACCGCGGGGCTGGGGTGGATTGCCATCGCCATCACCATCTTCGCGGGCTGGGATCCGCTGAGGGCGGTCGGAGGCGCCCTCTTCTTTGGGGCGCTCTTCCACCTCTCCTTCCGCCTCCAAGCCTGGATTCCACCGGAAGCGCTCAGGATGATGCCGTTCGCCTTCACCATCCTGGTGCTGGCCGCGGCATCAGGCAGACGCAGGGGACGGGGTGCGCCAGAGGCGTTGGGGCTACCGTACGCTCCCGGTGAGAGATGATGCCGGAGGCGGGAGACGCGGGCTGCCGCATCGAATAGCCATGGTGAGGCGAGACAGAGAAAAGAGGAGGGTGACCATGCGCTGGTTGACTTTCTTGGTCGTGCTCGTGCTCGCGGGCGGCCTGGCCGTGCCAGGCATCGCACAGCAGAAGCTCAAGGCCGGGTTCGTGTACGTCGGCCCGATCGGCGACTACGGCTGGACGCACGCCCACGACTTCGCCCGGAAGATCGCGGAGAAGAAGCTCCCCTGGTTGGAGACGATCTACGTCGAGAAGGTGCCCGAGGGCCAGACCGAGTCGTTCATTGACAAGCTGATCCTGCAGGGCGCGCGAGTGATCTTTACGACCAGCTTTGGGTTCATGGACGGAACGCTGGCCGCGGCCAAGCGTTATCCCAACCACATCTTCGCGCACGCGTCGGGCTTCAAGCGCGCGCCCAACGTGGCGACCTACATGGCCGACTTCTACCAAGTGTACTACCTGAACGGCCTGATGGCCGGCGCGGCGACCAAGAGCGGGAAGGTCGGCTATGTGGGCGCCTTCCCCATTCCCGAAGTGAAGCGCCACATGGGCGCGTTCGCACTGGGCGTCCGTGCGGTGAACCCCAAGGCCACCGTGCACGTCCGGTGGATCTACGAGTGGTTCAGCCCTACCGCGGCCAAGGAGGCCACCGAGGCCCTGATCGCCGAAGGGGTTGACGTGTTCGCCTTCACCGAGGACACGCCGACGGTCGTGCAGGTGGCGGCCAAGCGCGGCCTGCCCAGCTTTGGCCACTACTCGCCCATGCACAAGTTCGCCCCCAAGCACATGATCTCGGGTCAGCTCGTGCACTGGGACAAGATCTACGTGGACTTCCTGTCCAAGGT
>CAYLKW010000104.1:0-8081 GCA_964384245.1 uncultured bacterium
TAGCCGACCCCCCAGCGCGGAAGCCTCACAAGGCAATCTTACCTGAAAACTCTGCCCGCGGCGCCTACGCCAGCGCGATCGCCTCGATCTCCACCAGCGCGTCCCGCGGCAGCTTGGCCACCGCCACGGTCGAACGGGCCGGCGGCATCTCCCGGAAGAAGCTGGCGTACTCCTCGTTCATGGGTCCGAAGTCGTTCATGTCCTTTAGGAAGACCGTGGTCTTGACGACACGGTCGGGTGACGACCCGGCCGCCTCGAGGACCGCCGAGAGGTTCTGGAGCACCCTGCGGGTCTGGGTCTTGATGTCGCCGCCCAGGAACTGCCCGGTCGCGGGGTCGAGCGCAACCTGGCCTGACAGGTAGAGCATTCCAGAGACCCGAATTGCCTGCGAGTACGGGCCGATGGGCATTGGTGCGCTGTCGGTGCGGACGACTTCCTTGGGCATGGAACCCTCCTGAATGTGGGGATCGTCCAGCCGGGTGTTCGAGAGACCGGGTGCGATTCCCTGGCGGCGACGCCTACTGGGAGCCGCTCAAGAGACGGTCGAGCGCGGCGCGTAGCGCGAGCGGGGCGCGCTCTCCACGGCACTTAACCTGAATCACCGCCCGCAGCCGCCGCTCGAAGTCGGCGTGGTTGCGACAGTGCAGGCAGACCTCAATGTGCGCCTCCAGCTCGCGGCACATCGCCTCGTCGGCCTCACCGTCCAGAAAGACCCAGAGGCGCTCCAGGACCACGTTGCAGTCCACTTCGCTCATGGCGGCACCTGAGATCGCGAGCCGGCCTCGTCGTGCGCATACCCGGCCCTGCGTGCATAATCCCACAGCGACCGCTGCAGGTGGCGGCGTCCCCTGTATAGCCGCGACATCACCGTACCCACTGGTATGGCGAGGATCTCCGCGATCTCCTTGTAGGAGAACTCCTCCAGATCAGCCAGGATCACCGCGGCCCGAAACGGCTCGGGAACCTGCTCCAGGGCATCCTTCACGTCGGCGTCCATCACTTGTGAGAGCAGGATCTCCTCGGGGTTACCCGCCTTGCGGTACTCCTCGCTTTCCTGTGCCTTGGCGTACAGGTAGAAGTCGCCGACGTCCTCCTGGTCCACCTCCTCGGGCAGGCGCGAGGACCGCCGGTAGCCGTCTATGTACGCGTTCATCAGGATCTTGTAGAGCCAGGCGCGGGCATTGGTGCCATCCTGGAAGGTGCGGAACGAGCGCCAGGCCTTCAAGAAGGTGTCCTGCACCAGGTCCTCGGCGGCGGTGCGGTTGCGCGTCAGGCGCAGCGCGGAACTGTACAGGCCGTCGAGATGCCCGCCCACGAGCGCCTCGAACCGCGCGCGGTCCTCATCTGACACCACCGCATGAGGAGGATCAGGGGTCACAAGTACTGCACCCATCGGCTCCCTCCGGGTAACGGAGGGGCGTTGTCGAACATTCCCTGCCCGCCCGCAGATCCGCCAGGGTCAACCGATCCAGCACTCCCTCTGCGGCGCCCCGGACCGCGCGCCAGAGGGGCTGCAGGCCGCAATCAGAAGCATACTCGCAATCAGGGGCATCTTCCTTCACGCACCACCACGGTGCCGTGGGTCCTTCCAGGACCGCGAACACCTCCCGCAGGCCGATCTGCTCCGGCGGGCGTGATAGCGCGTGACCGCCGGAGGGCCCCCGCTTGCTTACAACCAACCCTGCGGCGCGCAGGGCCGTCATCAGTTGGTGGAGATAGGGCTCGGGCAGTCTCTGCCGCTTCGCGATGTCCTGGCTGGGAACCGGACCCCGGCCGTAGTGGGCGGCCAGCTCGATGAGGGCACGGATGCCGTACTCAGCCCGCGCGGAGACCTTCACACCGCCACCGCCAGTTCCTCTTCGGTGATGACGCCGCCCTGTATCCTGAACACGCGCACCTCTACTTCGGCCGCCGGCGCGTCCGCCGAGCGGAGCGACACTATGAGATACGCCGTCTCGGGGTAGAAGGCCTGCGCGACGTCGGTCTGGGAGGGATAGGCCGGTGAGTGCGGGTGCGAATGGTAGATGCCCAGCAGTTCCATCCCCAGCGCGTCCAGCTCCTTGAAGAACCGGAGCTGCTCGTGGGGATCAAGGCGGTAGGTGAAGGGACTGCGCTCCACGTTCGTGCCCCAAAACACCCGCTCAACCCGGCCGCCCCTACCCGCAACCAGACCGCAGCACTCGTTGGGGAACTGCTGGCGGGCGTGGTGGACGATCGCCGCCACCTGCGCCAGGCCGATCTCAAGAGCCATCGGGCCGTCCAAGGCCACCCCAACCGGCGCGGTCACTCGTCGTAGAGGACCGTGGGCTCGGGGTAGTGGCGCACGCGGTGCTCCAGGAGCCGGGCGCGAACGAGCGTATCGAGCCGGGCCTGCTTTTCGGCAGCGGGCTCCTCCGCGCGCAGCAACGCGAGGTCGAGGTTCACCCGCAGCGCACGCTGCGGGATCACGTGGCGGCTGATGCCGGTGGGGAGCTTGACCGGAAGGTGGGCGATCGCGCTGATGTCCTGCTTGGTGAAGCGCGGGAAGAGCACCAGCGCCGCTGCCCGGCCGTACTCGTGGGCGAGGTCACCCAGGCGCGAGTCCAGGACGCGGAAGATCGGCACGCGCCCCCGGTAGCGGACAACCACCTCTCCCAGCGCCCTGATTCGGTCGGCCAACCCAGCGCCCGAGGAAAGGCCGAAGGCGCCGTCCGCGCCCAGGACGCCGCAGGCCAGACTACCGTCCTCGAGCCCGGCGCGCACGGCCTCCTCCGGCATCGGTCGCCAGATGAGAGCGGGCAACCCCTCACTCCTTATCAACACGCCGTCGTCCTGGAGCAGGTGCGCCCAGACCTCGAGGGCAACCGCGGGATCAGCGTAGTCCACGACCTGGACGAGCTGGTCGGGAAACCCGGCCTGCTGGAGCGCGGTGACCCGATTGGCCCCGTCAAGAACGACGTACATCGCCCCATCCAGTTGCGCGACAACCGGCGGGTTGCGCAGTACGCCATCGGCGAGCAGCACGCGCGCCAGCCGCTCTACGCGGCCGGGGTCGCACTCCTCGTGCAGCAGCAGCGACGCCGAGGGCACAATGCGCAGGTCGGGCAACGCGGGATGCAAGGAGGCCGCAGATCGCCTGGAGGCGCTAGACATGGTACGATCCTACACCACGGCGCGGGCGGCTTCCAGTTCCACGATCGTGACCGGGGCGAGTTCGATGCCGAACGCGCGGCTGAACTGCTCTGGATAGATCCGGCGCACCTCGATGGTTTCCACCGGACGCCCCAGGATCGCGCTCATCGAGGTCACAGGGCGGTCCAGGCCGCACGGGTTGATCAGCGAGAACGCGTCGAGCGCGGTGGTCACGTTGAGAGCGAACCCGTGCATTGTAACCCCTCGCTTGACCGCCACGCCCACGGAGCAGATCTTGGCGCCCCCGACCCATACGCCGGGATACCCCCTCTCCCGCGCTGCCGCAATACCGAAACGCTCCAGCGTTTGGATGAGAGACTCCTCCATCGTCCTCATGTATCGAACGACGTCCCGGCCCATCGCCCCGAGATCCACAATCGGATAACCCACAAGCTGCCCCGGACCGTGGTACGTCGCGCTGCCGCCACGCTCTACCCGAAACAACTCAATGCCCGCCGACGCCAACTCCTCGCGCGTCGCGCGGAGGTGCTCCGGCTTTCCGCTGCGACCGACGGTCACCACGGGCAGGTGCTCCAACAGCACTAGCACGTCCGGGATCTCGCCGCGCTGGCGCGCGGCCACCAGGTCCTTCTGCAACGCCCATGCCTCGGCGAAGGGAACGGGGTCCCCGCCCAGATCCAGCAGCCACCCGCGCGCCGCCCTCATGACACGCGAAGCGTACCAGAGCCGCAGGGGTGCAACAAGGGACGGCCTGCAGGGATTTGGACGGCCGGACGCGCAACATACCTTCCAGGGTCGTAGCAGGGAGCTCTGCCGATGACCGTCCACGACATATCCAAAACCGAACGGACCGAGATGTACCTCAAGGCGGTCTACACCCTGGCGCAGACCGCGCCGCCGGTCACGATCTCGAAGGTGGCCGAGTACATGGCCGTCTCGCCGCCGGCTTCGTACGAGATGCTGAAGCGACTCGAGGCCCAGGGCCTCCTGCAGTCCGTGACAGGGGAAGGGCACACGCTGACCCCGCAGGGGATGCAGACCGCCACCCGCGTGGTTCGGCGGCTGCGTCTTGCCGAGCGGCTGCTCTCGGACATCTTGAGGATAGAGTTGCCCCAGGTCTACGCCGAGGCGTGCAAGCTCGAGCACGTCATCAGCCCCGAGGTCGAAGCGCGCATGGCCGATGTGCTGGGTCATCCGGCGACCTGCCCGCACGGCCTGCCGATCCCAGGCGACATCGCGCCGCCTGTCCAGTCACTGGTCACCATTGCCCAACTTGGGGTGTGGGACCACGCCGTGCTCGTCGGCATCCCAGAAGAGGACGAGCCGTTCGTGACGCACCTGGTTGAGTTGGGCCTGATTCCTGGAACCGCCCTTGTGGTCAGGGAGACAACTGCGCTCGGCGGGCCGATCACCCTGCAGATCGGGCATCAGATCCGGGCGCTGGGGCTGGAGATGGCCCGGCGGCTCTTCGTGCGCCGGGAGCGCAACGAACCACTGGATGCCGGGGACATGAGAGAGCCGGGAGAGAACCGCCCGCCACGATAGCCTGGCGGTCCGGGCGGAGGGGACGGTGGGGACGCTGCCGCGGCGTCCGCGAGATGGCCGTCCCCTCGGGGTTTCACAGGAGTCCGTCAGCGGTCAGCCCCCCCCTTGCATTGGACGGGAATAAGCCGGAGAATACAGAACCGGATACCGTTCCTGTGGGCCACCGGCCCGCGATGCTCGAGATCCTCGGAGGTGTTGTAGATGCCGCGCATGTTGATCCTGATCCTGACCGCGGGGCTAGCGCTGTCCATGAGCGCTCCCAGCATTGCGGTCGCCGCTCCCAGCCCTGAGTCAACCCCGGGATACCGGGGTCTTGGGCTCTCAACGCCGTATCCCAGCCAGACAGTGCGGGCTGGCGAGACGGTCACGCTGGCGCTCACGGTCAAGAACTACGGGCTGGCGCCACAGGTCGTGACGCTGGAGGTGGCCAAGGGCGTGCCTGGGTGGAAGGCCAGCTTCCTCGGCGCAGGCCGCGCCGTGACCGCGGTGGCGGTTGGAACCGATCAGGAAGCGTCGTTGAGTATCCGGCTCGACCCGCCGTCAGGCGCCAGGGCCGGAACCTACCGGTTCGTGCTGGCAGCGCAGGGCCAGGGCGTCACGGCGGAGTTGCCGCTGGCGCTCACGCTGGGACAGGTCCAGCCGGGCCGCCTCGAATTGCAGGCTGAGCTTCCGGTGCTCCGGGGGCCAGGTACCTCCAGCTTCCGCTACCGCCTGACGCTCAAGAATGAGAGTGAGAAGGACATGCTGGTCAGCCTGGAGGCGCAGATGCCCAAGGGCTTCCAGGTGGCATTCACGCCCGCCTTCGCCAGCCAGCAGGTTACGAGCCTACCGGTGAAGGCAGGTGAGTCGCGCGACCTGGACGCGGAGGTCACCCTTCCCCAAGATGTGCCTGCCGGGACGCACGCGCTCAGCGTCCGGGCCATCAGCGGCGAGGCCAGGGCAGAGGTCAAGCTCACCATCGAGGTTACAGGCCGCCCCGATCTCTCGATCACTACCCCTGAGGGCAGGCTGTCCGGACGGGCATACGCTGGGCGGGACACGCCGATCAAGGTGGTCGTCAAGAACCGGGGCAGCGCGCCTGCGCGCGGGGTCGAGGTTTCCTCGTACGAGCCCACCGGGTGGTCGGTGAAGTTCGATCCGTCGCGGATCGAGGAGATCGCGCCCAAGGGTGAGACGCAGGTAACCGCGACCGTGCGGCCTTCATCCAAGGCGATCGCGGGCGACTACATGCTCACGCTGCGGGCTACTGCGGGCGACTCGTCGTCGTCGGCCGATTTCCGTGTCACGGTGTTCACCTCGACGCTGTGGGGGATCGTGGGCGTCATCGTCATCGCGGTCGCCCTGGGCGTCGTCAGCCTGGTGGTTTCGCGCTACGGACGGAGATGAGCACGGTAATTGAAACACAGGGGCTGACCAAGCACTACGGCCCGATCGTGGCCGTCGAGTCGCTGAACCTTCGTCTGCAGGCCGGAGAGGTCTTCGGCCTGCTGGGACCCAACGGTTCGGGGAAGACGACGACCATCCTGATGCTGTTGGGCCTTACCGAGCCGAACGCCGGGTGGGCACGGGTGCTGGGAGAGGATCCCCTGCGCAACCCGCTCGAGGTGAAGCGGCGGGTGGGCTACATGCCCGACTCGGTCGGGTTCTACGACGAGTTGACCGCGCGCGAGAACATGCGGTACACCGCGCGCCTCAACGGGATCCCCGGCCGCGAGGGCGAGGCGCGCATTGACGAAGCGTTGGCCGCGGTGGGGCTCTCGGAAGTGGGTGACCGGCCCGTGGCGACGTACTCACGCGGCATGCGCCAGCGGCTGGGGCTGACCGAGGTGCTCCTGAAACGGCCTCAGGTGGCGATCCTGGACGAGCCCACCATGGGCCTGGATCCCGAGGCCGCCCACGAGTTCCTGTCCATGATCCGTGGGCTGAAGGCGCGGGGCATCACGGTGCTCTTGTCCTCGCACCTGCTCCAACAGGTGCAGGCGGTCTGCGACCGGGTGGGTCTCTTCCACAAGGGACGGCTGGTCCTCGAGGGCAGCGTGGACGCCCTGAGCGAGCGGGTGCTGGGCGGCGCTTACCGCATCGCCGTGGAAGCCACGGGCGACGGCCTGGAGCGCCTGCTGAACGGGATACCGGGCATCGTGCGCGTTGTGCAGGAACGCCCGGGCTCCTGCCGGGTGGAAGCCCAACAGGACTGTCGCGCCGAGGTAGCCCGTCGGGTGGTGGCCGGTGGCGGCCAACTCCTCGGGTTGAGCCTGGAACGCGCCACCCTGGACGACGTCTATTCACGCTACTTCCAGGAGGCCCGCCATGAAGCGTAGAGGCTCCCCCTGGACCGGCCTGGGGGCCATATTGCTCAAGGAGATGGCCGATCACCTCTCCAGCATCCGGATGCGGCTGCTGGAAGGCCTGATCCTCCTAACCGCGATAGGCACGGTGTTCGCCGCCACGCAGACCCTGCGGCAGACCATCGGGGAGGATCCCTTCTTGTACCTCAAGATCCTAACCTCCGCTCAGGATCCCCTGCCCTCGTTCGTGGCCTTCATGGGCTTCCTGATCCCGCTTGTGGCCATCGCGCTGGCGTTCGACGCGATCAACGGCGAGTACATGCGCCGAACGCTCAGCCGGGTGCTGGCGCAGCCCATCTACCGCGACGCCGTGCTGCTGGGCAAGTTCCTGGCAGGGATCTTCACACTGGGCATCACCCTGATCGCGCTGTGGCTGTTGGTGACAGGCCTGGGCATCCTGCGGCTGGGCGTCTTGCCGGAGGGTCGTGAGGTGGCGCGAGGTCTCGCGTTTGTCCTCGCCACCCTGGCCTACGGCGGGGTGTGGCTGGCGTTGGCGATGCTGTTCTCGGTGGTGTTTCGCCAGCCGGCCACCTCGGCCATGGCGGCGATTGCGGTCTGGCTCTTCTTCGCGGTGTTCTGGGAGATCCTGGCTGGCCTGTTCTTCAACATCATCAGCGCGACCGCCACGGGCGGACCGGAGACGGAGCTGGCCCTTGCCAACTTCCGCCTGTTCCTCTCGCGGCTCTCGCCCAACACGCTCTACTCGGAGACCGTGCTGGCGCTGCTCAATCCTGACGTGCGCGCGTTGGGTCCGGTGCTGATCACGCAACTGGAAGGCGCGGTGCGGGGCACGCTACTACCGCTCTCGCAGAGCCTGCTGCTGGTCTGGCCCCAGTTCACTGGGCTTATCGCCACCGTGATCATGCTGTTCGCGGGCGCCTACGTGGCGTTCCAGCGGCAGGAGGTAAGGGCGTAGCATCGGGCGCGTCGCGTTGAAATCGCCCAACTCCACGTGCACAATGTGGATGTATTCACAGATGTGACCACTCGTGGGGAGTGCCAGGTGCCCGAGTCCGGTGTGCGCGAGGTGAAGATCCGCGCCTCGCAGATCCTCCGCGC
>CAYLKW010000105.1:0-7938 GCA_964384245.1 uncultured bacterium
AAGGCGCGGAGCACCCGGAAGCGCTGAGCGACGAGCTGGACCCTGGGGAGTTCCGGAAGTTCCTCGAACGGGTCAAGCCCGGGGACTTCAAGGGCCCGGTGCACTAGACACCGGTACACGATCGCGCCGGCAGCCTCAGCTTCGCGGCCGAGGCAGCGTCAACCCACCAGGTCACCCCTCCGTTGATAGGGCGGACACCAGCCGCCGGGCACCGCTGCGGCGCAGGCGACCCAACGAGCACGCTGCGCAGGGCGGAGGCCCTCTCTGCTCCTGAGACCAGGAACCAGACCATTCGTGCGCGGTTGATCACGGGCAAGGTGAGCGTCAACCGTCGCAATGGTTTGACCGGCGCCCGAACCGCCATCACCCATCGTTCCTTCTCCGCGACTGCCCGAGAACCAGGGAAGAGGGAAGCGGTGTGCCCGTCACTCCCCAGGCCCAGCAGCACTAGGTCGAAGCGCGGCCAGGGCCCGGAGAAGTGCGCCCGCAGGGTCTCTGCATAGACATCCGCGGCATCTTCCGGATCAGGAAGATCGGTGGGCATGGGGTGGACGTTCTGTGGCGGGAGCGGCACGTGGTTCAGCAGCGCCTCCCGCGCAAGGCGGTAGTTGCTGCGCGGATCGTCCGCCGGCACGTAGCGCTCATCGCCCCAGAAGAAACGCACCCGGTCCCAGGGGATCTCGTCCCGGAAGTCGGTCGCCAGGGCGCGGTATAGTTCGCGCGGAGTCCTGCCGCCAGAGAGGACGATGGAGTAGCAGGGGCGGACCGCCAGGGCAGACGCGATCCTGTCGCGCAACTCGCGGGAGGCCACGCGGCAAAGGGACGCCACGTCCGGGAACGGACGCACGGCAGGGGTCAGTTGGCCTACCACCGCACCCGCACGATCCGGCGGCCGCGCCGCCGCAGGGCCTGCAGATCACCCAGGGCCTGGGCCCTGATCAACTCACCGAAGGTGTACGCCACTTCCGGTACCTGCAGGTCTTCCTCTGGGGCGTCAACGATCTGCACGAAGGCCCCGGTGTGCGGTCCGCCCTTGTGCAACTGCCCGGTCGAGTGCAGAAAGCGAGGGCCGTACCCAAGGGTAGTGGCCACGCCCCACCGGTCGCGGACGGCACGTCGCAGCTCCTGCAGGGCCGTGGTAGTGGCTTCATCCGGCGCCAGGAACGCCTGCAGCCCCAGGTAGTCGCCCGGACGCAACTGCGCCGCCCACGCGTTGATCGCGCCGGCTGGCGCTCCTGGAACAAAAGCCGGAGGTTCCGCGGTGACGGCCGCCGCCCCTGCCATGGCCTCCCTTGCCAGATCCTTGGCCAGTTGCACGTCGGGCTGATTGAACGGATGGATGCCCAGAATCGCCCCGGCCGCGGCCACCGCCACCTCCCACCTGAAGAACTCAGCCCCAAGGTCTGCCATCTCTGCCAGGCGCAGGCGGGCAACAGGATGGCCGGCAGCTTCAAGCGCGCCGACCAGGGCGTCCAGACCGGGCGCCTCGTCACCGGCGAGGCGCAGGTGGACGAAGACCCGATCAGGGCCGTACTGCTCCGGTCGGCCCAGCGGTTCGTCCACCACCGGGACGATACCCTTCCCGTCCTTACCGGTGCTCTCGGCGACGAGTTGCTCGATCCAGGCCGGCAGGCCTGCCAGCGATGGCGAAGCCAGGAAGGTCACCTTGTCGCGCCCGGCCAACGCCAGTTCGCCGAGCGCGGCCCCCAGGACCAGGCCTGGACTGACTGGCTCGGGCACCGTGGGCCCGCATTCCGCGGCCATCCACTCTGCCCGGTCGAGCAACCGGCGCACATCTACGCCAATCAACGCCGCGGGCACCAGCCCGAACACGGAGAGCGCGGAGTACCTCCCGCCCACGTCAGCCGGGCCCAGGAACGTGCGGCGAAATGCACGCTCCCGGGCCAGCTCCTCAAGGGGCGTCCCCGGATCGGTGATGGCAACGAACCTGTCGCCAGGCCGTGCCTCCGTCTGGCTGACGCGGCGCCAGAAGTACCTGAAGAGCGAGAGCGTCTCGGTCGTGGTCCCCGATTTGCTGGAAACCACGAAGAGCGTCCGCTCGAGGTCAATCTGCGACTCGATCAGGCGAACGGCCGCCGGGTGGGTGCTGTCGAGGACGACCAACCCGGGAGCGCCGGCCGCCGGAGCGAATGTGTGCTGGAACACTTCGGGGGCCATGCTCGATCCGCCCATCCCCAGCAGCACGACGTGGCGCGTGGCGGCCTCTGCCACCTCGCGCGCGAAGTCCACCAGGTCGTCGAGCCTCTCGCGCATAGCTTCTGGGAGGGTGAGCCATCCCAGGCGGTCGGCTAGCTCGGGCACAGGCCCGGCTGACCACAGGGTCGGATCACGGGCCCACAGCCGCCGCGAGAACCCCATGCCCTGCCAGGCCCGCAACCGTCCCTCGACGCGGTCTTGATACCCGGCAAACCACGGGCGGTGATCGCCCATCTGCCCTACCGCGCCTCGCTTGAGCGTGCACCCTGCGCCGGATGCGGGCACACGGCGCAGGAGGCGTCGCACGGCTCCACGTGGATCGTCACGTCCACGCCTGGCAACTCCTCCTCCAGGTGGTGCTCGAGGTCATCGCAGATCAAGTGCGCCTGGCCGACCGAAAGCGACCTGTGCAGCACTAGGTGTACGTCGAGGAACCGGTCGGCGCCGGCCTGACGGGTGCGCAACGCGTGGTACTCAACGATCTCGCCCCTGTGCGCGTCGAGCACCGTCCGGATCTTGGCCTCTTCATCGGGAGGGAACCGGGCATCCATCAGGCCACTGATTGAACGCCGGAATAGCACCAACCCCATCCAGCCGATGTTGGCGCCTACAACTATGGCTGCGATCGCGTCCAGAGGCATCCAGCCGGTGGCGGCCACGAGGCCCAGCCCGGCGAATACGCCCACGGAGGTGATGACGTCCGACAGGAGGTGCCTGGCCGACGCCTCGAGGGCGATTGACCGCCCGGCGCGCGACACGCGCACCAGGTAGAGCGCGACGGCCAGGTTCAAGACAGTGCTAGCCGCCAGCAGATAGAGGCCAACAGATATGTGGACCAGTGGTTGCGGGTTGAGCAGCCGGTTGGCCGCGGTCAGCACGATCCAACCGCCGGCCGCCGCAATCATCGCCCCCTCGGTGGCGCTGCTCACGTACTCGGCCTTGGCGTGGCCGTACTGATGGCTATCGTCTGGGGGGCGCACCGCGACCAGCAGGCTCACCAGCGCGATGTTGGCCGCCAGAATATTGACCACCGACTCCGCGGCGTCGGAGAGCAGCGCCACCGATCCGGTGACCATGTAGGCGGCCACCTTGAGCCCGAGGATTGCCACGCCGGCTGCCAGCGAGATGCCGGCTGCGCGAACCTTGCCTGAACCGGTTGTCCCCTCAGGTGTTAGCATCAATCCCCCAGACGGAACTTCGGCCCTATCTTACCTGCCGGAACTCGCAGGCACCAGAGGAGGACCGGGCCGCGGGGCGAAGACAGCGGCGACCACGCTTCACCGACGAGGTGCTGTATGCGCCGCCTGCTGCTCGTACTGCTGGTGCTGGTCCTGGTCGTGGCCGCCGTCGCCGGTGGAGCCGGCGTCTACGTGGCACGGCGTCCGTTCCCCCAGGTCTCTGGAACGGTGCGTGTCGCCGGTCTGGGCGATCCCGTAGAGGTCGTGCGCGACCGGTGGGGAATCCCTCACCTCTTCGCGCGTTCCTCCCGCGCCCTGTTCTTCGCGCAGGGCTTCGTGCACGCGCAGGATCGCCTCTGGCAGATGGAGCTCAACCGCCGCACCGCCTCCGGCCGGCTGGCCGAGATCTTTGGCGAGGCGGCGCTGCCGACCGACCGGTTCCTGCGCACGATCGGCCTGAGGCGCGTCGCCGAGACGCACCTGGGCGCGGTCAGCCCGCAGACGAAGCAGAACCTGGACGCCTACGCCGCCGGGGTGAACGCCTTCATCGCGGGCGCGCGCGGCCGGCTTCCGATTGAGTTCACGCTGCTGCGCTTCACCCCGGAGCCCTGGACCCCCACCGACAGCCTGTCCTACGGCAAGTTGATGGCATGGGTGCTGGGCGGCGACTGGCGGGTGGAGATACTGCGCCAGCAGCTCCTCGAACGGTTCGGCGACGGCGCGCTGGAACGGCTGCTGCCCGGGTATCCGGCCGATGCCCCGATCATCACCGGCGGGTGGCACCTGCCGGGACTGGGCCTGCGCGGCCTGCCGGGCATAGGCAGCAACAACTGGACAGTTGCCGGTAACCGCACGGACACGGGCCGGCCGCTGCTGGCCAACGACCCGCACCTGGAAGCCCAGATGCCCTCCATCTGGTACCTGATGCACCTGAGCGGCGGGCCCTACGATGTGGCCGGGGCTACGTTTCCGGGCGTGCCCGGCGTCATCATCGGGCACAACCGCGACATCGCGTGGGGCGTGACCAACGCCAACCCCGACGTTCAGGATCTCTACCTCGAGCGATTCCACCCCGAGGACCCGGCGCGATACCTCTACAAGGGAGCGTGGCTTCCCGCGACGGTCGTCCGCGAGACGATCAAGGTCAAGGGCCGCACCGAACCGGCCGTCGAGATCGTGCGCGTCACGCGCCACGGTCCGATCCTCAACAACGTCGTGCGCGGGCTGCACGCCCCGCTGGCGCTGCGCTGGACCGCGCTGGAGTCGAGCACCATCATCGAGTCGGTGGACGGCATCAACCGCGCGTCCACCTGGGAGGAGTTCCGCCAGGCGCTGCGCGCGTGGGACGCGCCATCCCAGAACTTCGTCTTCGCCCACCGCAACGGCGAGATCGGCTACCAGATGCCAGGGCGCATCCCGGTGCGGGCCAAGGGGACAGGGGCGGTGCCTGTGCCCGGGTGGACCGGCGAGCACGAGTGGGCCGGATGGCTGCCGTTCGAGGAGCTCCCCAGCGCCCACCGACGCGACGGGTTCATGGTCACCGCCAACAACCGCATCGCGCCGCAGGGCTATCCGCACTTCCTGGGCCGTGATTGGGACGTGGGCTACCGCGCGCGGCGCATCACGGCGCTTCTCTCCGAAGGCACCCACTCGGCCCAGACCTTCGGGCGCATCCACATGGACGTGACCTCGCTGCCCGGGCAGGCGCTCGTAGAGGCGCTGCGCCCGGTGCGAATCCTCGACCCCGCCTTGCAGCCGCTCTTCGCCGAGCTGCTCGCGTGGGATGGCGTGCTCGCTCCCTCCAGCCGGCCTGCGGCCGTCTACCAGGCGCTCCTGGACGCCCTGATCCGGGAGGTGTTTCGGACGCCGCTCGACGAGGCGGTCTTCGCCCGCTACCTGCGTCAGTACGAGGGGGCGGTGCAGACGCTGCTCGTGTTGCTGCGCGATCCGGCATCCGGTTGGTGGCGGGGCAGCCGCGACCGTCTGGTGGAGAGCGCCCTGCGCGATGCGGTGCGGACGTTGGAGGCGCGACTCGGACCCAACCGCGACAAGTGGCGGTGGGGAAGGCTGCACCAGACGACTTTCGTCCATCCCATCGGACGCATCAAGTCCCTGGCCTGGATCTTCAACACAACGACCCCGGAGGTGGGCGGCGACGCCTTCACCGTAAACAACGGCGCCTTCAACCCTGAGGAACCATTCAAGCAGTTGGTCGTGGCCTCGTACCGACAGATCCTGGACACCGCGGACTGGGACCGGTCGCTGGTCATCCACACCACAGGGCAGAGTGGCCTGCCCTTCCACCGGCACTACCGGGACTTCGCGGCGCTCTGGGCGCGGGGAGAGTACGTGCCGCTGCTGTTCTCGCGGCAGAAGATCGAGCAGGCCGCTGCCGGAAGGCTGCTCCTGACGCCGAGGTAGGGCTTCGGTCAGCTCTTCCCCGGACTTGCGCAAGTCGAAGTTGCAGACTCTATGAAGGTATCAGGGCACATTTGACACATCTCCTCCACGCTCGCGCCGGGCCCCTGCAGTGGACTACCCAGGGGTTCCATTGGAATTCCCTCATCGACTAACGACAATCACGACGCGATAGCGTCGAATGATCGCGGCCATCAGCCCCGCGTGCTGCGGCTCGGACAGCCCGCCCAGCGGGGTCACTGCAGTCTTCGGCCCGGCCCGCTCATGGATGGCGAGCGACAGCGACGACGGATCCCGCCGGCTGCGGTACAGGATCGCGTCCGGCTGTGAGGGGTGGGTGAAGAAGGCCCGCGACCACTGTTGCGAAATCCTCCATGGGCCGGTGGCGATGCTCGCGTCCGCGCCGATCGAGGCCAAGTGCGCACCGGTCAGGTCGACGCACTGGATAGGACTTGCAAGAGTCACCCGTGCCAACCCGCAAGCGTCGATCATCGCCCCGGAGACCGGAACGGTACCTCCCTCTGCGCCCACGGGTGTCAGCACGCCGGAGCGCGGCAGTAGCGCCTCGGCGAAGGCCCCTTCAGGTGTGACGGCAGCGTACATCACCCCATAGTCGCCCAACGGATCATCAAAGCGAAAGACTCTGCCCTTCCCAAAGTACCTGGGATCTCGGTCGAGCCAGTACACCCGGTACGCAACGTCGGTGTATGAGGTGAGCGGCAGCAACCGCTCCCTCACGTCTGCAGGAGGGCCTCCGAGGGCGTCCGGGCCCCCTGCGCTAGGCCGCGCCATGCTCTCCGAACAATGAGGCGGTGATCCTTACGTTCTCGATCTGCCCCTTCCTCAGTGCCTCCAGCGGGGTCATGCCATCTAGACGATCGTTGGGGCTCAGCATGAAGATGACCTGCGACCACGGGTCATGCCGGCCCAGCACCTCCAGCACTTCCTCCAATCCGGGCACGGTGCCGTTCCGGCCGAACTGCCAGACCGGATAGAGGTAGCCGTGGCGCCCCACTGCGAGGCCGATGAGCTTGTTCGCCCGGCGGCGCTTGTCGACTGCTTGACGGGTCAGGCTCAGGTACTTTGCCACCCGTTCCACCAACCATGACCCGCCATGGGCGGTGAGGAGCTGATCGCGGGCCTCGATCCCTGCCACGCGAGCGGCGTCGATGGCCGCGATGTCGATTGCTGGCGCGGCCATCTCGGGCGCTTCCAGGATCCGCAGCATGGCTTCCTGATCCGTGCTGGCTGCCACGGCCTCTACGAGCGTGCTTTGAGGGACATCCTCCATCGCCCGCCGGGTCAGACTCAGCGAACGGGTCAGGATGGCGGTCTTGACGTCATCACGGCTGGCACGGATTGTGTTGCGGATGGCCTCCAGCAGCGGGCGCGGAGCGCGTTCCAACTCCGCCGTGAGCTCGCCCGCCATGACCCTCTCTCGTGGGATCTCCCCGGCCGAAGCCCGCCGCGCCGGGACCTTTCTCGTCGAGCCGCGCGCCTTCCTTATGGCCACAAGTCGCCTCCCCACCTGAGTTTACCAATTACATCCTACTGCGCGAAATGCCATCTGTCTACTGGGCGTACGAAGATATCCTGCAGTTGACCGTCCTCTGGGGGGTCGAGTGGCTCAGCCATGCGGCCTTCGCCCTCACAGATCCGTACGTGCGGCTTTCCCGCATACGGCTCTTCCTGGCGGCAGGGTCCCCCGGCCTGCGTCCGGACCCTGGCTCTCTCCTGGGAGATGACTCGAAGGAGTTGCGGAACTCGTCCGCGTCCCCGCAAGGAGGATGCGCATAGCTCGGCGAAGTACATACGGTAAGTCACCTGAGAACAGGAAGGTGACCCCCTCAATGACCCCACCCGCTATGTCCGCAACCAGTCGCAAGCCACGTCTTGCCCGTGCCGCCGTCCTGGGCGCGGGTGTCATGGGCAGCACTGTCGCCGCGCACCTGGCCAACGTCGGCGTGCCCACCGTGCTGCTGGACATCGTGCCGAAGGAGCCGACCGAGGATGAGCGCCGGAAGGGCCTGACGCTCGATTCTCCCGAGGTGCGCAACCGGTTTGCCCGCGCCGGGCTGGAGCGCGCGGGCAAGGCCCAGCCAGCCGCGTTCTACACCCAGGACCG
>CAYLKW010000106.1:0-7692 GCA_964384245.1 uncultured bacterium
CTTGAGTTGGCTTCAGAACCTGACCGGTACGCCAAGCTACACCGTGAATTTCAGCATTACCTTCATCATCTCTATGCTGATCCCGGTCGCGTTGCTCGCTTTTGCTTCAACTGCCGCCAGGAAGTAGCACTTGGCGCATCCCCGGCATTGGTGAGCAATTCCACCATTCAGGTACTGCAGTACGTCTTGATCGTTCTGGGTTTCGTCGGATCACTGTATGTTGCCTATCGCATTACCTGCAGCAATTACAGCGGCGCGAAGAAGTGGGGTACCTTCCTGCCCTACGCGGTTCTGCTGGTGGTTCTGGCAGCCGCGAATATCGCCCTGTTTATGCTGCCGATGGCCATGCGGATGTAGTCTGCGCATTCCGGTGCAAGCCGACCACCGCTGTCAGCGCCACAGGCTAGGGATGGTCCAGAGGATGTGGCCACCGACTTCCACTGGGTTGAGCCCGGCCCGCGCCGCGGCCCGCCCCACCACTCGTGGGCTCCACCCGAACATCGCCGCCATTTCGCCCTCCGAGGCCGCTCCGACGATCCTGACGTACCGTTCCAGCACTGTGGCGGCCGCGTCCTCCGACGCCAGGCTCCCGGCCGCTTCCACCGCATGCGGCATCCACCGGTGGAAGGCGTCCCATATGAAGGAGTATCCGCCCCGGCCTTCCACCTCGGCCGCCTTCACGATGAGGAAGCGCTCCTGGAGATCATCCAGGGCCCGGTGAAACCGTGCCCCGCTCTCTCCCCGCGCCACGAACCTGCGGCGCAGCATCCAGGTGGAGACCGGGCCCACTGCTAAGATCGCGTCGCACAGGGTCTTGGCCAGGAGACTGAGCCGGCCTTCGCGGTAGGCCTGCAGGTGATCGTCGGGCTCGCCCGTGTTGCCCGAGAGGGCATAGAAAGACGGCAGCACCTCCAGTGAGATGTACGAAGGCTTGCGGCGGATGGCCTTGCCGTAGTAAGCCCTCCTGCCGGTGGCGAGTTCGTCCTTCCAGCGCCAGGCCCAGGACCACATGCGGTCGGTGCTACGGGTGGCCAGGACATCGAACAGCCCGGGCAGGCCGCCCGGCCCGCCGGTGAAGGCGAAGCAGAAACCCAGATCGTTGATGAATCGTAGCGCGCCCCGACGGTCGCGGACGCGGTGCGGGCGCAGGATGGCACGCCGGTGGCGGGCGATGGCCGCGGGACTGAGGGTGAGCATCTCCTCGGGGATACGCGGTCACGGGGTCCGGCTCCTGGCAGGGGAGCGCGCGGCCACGGGCGAATGTAGGACGGCCCCGCGCCCACGGTTTGCCTCGGGCCGCTCATCGGCGAGGAGTGACAGGATGCAGGAAGTGTACGCGACAACGCTGCCCAACGGGCTGCAGGTGCTCATCCAGGAGGCGCACGCGGCGCCCGTGGCCACGTTCTGGGTCTGGTACAGGGTGGGCAGTCGCAACGAGCCCTCCGGCTACACTGGCATCTCGCACTGGGTCGAGCACATGCTGTTCAAGGGGACGCCGGCGCACCCGTCTGGGATGCTGACGCGGCTCATTGATCGGCTGGGCGGTCGCTGGAACGCCTTCACCTGGAAGGACTACACCGCCTACTTCGAGGTGATGCCGGTTGAGCACATTGGGGTTGCCGTGCGCCTGGAAGCCGACCGGATGCAGAACACGATCTTCGATCCCGAGGTCGTTGCCAGCGAGCGGACGGTGATCATCTCCGAGCGGGAGGGGGCCGAGAACTACCCGGCCTACTACCTGCGAGAGGAGGTGGAGGCGCTGGCGTTCAAGGCGCACCCGTACCGTCAGCCGGTCATCGGCTGGAAGGGAGATCTGCTCGCCATCACCCGGGACGACCTTTACCACCACTACCGCACCTACTACCACCCGTCGAATGCCATCGCGGTTGCGGTTGGGGATTTCGACACATTCCAGATAGCCGCGCTGATCCAGGATGCCTTCGGTCCCATCCAGGCAGGCGGCCCAGTCCCTGCGGTGCGCGCGGAGGAGCCCGAGCAAGAAGGCGAGCGTCGCGTGGTCCTGCGGCGGCCGGGCGGCGCCACGGCCCTGCTTCAGATGGCTTTCCACGCGCCACGCGCCGGTCACCCGGACCTGCCCGCGCTCCTGGTCCTGGACGGCGTCCTCTCCGGCTTCAAGGGCGTGGTCCCGTTCGACGGCGGCACCGGCGGCCGCAGCAGCCGCCTGTACCGCGCCCTGGTGGACGGCGGCCTGGCTACCGAGGTCGGATCAGGACTCATGCCGAGCGTAGACCCCACGCTGCTCCGCATCAGCGCCACGGCGCGCAGCGGCGTCGAGGCAGGCGCGATCGAGGCAGCGGTGAACCGAGAAGTCGCGCGGCTGCACGATGAGCCCGCGGACGGCGCCGAGCTGGCCAGGGTCAAGCGTCAGGCGCATGCCCAGTTCGTGTATCTGCGCGATGGGGTCTCCCGCCGCGCGATGGCCCTGGGCGCGTTTGCGGCGGTGGACCGGCCGGAGACCTTCAACGTCCTGGTCGAGGCCGTGGAGCACGTCTCGGCCGACGATGTGGCCCGGGTCGCGCGCACATACCTGTCCGATCGCCGGCGCACCGTGGGATGGTACCTGCCAGAAGACGGCCAGGCGCGCGAGGTGGCCGCGTGACCCCGCCCATCGCGGCCAGGCATGTGGCCCGAACGAAGCTTCCCAACGGCCTGATCTGCCTGGTGAGGCCTTCTCCGGATTCAGGCGCCGTGGCGATCCACGGATATGTGAAGGCCGGCGCGATCTTCGACGGCGACCGGCCAGGGCTGGCCAGGTTCGCCGGTTCAACCCTGATGCGTGGGACCATCCGGCGCAGCGGGCCGCAACTCGCCGAGGATCTCGACGCGATCGGCGCAGGCCTGGCGGTGGCGCCCGGGCTCGAAACCGTGGTGATCTCAGGCAGAGCCCTGGCGGACGATGCGCCGGCTCTCCTGGACGCCGCTGCCGAGGTGCTGGCCGAGCCCGCTTTTCCCCACGAGGAGGTTGAGCGGGTGCGCGGAGAGCTCATCACCGCCTCACGGGTGAACTCGCTGGACACGCGGCAGACCTCTGAGCGCACATTTCGCCGGATTGCCTATCCTGCCGGGCACCCGCACGGCCAAGATCCCGACGGCGAGGAATCGGTCCTGGCGTCGCTGACCCCAGATGATCTGCGGGCGTTTCACGCGGAGCACCTGCGCCCAGAGGCGGCCGCCGTGGTGGTGGTCGGGGACGTGGATCCACTCCGCGCGACCGACCTCGTGGCCAACTCGTTCGGGCGGTGGCCCCCCTGCGGGGGGTGGACGATTCCCGACTTCCCGGCGCCGCTTGAGCCCGCCGGCATCCGGCGCGAGGAGTCGGTGCTGCCGGGCAAGAGCCAGGCCGACCTCGTCCTGGGTACGCACGGGGTCGCACGCACCGATCCTGACTACTACGCGGTGATGCTGGCGAATCTGCTGTTGGGACAGCTTGGAATGATGGGGCGGATCGGCGAGAACGTCCGCGAGCGGCAGGGGATGGCCTACTACGCCTACAGCGATCTGCGCGCCGGCCTGCTGGCCGGTCCCTGGTGGGTGCGCGCAGGCGTCCATCCATCCAACCTGGAGCGCGCGATCGCCGCGATCACGCACGAGATCGAGCAACTGCAGCGCGACGGCCCTGGCGACGAAGAACTGGCCGATGCCAGGACCTACCTGGTCGGCTCCCTGGCCGTCCGCCTTGAAACCAACCAGGGGATCGCACAGACGCTGGCAGACATTGAGCTGTTCGGGCTGGGCCTGGACTACGTTGAGCGGTATCCTGAGATCATCGGCGGCATCAGCAGGGATGCCATCGTGGAAGCGATCCGGCGATTCTCCACGGACGGCTACGCGCTGGCGATTGCCGGACCACAGCGAGAGGGGTGAGCAGTATCTTGGGACCTGTGGCCATCCTCGGCGGTACGGGCGACCTGGGCCGCGGCCTTGCGGTGCGCCTGGGTGCAGCCGGCGTTGAGGTAGTGATCGGATCGCGGGACGCCGGCCGCGCGGCCGAGGCCGCCGCGCGGCTTGGGCTCCCGGGCGTGCGCGGGGCCGCGAACGCCGACGCGGTGGGCGCGGCGGGGATCGTCGTGCTGGCGATTCCCCTCGAAGGGCATGCCGCGTTTGTCGAAGGGCTAGCCGGGCCGCTGTCCGGGAAGATCGTGGTGGACGCCACGGTGCCCATTGGACCCGGGTTCACGTTCGTGCCCCCTCCAGGGGGATCGGCCGCGGTCGAGACCCAGGCCCTGGCACCAGGCGCGCGCGTGGTGGCGGCGTTTCACACGCTCTCGGCACGCCTGCTCGCAGACCTGACCCGTCCACTGGATCAGGACGTGCTGGTGTGCGGGGACGACCCCGACGCCCGCGTCAGGGTGCTCGAACTGGCCTCCGCCATTGGCGCCCGGGGGGTGGATGCTGGACGGCTCGCTGCCGCTGCAACAATCGAGGGCATGGCCGTACTTCTCATCGGGCTCAACGTGCGCTACAAACGGCGCCACCTAGGCATCCGAATAGCGCACCTGCCGCCCGACGCCCGGCCCCGATGAAGACGCTGCTGGCCTGGGCGCCGGAGCCGTTTCCCGAGATCCGCCCTGGAGACGACCTCGGGGCAGCGATCATAGCGGTGCTGCGCGGTGCCGGCCTGGATCCCCAGGATGGGGACGTCGTCGTTGTGGCCCACAAGGTAGTCTCGAAGGCGGAAGGTAGCGTCGTGGACCTGCGCACGGTCACCCCGAGCCCGGCCGCGGTTGCGCTGGCGACGGAAGCCGACAAGGATCCGCGGCTGGTCGAGGTTATCCTGCGCGAGTCGAGGGCCGTGAGAAGGGTCCGTCCGGGGTTGATCATCGCCGAGCACCGGCTGGGTTTCGTGTGCGCCAACGCCGGCGTGGACCACTCGAACGTAGGGCTTGGCGACGATGTGATGGCCCTTCTGCCCGCGGATCCCGACGCCTCGGCAGAGGGCCTTCGCGTCCGCCTGCGCGAGGCCTTCGGCGCCGAGGTGGGCGTGATCGTCAACGACAGCCACGGACGCCCGTTTCGTCAGGGAACGACCGGCACCGCGATCGGCGCCGCCGGACTGAGGGTACTCCGATCCTTCATCGGCGAGGAGGACCGGTACGGCTACGTGTTGCGGGTGTCGGTGGAGGCCGTGGCCGACGAGATCGCGGCGATGGCCAACCTCCTCCAGGGCCAGGCCGCGGAAGGGACACCGCTGGTGCTCGTCCGCGGAGCGGAGCACCCCGGGGACGGGCGCGCCGCGGACCTGGTCCGCGGCGAAGCGGAGGACCTCTTCAGGTAACGGAATCGCTGCCGTAGCGTATACTCTCTGTGAGAGGCGGGGTGCGGCGATGATCGTGATCACAACCGGCATCTCAGGCAGCGGGAGGCTTTCCGAGGCGGGCGGGAAGCCCGGTCACATCGTGCGCATGATCGGGGAGGGTACGGCGCGCATCGCGCAGGAGCAGCGCGAGGGCAGATGGACGTCCCCCATCAAGCGCCTGCGCTACGTTGACATGGGACGGTTGATGCTGGACCGGGCGCGCGATCTGGGCATGGTCGTGCGCACCGAGACAATCCTCGACATGTCGCCCGAGGCGCTCCACGAGCTGCGGGCCATCGCGTTCACCGAGGTCGTCAACGATCCGGCGCTGTGGGAACCGGATCTGTGCACCATCCTGGTCACCCATGCCTGCTTCTGGTGGAAGGGCCACCTGATCCCCGGGCTGGACACCCACTACCTCAAGCTGCTGTTCGACGAGACCCGTCGCCGCACGCCCAGCCCGGAGTCGGCTGCCGTGCAGGAGCCGCTGCCCGGCCTGCGCCTGGCCCCGCCTGTCCAGCCAGAGGGCATCTTCTACGCGACGATGGTGGACAGCGTCTACCAGATACAACGCCGGCTCGAGGAGAGCGAGCAATGGCGCGGGCGCCTCCGGCCAGGGGAGATCATCGCCTGGCAGGAGCAGGAGGTATTCATCTCCAAGATGCTGGCGGCCTACGAGCGGGTGCCGCACTACCTGATTGCGCACGACGAGCCGGCGCAGACTTTCTTCGATCTCATCTGCTTTAAAAGACCTAGGATCTACCTAGGCTATCCCATCACCAACCTGCGCCGGGAGGGGCAGGCGGAGTTGATCGAGATGGCGCGCGAGTTCGGGCAGCGGCTGCGCGAACACTTTGTTGTCTTCGATCCCCTTTCGGTCAAGGACGAGGAGGCAGCCGCGTTCTCCGCGATTGGCGACGCGGAGTTCGAGCAGCAGTTCTCGGCCGACCAGCGCGCCGAAATCCTGGCGTGGGCCGGATCTCTGGAGACGGTGCGGTCGTGGGGGAGGACGCTGGATGACCACACGCGGCTGCAGCTCGCGCGCGCCACGGTGGTTCGGGATCTCCGCCTGATTGATCAGTCGGACATGAACGTGGTGTTCTACCCGACCAGCCAGATGTCGTTTGGTGTGCTCTCGGAGATGATCCACGCGCACACGACCGGCAAGAAGGTCTACATACTCTACCCGCACAAGAGCATGTCCCCGTTCATGGAGTTCTACTCGACCGGGGCGCAGACGCCGGCGCCAGGGGAGGCCGACCCCGAAACCCCCGACGAGATCGCCGCGTTCATGCGGCGTGCCGGCGACGCGCTCCTTGCGGAACTGACGGCAGAAGGGAGCTAGCACCCCCGGCCCGGACCGGGTACGACCATGCCTGCCAACCTCACCCCCGACTACCGCGCTGCCGACCGGAAGTTCAAGGAGGCCACCACTCCCCAGCAGAAGATGGCCGCGCTGGAAGAGATGCTCTCAACGATCCCCAAGCACAAGGGCACCGAGAAGATGCAGGCCGACCTGAAGCGCCGCATCGCCAAGTTCCGCAGCGAGACCCAGCGCAAGAAAGGGACTGCCCGCAGCCGCCCGATCTACCAGGTTGAGCGCGAGGGCGCCGGACAGATCGTGTTGGTGGGCGCGCCCAACTCAGGCAAGTCGTCGCTCCTGGCCGCGCTGACCAACGCCCTTCCGGAGATCGCCGCCTACCCCTTCACGACCCGGCTACCCCAGGCCGGGATGGCGGCCTTCGAGGACGTGCAGGTGCAGCTCGTGGACCTGCCCCCGGTGAGCGAGGAGTTCGCGGAGGGCTGGCTGTTCGGCCTTATCCGCGGGGCGGACGCGGCGCTCGTGCTGGTAGATCTGGCAGACCAGGACCTCCTGGCCTCGACCGAGCAGGTCCTGGCGCTGCTGGCCACCGCGAACCTTACGCTCGTTCCACCCGGCACTCCCGGTGCGCCCAGCGAGGTGCCGGCGTGGTTCATCGCGACCAAGCTCGATGCCCCTGGCGCGGCCGATGTCCTCGAGGTGTTCAAGGAGTTCTACGGCGGCCGGCTCCCGGTGCTGCCCGTTTCGGCCGAGCAGGACGTCAACCTGGCTGAATTGCGCCGGACGATGTTCTCCATGCTGGGCATCATCAGGGTGTACAGCAAGAAGCCGGGCAAGAAGCCCGACATGGAGGTTCCCTACGCCCTACGGCGCGGCACGACGGTCATCGAGGCAGCGGCGGCCGTCCACAAGGACTTCGCCCAAGGCCTGCGCTTCGCGCGTCTGTGGCGCAAGGACCATCTGAACGGGCAGATGATCGGACGCGACCATCCCCTGGAAGACGGCGACATCCTGGAGCTACACGCCTAGCGCAGCGGGCGGATCAGGGAATCGC
>CAYLKW010000107.1:0-7651 GCA_964384245.1 uncultured bacterium
AGCGAAGGAGGGTCATATGGCGAATCCTTCCCGTTGGACAGGTCCCCTGCATGGGGAGACAGGGAGGAGCGCCTATGCCCCTCGACGACAGTGTGCACGCTTGTCGCCACCGCGTGATGGCCCGCGCGCAGGCCTTGGGCGATGTCACCCGGGCCTGCAAGGACGCAGGGATCTCGCGTACGCTGTTCTACCGCTGGCGTAGGCGCCCGCCGCGCCTAAGCGTGCAGACCGAGCGCGCGCTGCTGGCCCTCGCCCTGGCCTGGCCGACCTGGGGGCCGGCCAGGCTGGCGGTCCTGGAAGCCCACAGCCCCAGGCAGCGGGGCTCCTGACCGAGCGCACGCGCCGACGGCTGGCTGCACGCGGCGTCGGCGTGGCCCCCATGTGGTGGCCCAGCGCCCCGGCGATCTGGTCTGCCTGGACACGTTCTACATCGGGGAGATCAGAGGGGTCGGCAAGGTCTGGCAGTACACGGCCTGCGATGCGGCCGACCTACCGGGCCGCCGGCTGACCAATCCGTCGGATCTTGACCGATCGGGGTAGCGAATGTCGGGCGGCCTTCGATCAGACCCGTCAGACGCTCGGCATGCGGCACACCCGGACGCGGCCCCGCCACGCCCGGACCAACGGCCTCGTGGAGCGGCTGCAGGGCACGATCCTCACCGGGCTGCGGCGCGTGGAGTTCCGCCGGCGCTTCTTCACCGACCTCGCCCACCTGCAGGTGGCTTTGGATCGCTACCTTGGATTCTACACCCATCAGCGGCCGTACCTCGGGTCTCGAGCGCGGAGCCGCCGGTTTGCCGAGACATCTTCTGGACGTCGTCGTGGGCGGAGTCTCATGAGCACGTCAGACCTGCGTAAGGTGTACACACCCATGCGAGACTGGACACCCGACCGACTTCGCCGAGCAGGTAACGCAGGACGCGCACCGGCTACGAGACGCGCGTGACCGTGCTCGGGCACCTGCAGCGCGGCGGGTCGCCCACGGTCTTTGACAGGGTCCTGGCCACGCGGCTGGGCGTGGCCGCGGTCGAGGCGGTCGAGGCCGGTCAGTTCGGCGCCATGATGGCCCTGCGCGGCACCAAGATCGTCAGCGTCACCCTGGAAGAGGCACTCTCAGGCACGAGCCCGCTCGATCCCGAGGTGTACCGGCTGTCGAGGTTCTTCCATTAGGGCCTGGGCAACACGCCTCTGTGCAGGAGGGTAGCACGTCGCGACGAACGGTTTCCGCCGCTGAGAAGCGGCGGCCCCATTGAGACCTTATCGCTCCTGGGAGGCGTTGCCTTTCAACTCCGTGCCAGACCTTCCCTCACGTGACCGCGCCTGACGGCCCGGCCTACTTCACAAGCCGCCGCCGCATGAGCACGACCGGCAGCGGGAACATCGCCACGGTGACCGCCAGGATCCAGGCCAGGTCCGTGGCGTGGCGTGGTTCCAGGGTGCCCAGCGACAGCGCCCGGGTGAGGCTCACCACGTGCGAGAGGGGCGTGACCCAGGCCGCGGTCTTGACCCAACCCGGCAGCGCATCGAGGGGGAAGAATATGCCGCTGAACATGAACATGGGCGTTACAAACAGCGCGAAGTAGAAGGTGTAGTAGTCTATGCTGGGGTTCACCGCGGTGAAGGTCATCGCGATCACCGAGAACATCAACCCCGAGAGGAGGAACAGCGGAGGGATCAGCAGGGCGAGCGGCGATCGTACAGTTCCGAACAGCGTGATCACCGCCAGGAACACCGTGCCGTAGAGCACGCTGCGGGTCGCTCCCCACCAGACCTCTCCGATCACCACCTCCTCGACTCCCAGGGGGGTGGTGATGACCGCGTCGTAGGCCTTCTCGTAGTACATCTGCACGTAGGCGTTGTAGGTGCACTCGAACGTGGCCCCGAACATCGCCGCGGTAGCCACCAGCCCGGTGGCGACGAACGTGAGGTAGGGAAGCCCGCCGATCGTGCTGAGGTATGCTCCGATGCCGAATCCCATGGCCAGCAGGTAGATCACAGGCTCCATGAAGTTCACCGCCACGGACTCCGGGAAGATGCGCCTGAAGATGTAGGCGTTGCGCTGCCAGAACCGAAACGCGCCCCGGGGCGAGAAGAAGAGGAACGAGGGCAGGCGCGGTATACGCGGCGCCATCAGTCGCGGAGCCTCCTGCCGGTGAGCTTGAGGAACGCATCCTCGAGGGTGGTGCGGCGCAGCGTTGCGGATTCAAGCTCCACACCCTGCTCACGGACGCGGCGCAGCAGGGCCTCACCATCCTGCGTGTGGAGCACGAGAAGGTCGTTGTGCACCTCGTGGGTCTCCGCCAGGCTGCCGGCGGCGCCGAGTATCCGTTCCAGTATGCCTGGTCCCTGCCAGTTGCCTCCGGCGGTCCGCAGCTCAACAACCTCACGGCCCGCGTGGGCGGCGACCAGGTCGGCCGGGGAGCCCTCAGTGACGATGCGGCCCTGGTCCATGATGGCGATGCGATCGCACAGCGCCGCGGCCTCCTCCATGTAGTGGGTGGTGAGGATCTGGGTGACGCCTGTGCGCTTGAGCTGCCGCAGCTTCTCCCATGCCAGTTGCCGCGCCTGCGGGTCCAGTCCGGTAGTGGGCTCGTCGAGGACGAGCAGTTCGGGCTGCGGCACGAGCGCCCGCGCCACCATCAGTCTCCGCTTCATGCCTCCGCTCAGGTACTCGACCTTGTCCTTCGCGCGGTCGGTGAGCGACACGAACTCCAGAAGCTCGTCGGCCCGCTGCCGGGCCAGGCCCCACGGGATGTCGAAGTAACGCGCGAAGATCACCAGGTTCTCGCGCACGGTCAGCGCGGTGTCCAGGGTGTTCTCCTGGGTGACGACCCCCAGGCGTGCCTTGATCGCGCGCGGGTGCGCGCGCACGTCCATGCCCAGCACCCGCAGGTCGCCCGAGGTCGGGGGCAGCACGCAGTAGATCATCTTCATCGTGGTGGTCTTGCCGGCGCCGTTGGGGCCCAGGAATCCGAAGCACTCACCAGGACGGACCTGGAACGAGACGCCGTCCACGGCAACCAGATCGCCGTAGCGTTTCAGAAGGGCGCGCGCCTGCACGGTAGACATCGTTCAGCGCGTTGGGGTGACCTTGCTGAGACCTCGGGGCCTATCCGGGTTCAGGCCGCGTGCGACCGAGAGGTGGTAGGCGAAGAGGTGCACGGCCGGAGACGCGACGATGGGCGCCAGCGGTTCGCTCAGGCCTGTGTGGATCGTCACGTCTCCCGGCTCGTCGTCAAACGCGAAGGTCAGCGTGGTAACCAACCGACCGCGCAACCGGTCGCGGAGGTCAATGAGGCCGGCCTTGCTCTTTCCTGGTGGCAGGAGCAGCAGCACCGTGCTCTTCCGGTCGAGGGCTGCGATCGGGCCATGGAGAAGGGCGGCCGCCGAGACCGACTCCGCGGCGGCGTAGGCGGTCTCCTTGAGCTTCAGCGCCGTCTCGTCCCCCACGCCCAGCATGTAGCCCCGGGTGGTGACCACCCAGGGATCGCGCCGGGCGCGGCGCTTGGCCAACGACCTGATCACGGCTTCGCGCTCGATCGCCGAGGCGACGGCTTCGGGCAGGCGGGGCAGGGCGCGCGCCAGCGCCGCCGACCGCCCCCATCCCGCGACCAGGACGGCAAGCAAGGCAAGCGAGGACGTGAAGGTCTTGGTCGCCGCCACGCTCAGCTCGGGGCCGGCTGATAGGGGCAGGACGTGATCGCTGCAGCCGGCCATGGGCGAGCTGGGATCGTTGGTGATGGCCATGGTCAGGGCGCCCTGCCTGCGCGCCTCGGCCAACACCTCGGTGACATCCACCGATCGTCCCGACTGTGAGATGCCGATCACCACCGCGGAACGCCAGTCCGGCGTGCGGCCGTACAGGGTCGTCACCGACGGCATTGCGGTGCCCGTGGGGACGCGCAGGAATGTTTCGATCAAGTACTGTCCATAGATCGCCGCGTTGTGCGAGGTGCCGCGCGCGACGAAGACGACGAACGGCGGACGCCGGCGCTGTAGCGCCCGAACCGCCTCGCGGATCTCGGTCGCGTGCTGGCTCAACATGCGGTCCAGGGCGGCCGGCTGTTCGTGGATCTCGGCGAGCATGGCATGTGTGGGTGCAGGCATGGGATATCGCTTCGCCGGCAAGCAGGTCGTCCCTACCTGGCCGGATCGCGCTCGTACACTTGCGGGTTCACAACGTGAACGGGGCGTTCTCCCCGGAGCGCGGCCAGCACTGCATCGGTGCAGGAGCGTTCCATGCGGGCCAGCGTCTCGACCGTGTGCGAGGCCACGTGAGGCGTGGCCACCACCTGCTCGAGCCCGACCAGCGACAGGTCCCGGACCGGTTCGTCCCTGAACACGTCCAGCCCGGCGCCGGCCAGGCGCCCCTCGCGCAGAGCCGCTAGCAGCGCCGCCTCATCGAGCACCGCCCCACGGCTGGTGTTGATGAGGTACGCGGCCGGTTTCATCCGCCGCAGGGCCGCTTCGTCAATCATGCCCCTGGTCTGCGGCGTCAACGGCACATGGATGGTTACGAGGTCGCTTTCCCCAAGAAGCGTGTCCAGGTCGGTAAGCGTCACGCCGAGCGAGGCCGCGACCGCGAAGTCCGGGAGGATATCGCAGGCCAGCAGCCGCATGCCGAACCCGGCTGCGCGCCGCGCCACTGCCCGGCCGATGGCGCCAAACCCCAGGATGCCCAGGGTCTTGCCGTGGACGTCCACCGCGGGCGTCCGGTCCCATCCACCGGCCTTGACGCCGCGGTCGAGGGGAGGGATCCTGCGCGCCACAGCGAGGAGCAACGCGATCGTGTGGTCGGCGACGGCGTCACTGAGCGCGCCGGCGGTGATTGTCACCGGAACACCCCGGCGGGTGGCCGCATCCAGATCCACGGTCTCGTACCCCACGCCGCGGCGGGCCACGATCTTCAGGCGAGGCGCCGCATCGAGCACGCGGGCGGTGATGAGCTCCATGCCGGCGATGATGGCATCGGCGTCACCCGCAAGGCCGCACAGCGCGTCCTCGGTCAGGGTGGAGCCGGTCGGGTTGGGTATGATTTCACACCCTGCTTCCCGAAGCTGCCGGATCGCTGCGTCTCCGGTGCGGCCGAAGCCCGGCGCCGAGATCAGCACCCTTGGTCCGTGAGGCACGATCACGATGCTCTTCCCTCCAGTGCGCTACAGGAATCGCCGCGTCCATCCAGTAATACGATCTTGACGGCACCGGACCTGCCCATATCATGCCGACACCGAGGGAACCCGTGATTCCCGCTGCTCTGATTAGGCCCGACCGATTGAGGGCGCGCCTCGAGACGCTGGCCGCGCAGGGCGGCGATGCGTCCGGTGGCGGTGCCCGGGGCGTTAGCAGGTTTCCCTTTTCCGCGGCCCACGCTCAGGCGGTCCGCATCGTCGCGGGGTGGATGGAAGAGGCCGGCCTCTCGGCGGGGTGCGATGAGTTCGGCAACCTGATAGGCATTCGTCCGGGCCGCGGAGATGGGCCCGCCATTGTCCTGGGGTCGCACCTGGACACGGTACCCTGCGGAGGCATCTTCGACGGCGCGCTGGGTGTAGTGGCCGGAGTCGAGGTGGCGGCGGCGCTGCACGAGTCCGGTCGCAGATTGCATCACGCGCTGGCAGTCGTGGGGTTCGCCGACGAGGAGGGCCATCAGTTCGGGGTGGGCACGCTGGCGTCGCGGTACGTGACGGGCGGAATCCCCAGGGAGCGGTTCGCATTGCTGCGCGGGCGCGACGGCCATACCCTGGCCGAGTCGTTGGCGGCCTTCGCGCCCGGCCTTCCCAGTTGCGTCTTTCCCAAGCACGCCGCGGCATACCTGGAACTGCACGTCGAGCAGGGTCCTGTGCTGGCGCGGTCCGGACGCCGTGTCGCAGCGGTGAGCACGATCACCGGCATCGCCCGGACCGTGGTCGTCCTGGAAGGTGAGTCCAACCACGCGGGCACGACCCAGATGACGGATCGCCGCGACGCGCTGGTAGGCGCGGCTGACGTGATCCTGGCGGTACGCGCACTGGCTCGAGCCGCGGGCGCGCCTGCCGTGGGAACCGTCGGCGCGCTGTCCGTGTCACCGGGCGCCTCCAACGTGGTGCCCGGCCGCGTGGAGCTCAGCATCGAGTTCCGGACGATTGACGGCGTGCGGCTGCGCGGCCTGTGCGCCGGCATTGGAGCGAAGGTCCAGCAGGTGGCGCAGAGACGTGGTCTGAGCTGTTACATCGGAGATTGGGATCTGCGCGATCCCGTGCCCATGGATGAAGGCGTGCAACGGGCGATGGCACAGGCGATCCGGGATGCCGGGTGTGAGCCGTTCGCGATGCCCAGCGGCGCCGGTCACGACGCCATGAACCTGGCGCCGCACGTGCCGTCCGGCATGGTCTTCGTGCCCAGCGCCGGCGGGTTCAGCCACTCGCCGCGCGAGTGGACCGAATGGGAAGATGCGGCGCTGGGAGCAGAGGTATTGGCGCGGACGGTGGTGCTGCTGGACGAGGCCGGGCAGTAGCCGAGGCCGGGTGGTTGGACGAGACCCCGGGCTCCTGGAAGGAGGCGAAATGATGGAATACCGTTACCTGGGCCGGACAGGCCTGCTGGTTTCGGCGCTTTGCTTCGGCACGCAGACCTTCGGGTGGGTGGCCGACGAGGCCACCGCGCACGCGATGCTGGATCGCTTCACCGCCGCTGGGGGCAACTTCCTCGACAGCGCCGACAGCTACAACGGGGGCCAGGCGGAGACCATATTCGGGAGCTGGATCGCCGGCCGCGGCCGCCGCGACGACCTGGTGATAGCCACCAAAGTGTTCTTTCCCACAGGCCCGGACCCCAACGACCGCGGGCTGTCACGGGTTCACATCATGGCCTCGGTTGAGGGAAGCCTGCGACGCCTGCGGACCGACCACATAGACCTCTACCAAATGCATTGTTGGGACGCGGCCACGCCGCTCGAGGAGACCCTGCGCGCGATGGACGATCTCGTGCGTGCGGGTAAGGTCCGCTACCTGGGGGCGTCCAACTTCACGCCGTCCCAGGTGGACCGGGCGGTGATGCTGAGCAGCATGCACGACTGGGTGCGGGTGGACTGCCTGCAGCCCGAGTACAGTCTGTTGGTACGCAGCCCCGAGTGGGAGCTTCTTCCGCTGTGCCGGTCGGAGGGCATAGGGGTTCTCCCCTGGTCGCCGCTGGCCGGTGGGTGGCTGTCGGGCAAGTACCGAAAGGACCAGGCGCCGCCCGAAGGCAGCCGGGCGGGCCGTCAGGACCGGTTCGAGGACCTCCCACAGCAGCGCGCGACCGAGCAGGCGTGGCGGGTGATTGACGAGCTGGCGGCAGTGGCCCGCGAGGCCGGCAGGACGCCGTCCCAGGTAGCGCTCAACTGGTTGCTCCAGCAGCCAGGGGTTACCGCGCCGATCTTTGGCGCCCGCACCGTTGAGCAACTGGAGGAGAACCTGGGTAGCGTCGGGTGGGCGCTGGCGCCGGAGTTCGTGGGCAGACTTTCGGACGCGAGCGCGACGCCGCCCCCGTCACCCCACAGCTTCGTGGCCCGCTATACGCGGCAGCGGCCGGGCCGGGAACCCCTGGCCCCGTAGCGGTTGGCCGCCACGAACCAGGAGGTGTCCGATCGCACAGGAGACCTGTCGACGCGAGTTCCCGCCCCTGGTGGACGCAGGGA
>CAYLKW010000108.1:0-7382 GCA_964384245.1 uncultured bacterium
CCGCCGTTTCACCCTTACCCGACGGATGTAGCCGTCAGGCGGTATGTTTCTGTGGCACTCTCCCTGGGGTCGCCCCCGCCGGGGATTACCCGGCACCCTGCCCTGCGGAGCCCGGACTTTCCTCGACGCTCACGCGCCGCGACCGCCCGGCCTGCTCCCGCCTCGATGGTAGCACCGGTCCTGGGGAGGGTCAAACGAAGGCGGCGTGTACCAGCCTGCCGACATCGGCCACCGCGCCTGCGCCGGCCTGGTCGTCCGCGAGGTCGCGGGCGAAGGCGCAGACCAGCACCGGGCCGCGTGGCACGAACAGTATCCCGGCGTCGTTGCGGACCCCGGCGATCGATCCGGTCTTGTGAGCGATCTCCACCCCCGGCGGCAGGTGCAGCGGCAGACGGTCGCGCACCTGCTGGCGGCCCATGAAGTGCAGGGCCCGCTCCCGGACGCCTACGGATAGTGGCCCGTCACGCACAAGCATCTCGAGCAGCCTGACCATCTCGCGGGGGGTAGTAAGGTTGTTGTCGTGGTCCGCATAGGCCCGGCCGGCAAACGACCGCTCGCGTGCCTTGAGGATCTGCTCCACCTCGCGGCGCGCCTGTGGGGTGAAGGGACCCTTCGGGCGCCCGGCCAGCTCGAAGAGCAACTCCCGGCAGCTCATGGGCACGCGCGTCACCGAGAACCCCCACGACGCCAGCCGCCGGTTGATGGCCTCCTTGCCAACCAGATCAACCAGGATGTCGGTAGCGGTGTTGTCGCTGATGATGACCATCAGCATCGCCAGGTCCGCAACGCTGAGCGCCGGGAGAGAGGTCAATTCCTTCAGGACACCTGATCCTGGGGACTTCATCTCCTCGGTGACGGTGACCGTGTCATCGAGGCGGAGGCGTCCCTCCTCGGCCTGCAACAGCAACTCGTAGAGCACCGGGATCTTGAACACGCTGGCCGTCGGGAAGGGCCGGTCGGGATCGAGAAAGATCTCCTGGCCGTCCCAGACCGTCTTGACGCCGACGCCCAGTACCCCCTTCAGTCGGCCCGAGAGGCGGGCAAGCTCTGAGCGCAGGCCGGCTCCGGCGTCGCGGGCGCAAGGGAGTGTTCCCTGGACCGGGAGACCGTCGAGAGCACGGTTGGCCAGGGCATCGGCCGCGGTGTTCCGGCTGCGCGGGATGTGCGTGACGTGCCATCTTCGGAAACCTGCAAGCGCATCGAGCGCGGCCCGGTGCAGGGGCGCCAGGTTGGGGCTCTTGACCTTGTAGGTGCCGGCGATCTGTCGGACCAGGAGATCGCTGTCCGCCAGTATCTCAACCTCGTCTGCCCCGCGCGCGCGGGCTTCCTCAAGAGCGCGGAGCAGCGCCTCATACTCGGCGACGTTGTTGGTGGCCTTCCCCAGGGGCTCCGCGACCTCGGCGACCAACCGGCCACGACCATCCTGCACCACTATTCCAATTGCTGATGGACCAGGATTCCCCCGCGAGGCCCCATCAATGAACAACCGGAGTTTCACGGCACCCGCACCACGAGAAGCCGTCCGCAGCCGTCACAGGCCGCGAGCGCATCGGGATCCCCGGCGATCAGATGCAGCCGTCCCTCCGGAATGGCGACGTGGCAGCCTTCGCAGATCCCGCCGGTGACCGCTACGACCGCCAGGCCCCCCTTGGCCTCTCTCAACCGTTCGTATCTCTTCAGCAGAATCTCGTCAATCTGGGCGGCAAGCGCAGACCTCCGGGCGGTCAGATCTGCTATCTCGCCATCAGCCGCTGCCGTCGCCGCAGTGAACGCGGCCTCCTGCTGGGCCAGCGCGGCTTGAGCCGCCTCGAGGGCGGCCTCGGCCTGGTGCGCCTGGGGCTCAGTGCGCTCGATCTGCTCCATCACCGACAGCGTCTCGTCCTCGATGCCGGCCTTTACGCGACCCAGGATGTCTATCTCTTCCTGCATGGCGGCCAGTTCCTTGGGATTGCCGGTGCGGCCGCTATAGAGATCGGCCTGGAACTTGGCGCGCTTGGCCTCGACGGAGCGCAGTTCGAGATCAAGGACGCGCAGGCGGGCCTGCCATGCGGCCAGCCGCCCTCGCAGGTCGGTCAGTTCCTGGGCGGCCGCCGCAATGCCGTTCCGTTGCGCGGCGCCATCATCGAGGCTCGCCCGAAGGGCAGCGGTTCGGATGATGGCCGTGTCGAGCTGTTGGAGGTCATAGAGCTGGTGTACAGCCACTCGCTATCGCTTTCTTGCAGGCGCGGCCTTGGAACGTGCCTTCGGCCGGACTCGCGGGCTCCCCTTCTCCTTGCTGACGACCTTCACTGGCTTGGAGGGGGTCTTGACCCTGAGGGTCGGCTTCACCTCCACGGGTCCGGCAGGCGCCACCGGGAGCGCGGGCTGCGGTGCACGAACGACTGCAGGGGCCAGCGCTGCCGCGCGAGAAGGCGAAGCAGGGCGGGGAGGCGGGGCCGGCCTGGCTGGGACCGGCGGCCGCGTCTTGGCTACGAACAGGGACCGGGGGATGCCGCCCAACTCGGGCGAACTGGGCGGAACGTTGAGCCGCTTTCGCTTGGCCTCCCACCACTTCGCGTACTCCCGCCCCAGACGCTCAAAGTAGTCGAAGGTGTCGGGCCAGTCGAGATCCTTGCGCATGCCCTGGATCACCGGCTCCACCTTTGCCCAGGGGATGGGAAACAACTCGAAGACCGCCTCGCGGTCCACGACGCCGCACTCCACCAGGAACCCCACGTTGTCGCAAAAGACGGCCAACCTGAGCAGGTTGTTGAAGCGGATGCTGCCGGGCGGGCATTCAATGATGAACTGATCGTAGTCCCTGAAGTCGAACTGGAACACGACGTACTGCATGGCCTCGAAGTTCTGAGGGGAATCGGCCATCTGCATCAGCCGCTGGAGCGCTTCGAGCTGTGCGGGCGTCTGTTTCTTCACCAAAGTTCACCTCGGCTTGGTCGGTGCCATCCGGCGAGGTCCCCCTCCCGGTAGCCCATCCGACCGTGGCGTGGCACTTGTTGAGGGGAATTCGCCCTGCGACCGGGTTTCCCCTGCGAACAAGGGCCAAACAGGGCGTTCCGGCCGCGCTCTGGCCGCCGCAACCCCCAAAGACGCTCGTCTGGCAGGGGTTCTGGCAAGCCGGACACCGGATCAGCAGCTTATCCACAGGATATCCCGCGTGATATACTGGCCAGCGGGCGAGTAGCTCAGCGGGAGAGCGCCTCTCTTACACAGAGGAGGTCGGGGGTTCGAGACCCTCCTCGCCCACCACGGAAACGCCGACGGGACGATGCACCAATTCGCCCATCCGCATGAGTGAAACCACTCGTCCCTGTGAACAGATTTCCCCATACGAATGAGTGAAATGGGCCAGACAGGATGAGTGGAATGCCCCATGCCAAAGAATCGGGTACCTGAGAGGATGGGTGCTGAGAGCTGGCCAATAGCGCAATAACACCACAGAGCCCGCCCCCAGCCCCCCGCCGCGCCTGCATCGCCGCACCTTCGCACCCACCACCGGGCTCGGATCGAGCGTGCGACGATGGGTCTCCTCCGGCTGGTCGCCGCCGCGCTGGCGATAGTACTGCTGCTCGGCCTCTCCCCCGCTGCGGGATGGGCGGCGGCTGGCTCTCTGACCGTGACCGTACGGCCCGCGCCTTCGGGCGTGGCCGTCACGCTCTCGGCCCCAGGACCTTTCCGCTTCACCCTTCGGCAGCTTCTCGGACCTGATCGGCTCGTCCTCGATCTCACCGGGCTTGATTTCGGCGCCCTGGCTGGGGCCCAGGAGGTCAACATCGCGCCGGTGCGGGCCGTGCGCCTGGCCCGCGCCCACGGCGCGGTGCAGGTGGTCATCGACCTGACAGGTCCGGTGCTGACCGACATGAGCGTCGCCGCCGACGGCCGAACTCTGACGCTGCGACTCAAACCGGTGGGTGCGTCGCCGCAAGCCGCCCCCCCCTGCTGCTGCGGTGATCCTACCCACGGAAGTCGCCAGGCTGCAGCACCTCAAACCGCGAGAGGTCGCGGCGCACCTGCAGGCTCTGCTGCCGGGCCTGACCGTCCGGCCTGACGAGACCACCAACAGCCTGCTGCTCACCGGCCCGCCTGACCTGCTGGCTCAGGCGAAGCACCTGATCAGCGCGCTGGACGCGCTCCCAGCAACCGCGACGGTCACCGAAGTGGTCCCGCTCAGAGTCTTGAAGGCCGAGGTGCTCGCGCCGATGCTGGCGGCGATCTTCCCGCAGGCGCAGGTGCGGGCGGAGGTCCGGCTGAATGCGGTTGTGCTGGTGGCGGCGCCCGTGCTGCTGCCGCGGGTGAAGGCTGTCATCACGGCGCTGGATGTGGCGCCGGCCGCCCCGGCGGGCCCGACCACGGAGGTCGTTACCCTCCAGCACGCCGACCCGGTGCAGATGGCCACACTCCTGGCCGGGGTACTGCCGGCGGTGCGGGTGCGCGTCGATCCGGCCACCCGCGCCCTGACGCTGACCGGCGCGCCCGCAGTCCTGGCGCAGGCGAAGGCCCTGCTTCAGCAGCTCGACGCGCCGTCCCCAACCGCGCCGGCCAGCGAGATCGTACGGGTCCGTTCCGGCGATCCCGAGGCGCTGGCCCGGGCCCTTCAGCAGGCCGTTCCATGGATCACCGTTACGGCGGACCGGGTCCTTGGCGCCCTGATCCTCCAAGGCCCCCGGGTGGAAGTGGACCGGGCGAGGGCCATCGTGCAGGCCCTGGACGCCCAGCCCGCGGCGGCGCCGGCGCAGATGCGAGTCGAGGTCATTCCATTGAAGTACGCGATGCCGAGTGAGTTCCTCACGGAGCCCGCGACCAGCCGGTCGGCCGACGACCTGGCACAGACCGTGCAGGCGGCCTTACAGCCGATCTATCCGGACCTGCGGATCACCGTGGAGAAGCGCCTACAGGCCCTGATCGTCACCGGCACACCCCCGGCACTGGCGGCGGTCCGTGAGCTGGTGACGCAGTTGGACCAGCCGAGCCAGCAGGTTGCCCTGGAGGTCCGGGTTGTGGAGGTCGCGGCGAACGCGCTGCAGAGCCTCGGCATCTCGCTCTCACCGATCATCGGCACTACGCTGACCGAGCCCGATCCCGAGCGCCGTCCCTTCATCTTCGGACGCACTCCGCTGAACATCACCCTCATTCTGAACCTGCTGGTCGAGCAGGGGCAGGCGAAGATCCTCGCGAGCCCGACCGTGGCGACCATTGACGGCCGCAAGGCCCTGATCCGCACCGGCGACGAGATACCAATCATCACGCGGCAGATCTTCGGCAACATGGTGATTGAGAACGTGATTACCTTCCGGGCCGGCGTGACCCTGGAGATCATCCCAAAGATCTCGCGTGAGGGCGCCATCACCGTGATCCTGCGGCCTGTGGTGAGCACGATTACCGGCACCACCCCGCAGGGCGCCCCGCAGATCAGCACGCGGGAGGTGCAAACGACGCTGATGGTGCGGGACGGGGATACGATCGTCATTGGAGGCCTGCTGGAGGAGCGGGACATCCTCAGCATGTCCAAGATTCCAGGGCTGGGTGACCTGCCGTTCCTGGGGCGGCTGTTCCGGTCGGAGCGGCGCGAGCAGCGCCGGACGGAACTGGTGATCACCGTGACGCCGAGGCTGCTGCCGCCGAGCGGGATGGGATCTCCAGCCCCGGATCCCTCTCCACCCCAGCCCTGACGGCAGCAGGGGCCGGACCGCCGAGGATGACGCGGGCAGGAGGGCGAGGCGCATGGCCGACGAGGTGATGGTCATCAGCCGCGACCGCTTCACCCGCGACGGCCTGGTGGACTTCCTGCGCCACGAGGAGCGCGACATCCGCGTGACGGGCGTGCGATCGGTGACCGAGGCCGTCCAGACGCTCGCGCACCAGCGCCCGCAGGTCGTCAGCCTGGACGCTGGCCCGGGCCTCGCGGGCGACCTGCGCCAGATCCGGCAGGTGTGGCCCCAGGCCCACCTCCTGGTGCTCGCACGTCAGGACGACCGGCTGGCGCTGCGCCAGAGCCTGGAAGCCGGCGCGCTGGGCTTCGCGGTCTACGGCGGGGAGGATCTGCTCCGTGTCCTGGAGACGGTTCGTCAGGTGCGCCGCGGCGAGCTCGCGTTCTGTGCTGCGACTCTGAAACACTTGATCACTTCATTCCTGCGGGACCACGCCAACCCGCACACATTAGTCCTTTCGCCACGGGAGCGCGAGGTGATGGACCTGCTGGTGACTGGGGCGACCGACGGGCAGGTCGCGCGCACACTCTACCTGAGCATCAGCACCGTGCGGCGGCACGTGGACACCATCCGCAGCAAATTCGGGGTGCGCACCCGAGCCCACGCTGTCGCGCGGTTTCTGGGCGCCCCGGAGGCGCCCGTAGGAGCGCCGGAGGCCTCCAGCAGCAAGGTGCACCGTCTGCATGCCAGCCAGCCGGTGGGCGCCCGAGGGCGCGGCCTACAGCGCCGTGAGTGAATTCGCCTATGCGAGGCCCCCGAACAGGCTCTCCAGGGAGTGGATTCACCCATGGGCGGTGCGTGAATTGCCGTAGTCGCAAATGGGGAAGACCACTCAGCAGAATGAGCGGAATGATTCATCCCTGCCTGCTCGGCTCCGATCTACGCTGGCGGCGAGACACCCAGCGTACAAGGAGGGACCGGCCATGCGTCTAACCCGGCGGCCTGGCAAGGCAGGACTGACCCTGCTCGTTGCCGCGATCTTCCTCGCGGTCTCGCTAGTACCCCGATTCACCCCCAGGGCGCTGGCCGGCGATAACCCGGCGCCTCCGCTGCCTGTGCCCGAGGACCCGCTGGGCCAGCAGCCCGGGCAAGAGACCCCGGAGATCTCGATCAGCGTGGATGTGCGAGACGGGCACCTAGTGGTCCGCGTCGTGGACATCTGGGGCCCGGGACGGACCCCACTGGTGGTGCGGTCGTACACCAACGAGATCGAAGGGTTTGGCATGGAAGGTGGCGGCTTCGTCTTCACCGGCGGCCCCTGGCACTTCAACCACCACATGGAGGTCAAGCCCGGCACCGACAGCCTGATCACACGTGAGATGGACGGCAACCGGGCCGTGTACAAGTACGACCCCGAGCAGAACCTCTACGTCAAGACGATCGGCACGTACAGCACGATGGCAGTCGGTCTCTATTGCTACCCTGTGCCGGGGGGCCAGCGGGCTCGCACTGTGCAGGCGCCACGCCCCGGCCCCTTGCCCAGGGTGCAGCCCGTCCTACGGGGTACGGGCAAGATACGGCCCCAGGGGGTAGAGTGCGAACCGGATGGTTCCTACACGGCCACGCTGCCCAAAGGCGGCTCGCGACGCTATGTGCAGGTTCCACCAGAGGTTCCACCCGCACTGCTCCAGGAGGAGCGCGACGCCAACGGCAACGTGACCACCTACACGCCGATCA
>CAYLKW010000109.1:0-7355 GCA_964384245.1 uncultured bacterium
TGCGCACACAGGCCGGGCAGGAGCGCTGGGTGCGCTCCGAGGTGATGGGGCGGGCAGAGATTCTGGACGCCTGTCCGTAGGCGTCCGCCTTGCGCGGAGCAGGGTTTCCGCCGCGGAGGCCGAACTGCAAATAAGATAGGACGCGCGCAAGATCCGGCGCCGGTCGGGCCGGGCACGCCGCGCGAGGAGGGTGGGCGATACGCCGATGGGTTTCTTCTCTTCGGCCCCGCAGACGCACGTTGGCATTGACATCGGCAGCGACGCGCTCAAGATTGTCGAGCTCGCCGGCTCCTACCGCACTGGATTCCGACTGGTGCGAATGGGCTCCGCGCCGGGCCCGCCAGCCGCGATGCACGACGGCGTGCCAGTGGCGCCCGAGGAGCTGGGCAGCCACATCCGGGCGCTGCTTGATCGCACCGGGATCAAGACGGACCGTGTAGTCATGGGGGTGGGCGGGCAGGTGGTCACCGTCCGCGAGGTCCGCGTGCCGCCCATGACCAAGGCCGAGTTGGCCGCTGCGGTTCGCTACGAGGCCGAGCGCTACCTCCCGTACAACATCAAGGAAGTCTACATGGACTTCCAGGTGTTGGGGGAAGCCGCCGAGGACGGCCGCAAGATGCTGGACGTGATCGTGGTGGCGGCCCGGCAGGACGTCGTGGACAAGATGGTCGCCGTGGCCGATGCGGCCCGGCTGCAGGTCCGGATCCTCGACGTCGAGTCGTTTGCCCTCCTGCGGTCCGCCGTGGACCCCTCGGCGACCGAGGCGCAGACCATTGCCATCGTGGACTTTGGCTCCGAGGCCTCCGACATCTTGATCACCGAGGGGCCGCGTCTGCGGTTCACCCGGAACATCCCGATCGGCGGAGCGGTTCTCCTCAACGCCGTCCGGGAGGCAATGGACGTGGATGAGCCGACCGCACGCAGTCTGGTGGAGGAGAAGGGCGAAGTCCTGGAGGAGGGCGCGGCGGCCGATCACACCGCGGAGCGCCTCTACGACGTGGTGGCGCCCCACATCGGCGACCTGGTCACCGAGATCCGGCGCTCGCTGGACTACTACCAGACCCGATCCCGTTCCGTCGTAATAGACCGGATCCTGCTGGCCGGCGGGCTGGCCCGACTCCGAAACCTCGATCGCACGATTGCCTCGGAGCTTGGCCTGGCCACCGCGGTGGTTTCCCCGTTTGCGCTCCTCAAGGTGAACCCCCAGACGCACCCGGCCGAACGGCTCGCGGCGGTTGGGCCGACCATGGCCGTTGCTGTAGGACTCGCCATGCGGGGAGGTGATGTCGGTTGATTCGCATCAACCTACTGCCGCGCGTACCCCGTCGCCGCCTGCCGGGCCGCCGGGTATTTGAGATCGGTCTGCCCCTGGCAGTGGCCGCGGTGCTGGTCGTAACCACGATCTGGATGTACCAGCGCAATGCCGGCGTGGCAGAGGAGGTAGCTGCCGCCAACAGGGAGATCGCCGAGCTCCAGCCGCAGGTGGACCGTGTGCTCGAACTCGACCGGCGGATCAAGGCGATGCGCGAGAAGGAAGCGGTAATAGTAGACTTATTGAAGCAGCAGCTTCCCGCCGCTTCGATCCTCAACGAGTTCCGGCTGCTGATCCCCAAGGACGCTTGGGTGACCTCGCTGAGCGTGCCCGAGCCCTCTGCGCTCAACATCGAGGGCATGGCGATGACCTACTACGCCGTGGCGCAACTGATGGACAACCTGGGCGCCGGGCGGCTGTTCCGGGAAGTTGATCTCACGGTTGTTCAACTCGAGCGCATTGGACACAGGGATGTTGTGAGGTTCCAGGTGACCGCGCGCATTGACCGGCCCCAGGCGACTGGAGGTGACCGCCAGTGAGAGGGTTGAGCCCGCGCGAGCGGATGATGCTGGTCCTCGTGCTGGTGGCCGCGATGGCCACGGTGTTCTACCTGTTCGTGTACAGTCCGGCGGCGGCGCGCCACGCCGATCTTGTCAAGGAGCGGGACGCCCGCCGTGCCGAAGTGCAGCGCTTGAAGAGCCTTGTTGAGACCCGCGAGGCCAAGGAGCGCGAGTACAACGCCCTGGCAGAGCGCATCCGGTTGATCGAGGCCAAACTGCCGCCCGAGCGCGAGATTCCGCGCCTGATCCGCCAGCTTCAGGGCGTGGCCTCCGAGCTGGGCATCAAGTTGAGTCTGCTGCGGCCAGGAGCCACCCAGGCAGGACCCGCAGGCGAAGCGCCAGGCGCCGCGGCCGCTCCGGGGAAGAAGCCGGCCGCTCCGGCGGGCCAGCCTCGCTACCAGCTCTTTCGGCTGGATCTGGCGTTTGAAGGCACCTACGCCGACCTGATAGCCTACATGGGCAGGCTGGAGGACTTCCCCAGGTTCATAGTCTTGACGCAGGTCGCGGTCAGCACCGGGGAGCTGCCGCGGCTGAAGGTCACCCTGGCGGCCAACACTTTCATTCTCCGCCGAGAGGTCGGGGCGCAGCCGTAGAAGCCGCGCCGTCGGAGGTCCCCACGGTGGCGCGGCACCTGTCCAGTCTACTCGACAGCGAGCAGGACCGCATTGCATTCGCGTGGGCCTCCGCGCTCTCCCGCATGCGGCCGTCAGCTTACGTCTACCGGCCACTCGAGGAGTTGCGCCGGCTAGGCCGCGCCTACCTCGCCGAACTGGTTTCCTATCTTGACTCAGACGATCCTACACGTTTGCGCGAGTTCGTGCACCGCGAGGCCGCGCTGCGCTTCAGCATGGGCTTCGGCGCCGTGGAGGTGGTTCAGGGGTTTGTGGTCTTTCGAGACATAACCCAGGAGCTGTGCGCGCAGCTTGTGCCCGACCGCGAAGACCAACTGGTCCTATCCAGGACCCTGACCGAGGCCACCGATTTCACGGTCGTGGAGTTCGTGACGTTCTTCAACCACCTATCCGAAGAACGGACCGCGGCACAACAGAAGGAGATGCAGGACCTGCAGCGCGCGCTCGTGGACGAGGCTGTGCAGGACGAGGTAACCGACTTCTTCACCAGCCGGTACTTCGACGAGCACCTAGCGGTGGAGGTGAAGCGGGCGGCGAGGTATCACCGGGCGTTTTCGCTGGTGCTGGTGGACATTGACGACTTCGCGGGCCTGCGCGATAGGTACGGCACCGTTGGAGTCGATGCGACGCTGAGATCTGTCGCCGACGCGCTGCGGGCGCTGACCCGCGACGTGGACATCAAGGCGCGAACGGACGGCGAGGCCGAATTCTGCATCGCGATGCCGGAGACACCGCTGGAGCCCGCCACCGCGGTGGCTGAACGCCTGCGGCTGGCGATCGGCAAGTTGCCCGTGCCGCAGGACGCTCCGGTGGCCGACTGGCGGTCGCTGCAGGCCTCGGTGGGCGTCGGCAGCCACCCGGATCACGGAGGCACTGCCCGCGAGCTGCTTCAGTCAGTGCGCCAGGCCCGCGACCAGGCACGGATGCTCGGGGGCGACATGGTGCTGCGTGCCGAGATCTCGGCACGCCCGGGGGTCAAGCTGCCGTGACCAGGGTTCTACAAGCGCGCTCGAAGCTGCTCCTGGAGCATCCGGGAGGCCTCGTTCTGGGTCAGCCACAGGCCGGTCTGATGGTAGACAACGTACCTGAGGAAGCCAGCCACGGACATGTACTGGGTCTCAGGCGAGAACGGTTTCAGGTTCTCAACACGCGGCAGCGAGGTGAGCGCCAGGTCAACCTGGGCAGGTGGGGCGGCCAGGGCCGGGGCTGCGGCAGGCGGTGCCGCCTGGGTGCGCGGCGGGTAGACGATGATGACCGAAACCACGCTGCCATCCAGGCCGAACGCGATGCCGTGCTGGTCGTACGCGATGCCCATCAGGCCCTCGACCACGGCATCCGAGAACTGCGGGCCAAAGACGCGCCGTACCTCGGCCACGCTGGATCCCAGCGCGATACCGTCGGCGGTGCGCAGGAGGCTGTTGGTTGTGGAGATCGCACGCACGGCGCCGTCGGCGGCGTACATGTTGAGCCCGTAGCGCGGGAAGGTGTAGAGAGCGCCATCGCGAAGGGAGCGCATTTCTGTCGGCTGGCCGAGGCGGCCGAGGGTCGCCGACACGGTGCGCCCCAGCGCGACGCCGGCTATGCTCTGCCCTGGAACGATGAGCACCGGGGGCGACGCCGGCGGCTGTTGGGCAACTACCGGCAGGGCCAGTCCGAGGATGACAGCGGTCACGATCATCCATGCTCTACGGACCATCGCGCACATCCCCCGTCTCGATGCCGCCGAGTCGTCCAGACGCGGCAGCGGTTTTCCCAATCGTGCTTAGATTCGGCGCCGGCGGACAGAATCCTGCCCAGCCGGGACGCCGGCAGGCCGAGCACCGGGGCACGCGTATGAGCGCCTGGGGACTCGGCGCCGTGGGCATGGGCGGCGTTGAGGTTGCCATAGTGGCTGCCTTCGGAGCGATCCTGGGGAGCTTCGCCAACGTGGTGATCCACCGGCTGCCCCTCGAGGTCTCGATAGTCTTCCCCGGGTCGCGGTGTCCCCACTGCCAGGTTCCGATCCGCGCCGTGGACAACGTGCCGGTCCTGAGTTATCTGCTGCTGCGCGGCCGCTGCCGGAGCTGCGGCCACAGGATCTCCGCGCGGTACCCCATCGTTGAGCTTCTGATGGCCATCCTGACCGTGGCGGTGTGGAGCGCGTTCGCCGGCCCTCTGCCGAGGATGGCAGGCTTGTTGTTCGCGTTCCTGATGGTGGTGATCACGTTCATTGATCTGGACCACCAGCTCATCCTCAACCGCATCACCTACCCGGGCATAGCAGTGGGCCTGCTGTTCTCGGCCGCCCACGGCCGAATCGTGCCCGCGCTGCTGTCCGCTGCTGGCGCCGCCGCGCTCATCGCCGCGATCGTAGTCCTGAGCCGGGGGGGGATGGGGGGTGGCGACATCAAACTGGCGGGGCTCATGGGCGCGTTCCTGGGATGGCCGGGCGTGGCCGTTGCCCTCTTCCTTGGGTTCATGGCCGGGGGCGTGGTGGGTATCGGGCTGCTGGCGCTTCGCCTGCGTGGGCGCAAGGACGCCATCCCGTTCGGCCCGGCGCTGGCAGCAGGAGCGCTGGTCGCCCTGTTCTGGGGAGAGGCTATCGCGGCGTGGTACTGGCCGTAGGAGTTTTCGGGTCTATTTAGCAGGAGTTTAGGGCACTCTGTTGAAGGACAGGTTGTTCGAGGGCGCGGGGAGCCTGCCGGGGCTCTGGTGCACCATCTCAGATCCAGACATAGCATGGGGGGCCTCATGCCCAGGGTGATTGAGTACCTCCGCGCGCATCCAATAATGGTGATAGCGCTTGCGGTTGGGGTCGCGGGCGGCTTGGTGCTGGCCCTTACAGCGCCTCCGCCTCCGCAGACTCCCGTGGTCACGCCCGCGCCGCCGGTCACCGTGGCAACCCCTGCGGCACCTCAGGCGACGCCCCCGGCGCCGGTACCCACGCCTGTTCCTGCGCCGACGCCAACGCCGCGCGTGGTGGCCGGGCCCGTGGATGCCGGTCGCCCGGATCCCTTCGCGCCTCTGGTGCGCGCCGAGACAGGGGCAGCCGCTGAGAGGCCCGGACTGGTGCCCCCTCCGGCGCCGTTGCCTCCACCGCTGTTTCCAGGCCAGACGCCGCAGCAGCCCGGAGTGACGCCAAGCCCGACACCGCCTCCCAAGGAGGCCAGCACAGCCGAACTCGTCGGCATACTTGGCGACGGGGCGGGCGCGGCCATCATCAAGCTCGGCGACAAGACCTACATAGTGTCCAGGGGAGACGTGATCCTGGACAAGATCCGGGTCACGGTGGTCGATATCGCCAAGCGGCTTGTCATCCTCGAGCAGGACGGGGAGCGATTTGAACTCAAGATGGGAGGAGTGAGCCACCGGCATGTCGCCGCGACTGAACCGTCGAGCATCTCCTAGGATCCTTACGGGGCTTGCCATCGTCCTGGCGCTCGCGCTCGTCCCGTCCGCGCCCGCGGCGCCACAGGCACCTCCCGTGCGCATCACTCAGGTCACCGTCAAGGTGTTCGGCGACACGGTCCAGCTTGCCGTCGCCGGCACCGGCGCGCTGACCTACCGGACACTGCAGCTATCCTCGCCGCCAAGACTCGTGATTGACCTGCCTGGCGCCGTGCTCGACAAGGCCGTGCCGCCGATCTTGGACGTGGACCGCGGCGCGGTCGCGCGCGTTCGAGTCGGGCAGTTCCAGGAGCGGCCGCCGGTGGTTCGGATCGCCGTGGACTTGACCTCCACAGTGTCCTCCACGCTGGCGACCAGCAGCCCAGGCGTGCTGGTGGCGAAGTTCGCCGGAGGGATTAGGGTTGCCCCAGCGGCCCCGGTGGCAGCGGTCGTGCCGGTGGCGCAGGCGCCGCCTCCACCCCCGCCGCCCGCAGTGCCACTACCCGCGCCCGCGGTTCCTGGCGCACCCGCGGCCGCGCCAGGGCGGATCACGCTCGAATTCCGGAACACCGAGCTGGCCGACGTGCTGACCGCGCTGTCCAGGGTCTGCAACGTCAACATCGTGACCGATGCCTCGGTGAAGGGGCAGGTAACCGTCCGCCTGGTTGATCTGACCTGCGAGGAGTCACTGCGCTTCATCCTGGACGCCAACAACCTGGGCTTTCGGCGGATCGGCCGGAACCTGATAATCATGGCCGCGGAGAAGCTTGCGCCGCCGCCTGAGGCGCCCGAGACGATTACCTACCCGATCGGGTTTGGCAAGGCCGAGGAAGTGGCCAAGGCCATAGGGGCAGCCATCAAGGGGATCCTGATTACACACGATGTCCGCTCGAACGCGATCATCGTGGTTGGGACTGTCGCCCAGCACGAGGAGGTCCGCAAGGTCATGGTCGGCCTCGACATCCAGTTGTCGCAGGTGATGATTGAGACGCGGGTGGTGGACGTAAGCACCTCCGACCTGCGCAACCTGGGGCTCGACTGGGGGCTGACCGGCATACCGATAGTCCGGATCCAGGGCACGTTCCCCAACCAGATCGTTGTCGGGGTGGGGCCGTTCCAGATAAACGCGCTGCTGGACGCGCTGGTGACCGAGCGCAAGGCCCGCGTCATCACAGCCCCGCGCATCATGGTGGTGGATGGCAATGAGGCCCAGGTTAACCTGGGTGAGGAGGTTCCCATCCCCTCGATTGACGCCAGCGGGCGGTTGACCTTCACCTTCAAGCCGATCGGGGTGATCCTCAAGATCCTTCCTAAGGTCAACCGGGACGGACTGGTGACCACCAAGGTCGAGCCCGAGGTCTCCTCGGTGACCGAGTTCCTACAGACGGCGTCAGGCCCGGTGCCGCGACTGGCCACCCGGAAGGCCACGACGACGGTGACCGTCCGCAGTGGGGAGTCCATCATCCTGGCCGGCCTGATCAGCGC
>CAYLKW010000110.1:0-5409 GCA_964384245.1 uncultured bacterium
GGCTAACCCACGATCCCGTGCGCGTACGGACTGTGAATTAGCGCTCCCTCGGCGAACCGTGAGGGCCGGAATGCGGCGAGGTCTATCTCGCCGCAGCGACCGGTCACGATGAGGCCGGCGAGGGCTTCCCCAATCGCGGGGCTCAACTTGAACCCGTGCCCGCTGAAACCGGAGGCGACGAATAGACCGGCCATCTCAGGAACCGGACCCAGGACCGGCTGCCAGTCAGGCGTCACGTCATAGAGGCTGGCATATCCCCCCTTCACCCCCACGCCCGAGAAGGCAGGCACGCGGTGCGCCAGGCGCGTCGCCATCTCCTCAATGAACTCGAAGTCGGCTCCCTCGTTGAACGCGTCGGCGGGCACTTCCTCGTCCGGATACTCCTCAACCGACCCGCCGTGGAACTGGCCGCCGACGTCCGGGCGCAGGTAGAAACCCGTCCCGAGGTCCACGAACACGAAACCCAGCGGCTTGGCCGGCTCCGCCACCTCGAACAGCACCACCTGGTGGCGCGTGGTGCGGATGGGCAGGACGATCCCGAGCGGACCCAGCAATCGAGGCGTCCACGGCCCGGCAGCAACCAGCACGGCCCCGGCGGCAATGCGTCCATTCGGGGTTTCCACGCCGGTGACGCGCGAGCCCTCCACCAAGAGACGAACGGCCGGTGTGTTCTCCCGCACCACCGCGCCGTGCCTCCGGGCCGCCGCTGCGAACGAGGAGGCGGTAGCGTACCCGTCGGCATATCCGGAGTCGGGCTCGTAGGCTCCGGCGCCCACATCGTCGGTCCGCAGCCTGGGATCGAGATCGGCGATGGCCGCGCGGTCCAACACCGTGGTCTCCCCACCGAGGGAGCGCTGCAGACGCACGTTCGCCTCCAGCGTCCCTTCCTGCCCGGGCGGGGCCAGCAGTAGGAAGCCGGTCTTCTTGAAGTCGGCGCTCCCGCCGACTACCGCTTCGAAGTCCACGAACACCTCACGGCTGCGCAGCGCAAGTTGGATCAGGGGAGCGTAGGAGTAGTGCATGCGAACGATTCCGCTGGAGCGGCCCGTCGGCCCGCCGCCCACGGTGCCCTGATCGAGAAGCAGGGCCTTCTGCCCATGGCGTGAGGCCAGCCAAAACGCGGCGCTCGCACCGGTGCAGCCAGCTCCAACGACTATCACGTCGGCAATCATGCGCGGTCTCTCCCTGGTCGCGTGGGCCGCCGGGCTATTTGAAGAGAATACCCGGCAGCCAGAGCGTAATCTGCGGGAAGAAGTACACCAACAGCAGCGCGAGCACCTGCAATCCCATGAACGGCATCATGCCCCACCAGATGTCAGAGAGTTCAACGCCTTTCGGCGCCACCCCCTTCAGGTAGAAGGCCGCCATCGCCACCGGCGGGCTCAGGAAGGCCGTCTGGAGGTTGAGCGCCACCAGAATTCCAAACCAGACGGGATCAATGCCGTACTTCTCGGCGATCGGCCAGAACAGCGGCATGAAGATGATGATGATCTCGGTCCACTCCAGCGGCCAGCCCAGCAGGAAGATGATCACCATCGCCAGCAGGATGAAGCTGCCGACCGAGAGGCCCAGACCCAGGACGAAATTCTCGATCACCCGAGCGCCGCCGAGACGGGCGAAGACGGCCGAGAAGATGCTAGACCCCAACAGCAGGGTGAGCACCATGCTCGAGGTCCGCGCCGACTTGAAGACCGCCTCCTTGAGGTTCGTCAAGGTCAGAGTGCGGTACGCGGCGGCCAGCGCCAGGGCGCCGAGGGCCCCCATCCCCGAGGCCTCGGTGGGCGCGGCCAGGCCGAACGCGATCGATCCGAGCACGGCGCCGATCAGCAGCGCGATCGGCAGGATGGACGACGCCACCATCACGAGGACCTGCCCGACCGGGAAGTCCCGCTCTGCCTTGGGGAGAGGAGGGCCGGCCCCCGGCTTCACCAGGGTCACGGCGACAACGTACAGGAGGTACAGGCTGGCCAGCATGAACCCGGGGACGAAGGCCGCCGCGTAGAGCTTGACGATGGACACCCCGGCGTTGGCCGCGTACAGGATCAGCAGCACACTGGGCGGGATAAGGATGCCAAGCGTCCCCCCTGCGGTGACGGTGCCGGTCGCGAGTTGCTTGTCGTACCCCAGACGCATCATCGCCGGGAGCGCCAGCAGGCCCATGATCGTCACCGAGGCGCCGATGATGCCGGTGGACATCGCGAAGATCGTGCAGGTGATCAGGGTCGCAATGGCCAGCGAGCCGCGCATCGCCCCCGAGGCCACGAGTATCGTCCGGAACAGGCGGTCCAGGACGCCGGCCCGCTCCAGCATGTAGCCCATGAATATGAACAGGACGATAGGGATGAGCACGTCGTTGGTCATCACCGCGAACGCCCGGAACGCCATCAGGTCGAAGACCAGGCGGCCGAACCCGATGTACCCGAACACGAACCCCAGCGCCAGCAGGGTGAACGCGGTGGGAAATCCGATGAAGATGGCAAACACCAGCAGGCCTAACTGGATCAGGCCGAGGGCCTCGGTGCTCACGGCCACCTCCCGTGACGGATGGCGTGGATGCAGCGGAGAACCTGCGCGATCCCCTGCAGCAGGAGGAGCGCGGCCCCCAGCGGAATGACCGCCTTCAGCGGGTAGACCGGCGTGGCGTACGGGCTCAGCGGGGAGGTTTCGCGGATGAGAAACGAAGCCGCGAAGAACCGCCACCCCGCCACGATCAGCGCGACCATCGCCGGGAAGAACACCAGGAAATACAGCGTCAGGTCCACGATAGCCTGGGTGCGCGGCGAGAAGTTTCGGTAGAAGATGTCACCGCGCACGTGCGCGTCCTTCGAGAGCGTGTACGCCGAGGCCAGAATGAAGTACGCTCCGTACATAATGTAGCTGGCGTCGAACGCCCACGTGGTCGGCCGGTTGAACGCGTAGCGCGAGGCCACCTCGTACCCGAGCGCAAAGCTCAGGGGAAGGATCAGCCAGGCGATCGCCTTACCCGCCACCTCGCTGATCCGGTCAATGGCCGCGATGATCCGGTCTGACACGCAGCCTGCCTCCTTTCCGGCCATCGAGCGAGAACACGGCCAGGGCGCTCCCGGGTTTGCCGCCGCGGGGCGCCCTGGCAAGGTTACGCGACCCTCGGGCCGACCGTCACGCTACCGAGGGATCTTCCCGAAGTACCGCTCAAACGCCGTCTGGTTGTCCACGTAGACGCGGAGCTTCCACGCCACCACGCGCCTGGCCCACTCCTTCTGGGTCGCCAGGATCCTCGCGAAGGCGGGGGTCTCCTTGCTGTGCTTGTCTATGATCCTGTCCCATGCTGCGAGCTGGGACTGCAGGATCTCCTTCGGCGTGGTGTACGCCTTGACGAACTGCTTCTTCTCCATCTCGATCAGGTCGCGGCTGTTGCGGTCGGTCATCTTGTACAGGAAGTCCGCGGACTCGGCGTGGACCGCGTTCCTGATGATGGCCTTCAGGTCCGCGGGCAACGCGTCCCACTTCGCCTTGTTGATCATCAGCTCTAGGGACTCACAGGGCTGGTGGTAGCTCTGCAGCATCACCGTCTTTCGGACGTCGGGGAAGCCCAGCAGCCTGTCCGAGGTCATGTTGTTGAACTCCGCGGCGTCGAGCACCCCACGCTCCAGCGCCGGGACGATCTCGCCGCCCGGCAGGATGACCACCGACGCACCCATGTCCTTGAACAGCTCGGCGGAGAGGCCCACGGTCCGGTACTTGATCTGTTTGAACTCCTCGGTCTTCCTGATCGGCCGCTTGAACCAGCCCAGCGGCTGGGTGGGCATCGCCCCGTGGAGGAACGAGACGACGTTCATCTTCATCTCTCTCTGGAGGAGATCCTGGTACATGTCGAACCCGCCGCCGTAGTAGAACCAGGAGAGCAGGTCCATCGCGTCCATGCCGAACGACGGGCCGGTGCCGAACAGGCTCGCCGCCACGTTCTTCCCGAACCAGTAGACAGGAACGCCGTGGCCGCCGTCGAGCACGCCGGCGTGCACCGCGTCAATCAGCCCAAACGCGGGCACCACGGCTCCGGCCGGCAGCACCTCGAACCGGAATCGCCCGCCCGACATCTCCTCGACCTTCTTGGCCAGGTCCAGAAACGTCTCGTGGAAGATGTCGCGGGAGGGCCAGGTGCTCTGCACCCGCCAGACCGTGGTTGCCTGGGCGGAGACGGTGTTGACGTACGGGAACCCGATCGTCGCCGCGGCGGCACCGGCTGCCGCGGTCTTGAGGAACGCCCTGCGCGATGTCCTGGTGGTGGGTGGCGAGGTGGCATGCTTGCGTGGGTGAGCGGCTGCGCGCTTATCATTCTGGCCCATGAACCTCTCCCCTCCCCCTTTAGAGCGAGTGGACTTCAAGGTCCTCAGGTCTGTCGCAGTCACCAGCGAGCTATGCAGTTGGCCACTTTGTGTTCGCTGCCCCCTCCGCCCCCTCCTGCAGGCCGCCGGCGCCAGGTCGAGGCCGTGGGCCCCCGGAAGGGGAGACCTCAGGCGGTGGAGAAAACGCGACCATGATCCCGACGAACCTCCGCGGCTATCTCTTCGACATGGACGGCGTGCTCTACCGCGGCAGGCGCGTGCTCCCTGGAGCGCGCGCGCTGCTTGCGGCACTCGACCGGAGGGGCATCCCCTTTGCGCTCGTGACCAACAACAGCACCCGCACACCACGCCAGTACGCCAGGTTCCTGGCAACGATGGGAATGCGCGTGCCGGCCGAGCGCATCGTTACGTCTTCGGTGGGAACCGCGGCCTACCTGCGCGCCACCCTGAGGCCCGGGTCCCGCGTCCTGGTCATCGGCGAACCGCCGTTCCGGCGGGCTATCGCCAGGGCAGGGTTCGTCCCGGCTTGGGAAGGCGTCGCGGTGGTCGTGGTCGGACTGGACCGGCGGATAACCTACCGAAAGCTTGCCCTGGCTACCGCCGCGCTTGCCGGGGGAGCGGAGTTCGTGGCCTCAAATCCGGATCCGCTGGTCCCCACCGAAACCGGCGCCATGCCCGGCGCCGGGGCTCTGGTCAGCGCGCTGCAGTACGCCAGCGGCCGGAAGCCGGTCGTGATCGGCAAACCCGACCCCCGGCTGCTTCACGAAGCAATGGCACGGATCGGCACGCGCCCCGAGCAGACGGCGATGGTCGGCGATCAGCTCGGCACCGACGTAGCCGCGGGCCGCGCCGCCGGGCTGTTCACGATCCTTGTGCTAACCGGCTTGACCGCGGACCGGTCCCGAACTGACGCCGATCCCCGCCCCGACCTAACCGTACGCAACCTGAACGATCTCCGGCGCTGGTTGACTAGCGCCCCATACCGCTGACGGACAGCGGCCGGATGAGCACGCTCACGCGATCCTCTGGACCCCCGCCGTTCTCAGCGTCGAAGCGAACGACCCTGCCCTGAATCTGCACGTAT
>CAYLKW010000110.1:5509-7327 GCA_964384245.1 uncultured bacterium
ATTGGATTCCTCCTGTTCAGCGCCGCGGACCGCGGGCCGATTCCCATCAGCGTCCGGGCAGGCAGGACAGCCCCCTTGGTCGCCGAAACTAGTGGCTTATGTGCCAACAACAGACCGTCACACGCGCCGCCATCCTGGGGCTCGGCATGCACGTCCCGCCGCGGATCCTGACCAACGCCGATCTGGAGAAGATCGTCGAGACCAGCGACGAGTGGATCGTCACGCGCACCGGCATCAGGACGCGCAGGATAGTCGAGGGCGACCAGGCCGCTTCCGACCTGGCAGTGCCCGCGGCCGAGGCTGCGTTGCGCGACGCGGGAATCTCTGCGGCGGACTTGGACCTGATCATCTGCGGAACCACAACCCCCGACATGGTCTTCCCTGCCACCGCGTGCCTGGTCCAAGAGCGGATCGGCGCGACGCGGGCAGGGGCGTTCGACCTGCTGGCCGCATGCTCCAGTTTCGTCTACGGGGTGGTCACGGCCGCACAGATGATCGAGGCCGGAGTTGTCAGGCACGTGCTCGTCCTTGGCGCCGAGGTGCTGACACGGCTCGCTGATTGGAGTGACCGCACGACGAGCGTGCTGATCGGCGACGGTGCAGGGGCCGTCGTGATGGGTCCTTCATCGGGCGGTGGCTGCGTGCGTTCCACCGTCGTCGGCTCCGACGGCTCCGCGGCGGACATCCTCAAGCTACCTTCGGGTGGCAGCCGCGTCCCCATGACCGAGGAGGTCGTCGCCAAGGGCCTTCACCGCGGCCGCATGGACGGACAGTCGGTGTTCAAGCTGGCGGTGCGGATCGTGCCCGAGACCATCCTTCAAGTTGTCCAGAAGGCGGGGCTCTCGCTGGACGACATTTCGCTGGTGGTGCCGCATCAGGCCAACCAGCGCATTACCGAGGCAGTGGCCCGCGCGACGGGTCTTCCCCTGGAGCGGTTCGTCAGCACCATCGAGGCGTACGGCAACACCTCTTCGGCTTCAGTACCCATCTCGCTCTGGGAGGCACGGTCTGACGGCCGCATCAAGGACGGCGATAACCTCGTGCTAGTCGGCTTCGGCGGCGGCTTCACCTGGGCCGCCTGCGTGCTTACCTGGGGACGGTAGGACGGCGCCCGCCGCCATCCCGCATGCGCAGCGCGGAGGCGGCTGCCAGGAGGTATACCACAGCCGCTCCTGCGAAGGGTCCAACCCGATCCATGTTGTACAGTGTCCCCGCGCACAACGGCCCGAGCGTGCGGCCCAGACTGTCGAACGACGTCTGCATCCCCAGCGAGGTGCCGTAGCCCAACCTGGTCGTGCGGGAGTTGAGCGCGGCCAGTGAGGGCCGCAGGAACGCCATCGCAAGCGAGGTCATGCACACGGTTACGGTGATCGAGGCCACCGATCCGGCTAGCGCCACCATCACGAACCCCGCGGCGCCTGCTGTGAAGCCGGCGCGGATGGTGCGGACCTCTCCCCACCTCCGCGTCACCGGCCCCACGGCGATGCCCTGCGCCACCACCGATCCCAGCCCCAGCGCGGTGAACATCACGCCGACGTCCGAGGGCGTCCCGCCCGCCCGGTCCATCGCGTAGTAGCCGAGCATAGAGAACAGGCTCGACCCGCCAAAGGTGGTGGCGAAGGCCATCAGGTACAGGGGGAGTTCCGGGCTCCACAGTGCCCGCGCCAGCGCTCCCGCGCCAAGGCGCGCCGCGGCCGCGCGCCGGGCGTCGGCGGGCGGTTCAGCCACCAATCGAATCACCAGTGGCAGGGCCAGCGCCGACGCGACCGCGGCCGCGTAGAACGGGACCAGGGGGCCGGCGAGCGCCAGGGCTCCGCC
>CAYLKW010000111.1:0-7234 GCA_964384245.1 uncultured bacterium
GCGTTCCGGTCCCGTGGTTTGGCAGGCACAGCCCGACTAGGGGGGGCCGCTCCGCGGCCTCCCCGCCCTTCTGGGCACCAGGGAGCGTTGGTGAAGTGCCATCCGGTCGCACGGTTCTGGTTGTTGACGACGAGGCGTCCGTCCGCGATGTCGTCTCGCGGTACTTGACGCGCGAGGGATTTGTGGTCGAGGTCGCAGAGGACGGCGTTGCGGCGCTGGCCCTGGCCCGCAGGGTGCGCCCGGACCTGATCGTGCTGGACATCATGTTGCCGGGCATGGACGGATTGGAAGTGCTCCGGCGGCTGCGGGAGTGGTCGGATGCCTACGTGCTGCTGCTTACCGCGCGGTCCGACGAGACCGACAAGGTCGTGGGACTAGGCGTAGGTGGCGACGACTACCTGACCAAGCCGTTCAGCCCCCGAGAGATGGTCGCGCGCGTCAAGGCGCTCCTGCGCCGCAACCGGGGGAGCGATAGGCAACCCGGATCGCTGACCTTCATGCGCCTGCGGATAGACCCAGGCCAGAGGGGAGTGTGGAAAGACGGGAGCCCGGTGGCGCTGACCACGCTGGAGTTCGACCTGCTGCTGGCCATGGCCAGGGCGCCCAGATTGGTGTTCACCCGACCGCAGATCATCGAACGGGTCTGGGGGGCCGATTTCTTCGGGGATGAGCGCGTGGTGGACGTCCACGTCAAGGAACTGCGCAAGAAACTGGAGGACGATCCGAGCCGGCCCGCGTTCATCACCGCTGTTAGGGGCGTCGGCTACCGGTTCGAGGCGGAGTAGGCGCGGTGCGACGGTCGCTGGGAGTTCAGGTCTTCGTCTCGTACCTGATCGTCCTGGTCGTGGGCATGGTGGTGCTGGCGGCGGCGCTGGACTTCCTCGGTCCAAGGCACGTGGCCCGCCGGATGGAGGGCTCAGGACCTCGGTTCGGAGGGCCCCCTGCCACCAACGTTGAGCGGCTCTTCCGCACCGGCGTCGCCGACGCCCTGGTCGTCGCCGGCATCGCGGCGATCATGGCCGCCGGAGCCCTGAGCATGTACGTGACAAGACGGATAGTGCTGCCGGTGCAGGCCCTGGCCGTGGCCAGCCAGCGCCTGGCCGCGGGTCACCACGACGAGCGGGTGCCGGTTCAGAGCACGGACGAGCTGGGCGCGCTCGCGGACAGCTTCAACACCATGGCCGAGGCCCTGGAGCAAACCGAGACCAGGCGCCGGGCACTCCTGGCAGACGTGGCCCATGAGCTTCGAACCCCGCTTTCCGGCATCAAGGGATACATGGAGGGACTGTCCGACGGCGTGCTCGAAGCCGGACCGAGACCTTTGCACGGGTCGCGGTGGAGGTCGACCGGCTGCAGCGGCTGGTGACGGACCTGGAGGAACTCTCGCGGTTGGACGCGGGGATGCTCCGGTTGATTCGCCAAGCCGTGCCCGCCTGTCAGATCGTGGAGGCGGCGGTGGAGCGCCTGCGCCCGCAGGCCGATGACCGGGGACTGGTGATCGAGGTGGCCGTGCCCGAAGCACTACCCTCGGTGAGCGTAGACGTTGACCGTATCCAGCAGGTGCTGCAAAACCTCATCGGCAACGCCATCCAGTACACGCCTTCGCCGGGCCGAATCACGGTGAGCGCGCGCTCTGATGGGTCGCGGGTGAGAATTGACGTGCAGGACACGGGAGTGGGCATCGCCGCGGAGCACCTGGCGCATGTCTTCGAACGGTTCTATCGGGTGGACCGATCGCGCGCCCGAAGCGGAGGCGGCAGCGGCCTGGGCCTCACGATCGCCCGGTACATTGTGGAGGCCCACGGCGGAAACATCCGGGCAGCCAGCCCTGGTCCCGGACGCGGCAGCACGTTCTCCTTCACCCTTCCCGCCGCCGGCTGAACTCTTCATCCAGGCTTCATCCTTCCCTCACGGGGTCCACACGGGCCTGTCCCATGCTGGATCGTGAACGATCGCCTCGCCGGGAGATGGCAGCCCGCAGGGGCACACGAGGAGGGAACAGAGATGAAGAAGGTTCTGATCGTTGGCAGCCTCGCTGCCGTGCTGCTGGCATCGTCCGTGGCTCCGGCCATCGCCGCCGGCCCGCCGTGGGCGCAGCAGGGTGGGCCCGCAGTCCAGAGGCCGGTGCGTGGTCCGGGGGGTGGCGGGATCGGCCTGAGCGTTCCCGCGGAAGTCCGCACGGCCATTCACAACGCGACCGTTGCGGCCGCGGCCAAAACGCTCAAGATGACCACACAGGCGCTGCAGCAGGAGCTGGCCGCCGGCAAGACGATGGCGGTCGTGGCGCAGAGCAAGAACGTTCCGGTTGAGACCGTGCTGGCCGCGATGGCGACCGCCCGCAAGGAGGCGGTTGACCAGGCGCTCAAGGCGAAGAAGATCACCCAGGCCCAGGCCGACTGGCTGCTGAGGGCAGGCCCCAGGGTCGCCACCGGGACCGCGTACGGCCCCGGTTCGATGGGACCCCGCGGTGGGATGTCAGGACAGAGGCCTCGCCGCGGCAGGCAGTAGCGCTCAGGTGTGGGGCGGGCTCAGGCCCGCCCCACTGCTTTGTTCAGCAGGCGAAGGAGCGCGGGCGGAGAATACTACCTGCCAATCACGGGCAGGACGCCCAGGCGCCAAGGCGGTGAGCACCTTGAACGCAGCCTACGCTGAACGCACCACCCATAATCAGGTCAAGAAGCGCGGCGTCCTGCTCGCCAGCGCCGGGCTGGCACTCCTGCAGTTGGCGGTACTGGTCATGCACAGGATGGGCATCGTGTCGATTGACATCTCCCGCTGGGCGACAGCCTTCGCCATCGCGGTTGTCGTGCAGGCGGCGCTCTGGCTGATCCCCCACTTCGGCTGGGACACGCGGTTGAGGTGGGACAGGCACTATGTCTATGTACCGATGGCCGCATTCGCCGGCCTGCTTACCCTGTATGCCTTCATGGCGCCCGAGGCTCGAGATCTCTTCCTATTGGCGTGGATGGCTGCCTTGCTCTTCGTGGCAGGACGGATAGGTTTCTGGGGTGTTATGGTCCTCGGAAGCTTCGCGGGAGCAGGGTACATGGCCGCTGTCGCCCACTACGCCCGCGGCCTGGCCGTTCACCTACCCGCTGTGGACGTCGCGTTGACGGTGGTGTTCCTCCTCATCAACGTCTTTGCCGCCGTGGTCTTCGAGCGGCTGCGCCGCCAACGGGACGAGAGGGTTGCCCTCCTGAAGGAACGCCGGGGGGCTGAGGAGGCCGCGCACGCAAGCGCTGCGCGCTACCAGGGTCTGTTCGACGGAATACCCATTGGCCTCTACGCAACAACCCCTACGGGGGAGTTCATCACCGCGAACTCCGCGCTGGCGCAGATCCTCGGCTATCCGAGCCGCGAAGCCCTTATGGCCACCCAGGTGCCCGCGGTCTATGCCGACGCCGACGGCCGTCAGCGCTGGCTGGACCTGATGGACCGCGAGGGCGTGGTCCGCGACGTAGACCTCAGGCTACGCCGCAGGGACGGACAGATCATCTGGGTGCGGGACAACGCACGCACCGTGCGCGATGCGGAAGGCCGGGTGATCTCCTTCGAGGGATCGCTGGAGGACATCACGGCGCGCAGGGAGGCCGAAGAGGCCCTGCGGCAGGCCAACGACAAGCTCAAGGTGTGGGTGGGCGATCTCGAGCGCCGGACGGCCGAGATCGCGGTGCTGGGCAAGATGGGTGAGCTCCTGCAGGCCTGCTCGAACATGGCCGAGGCCCATTCGGTCATCGCCCATTCCGCGCAGAAGCTGTTCCCAGGCGAGCCGGGTGCGCTGTGCATGCAGAGCGCGTCGCGCAACTTCGTCGAGGTAGTGGCCTCCTGGGGCGAAGGGGCATCAACGCAGCGTGTCTTCGCGCCGGACGACTGCTGGGCGCTGAGGCGAGGCCGGGCCCATATCGTCGAGGATACCGCCGAGGGCCCAAACTGCAAGCACCTTCCCACTCCCCTGCCGCAGGCCTACCTCTGCCTTCCCCTCGTCGCCCACGGCGAGGCTTCGGGGTTGCTCTGCCTTACCCGTTCGGCCACTGTCGAAGGCGCTCTACCGCCCATGCTGGAGACCAGGAAGATGGTGGCTTCGACGCTGGGAGAGCAGGCGGCCCTGGCGCTGGCCAACCTCAGGCTGCGGGAAACGCTACGCAGCCAGTCGGTCCGCGACCCTCTCACCGGCCTGTTCAACCGCCGGTACATGGAGGAGACGCTGGAGCGGGAGATCCGGCGGGCAGATCGCAGCGGCCGGCCGCTGTGCGTGATGATGCTCGACCTCGATCACTTCAAGCAGTTCAATGACACGTTCGGCCACAGCGCCGGAGACGCCCTGCTGCGCGAACTGGGCACCCTGCTGCGCAGCAGCGTACGGGCTGGCGACATCGCCTGCCGCTTCGGAGGCGAGGAGTTCGTCCTAATCCTGCCTGAGGTAGCGATGGACTGCGCCCTGACGCGCGCCGAGCAGTTTCGGGAGGCCGTCAAGCACCTCAACGTCTCGCACCTGGGCGAGTCGCTGGGCCCGATAACGGTGTCCCTGGGCGTGGCGACGTTTCCCGAGCATGGCAAGAGCGGCGAGTCCCTGCTCGTGGTCGCGGATGCGGCGCTCTACCGCGCGAAGTCAGAGGGGCGCGACCGCGTGGTTGCGGCCCCAAACCCTGCCTGACCGCGGCTCACCTGAATTCGAACGTCCACCGCGACAGCCCCTTGTCCGTCAGCCAGGGCCCGCAGCGGGTTGATCTCGATCTCGGCCAAGTCCGGGAAGTCGGCGGCCAGCTGCGCCAGGCGCAGCACCACCTCAACCACGGCGGCGCGATCGGCCGGCGGCAGGCTCCTGTAGCCGCGCAGCCGCCTACCAGCCCACGTGCTGGCCAGCAGCGTGTCGGCCTCCGGCCTCGAAAGCGGGGCCAGGGCAAAGGCGGTGTCGCGCAGCCCCTCCACCTCCACCCCACCCGAGCCGAACATCATCAGCGGTCCAAATTGCGGATCCGCCAGCGCTCCGACGATCACGTCACATCCGGCCGGGAGCATCCGCTGCACGAGCGCGCCCTCGATCCTCGCCTCGGGCCGGGCCGACCGTACCCTCGCCAGCATCGCCGCGAAGCCGCTGGCCACCGCGGCGGCGTCCGCGAGGTCGAGCATCACCCCACCGACGTCGGACTTGTGCGGGATCTGCGGGGATGCAACCTTGAGCGCCACCGGAAAGCCCATCTGGCAGGCCAGGGCGACGGCTTCATCCGCGGATCGGGCCAGCCCGCTCCGGGCAACCGGAATCCCGTACGCGGCCAGCACGCGGCCGGCCGTATCATCGGTCAGCCAGACGCCGCCGGTATCTGTGCCGTCGGTCAGAGATCCTCGGACCGCATCGCGGATGGCATCGCGGATCACCTCGTGGATCACCGCGCGCACTGCCTCCGGGTGCACGTCGTCAAAGACCGCAGGCGGCTGCTCAGGACAGTCCAGCGCCTCGGCGCGTCCTGCGAGTGCGGCCAGGGCCGACGCCGCGCTCTCGGGAGACCGGTAGTCAGGGATGCGCGCGGCCCGAAGCCGCTCTGTGGCGTCACGCATCGAGTCCCCGCCCATCAGGACGACCATCACCGGCTTGGCGGAGGCCTGCACTATCCGTACCAGCGCCTCGGCCACCGACCCGGCCATGTGCATCGGTGGCGGCGGGAGCATCACCAGCACGCCGTGCACGCTAGGATCATCGAGCAGCAGACGCAGACAGGCCGCGTAGAGTTGCGGGGAGGCGGAAGCCAGAATGTCCACTGGATTGCGCACGCTGGCGGATGCGGGCAGCAGGTCTCGCAGCGCGGCTTGCGTGGCCTCCTGGAGTTCTGCCAGCAACAGGCCGCACGCTTCCAGCGCGTCGGCGGCCATCACCCCAGGCCCGCCGGCGTTGGTGAGCACCGCCATCGCGCGCCCCGCGGGCAGTGGGCACCACTCCAGGGCGCGTGCCCACTCCAGCATCTCCTCGACGGTCCTGGCGCGGATCACCCCGGCACGGCGGAACGCCGCGTCGTAGGCGGCCTCCTGCCCGGCCAGGGCGCCCGTGTGAGAAGCCGCTGCCCGCTGTCCACCGGCAGATCGTCCTGCCTTCAGCACGACAAGGGGCTTCTGGCGGGCGATCCGGAGGGTCTCCTCCACGAACCGCCGGCCGTCGCTGACACCTTCCAGGAAGAGCGTCAGGACACGCGTGTGCGGGTCCTCTGCCACCAGGGGCAACAGTTCGGTTTCGGCCACGTCGACCTGGTTGCCCAGACTGACCATGCGTGAGATCCCCAGACCCAGCGCTCGCGCCTGCTCCGTCACCACGGCGCACATCGCGCCCGAGTGCGAGATGAAGGCAACGCTGCCAGGCAGTGGGCCCGGCGGCTGCAGGAAGGTCGTGTCCAACGGCAGGTGCGTATCCAGCACGCCGATGCAGTTGGGGCCCAGCAGGCGGAGCCCGCACTCGCGGGCAACGCGCAGACACTCCTCCTCCAGGGCCGCTCCCTCCGGGCCTGCCTCACGGAAGCCACCCGAGGTTACGATCGCGTTCCGGATCCCGCGCAGCGCGCACGCCCGCAGCGCCTCGGGCACCGCCGGCGCCGGGACGATCAGAATCGCCAGGTCCGCGGGGTCCGGCACAAGAGCAACCTCCGTGTAAACAGGGCGATCGAGAAGGCGCCCTCCCCTGGGATTAACCAGGTGGATCGCTCCCCTGTACCCGCTCGCCACCAGGTTGCGCGCCACCCCATGACCCAGCTTCGTGGGATCGTGAGAGGCGCCGATGATGACGACGCCGCTCGGGCGGAAGAAGGGTAGCAGGGACGCGTCCATGGTGTGGGCTAGATGAGTTCGGCCACGGCGCGTGCGAGCACGGTGCGCGCCAGCAGCACCGGGCGCCGGGCCAACCCCCTTACCGCCTGCTTCAGCGGCACCGTGTAGCCCAAGCAGTCCAGAACCACCACGTCCACCTTCGCGTCCACGAAGGCCGCACAGGCCCCGCCCAGATCATCGCCGGCGGTGTAGGGCGAGTATGGCCGCACGGTCACCTCCGAGGTCACGTCGCGCCACCTGCGCTCCTGGTCAGCGATCTGGTGGGCCGATGGCGTAAGCACACCGATCCGGCCGCCGGGCGCAACCGCCCGGGCCAGTTGGAAGAGCAGGTGCTCAGGGTAGAGCACCAACCGCTCGGCCGCAAATGGCGGGAAGGTTCCGGTGCAGAGCATCACGATCAGGTCGGCCTGGCCGCCCACGCGGT
>CAYLKW010000112.1:0-7173 GCA_964384245.1 uncultured bacterium
CAGCGTGCCGGCGATGAACGAACCGATCGCCGCGATGCCCAGCGCCTGTCCTCCTCGGCCCTGCACGGCCATCTCGTAGCCGTCAATCGTGGTGATGACCGAGGCGGACTCGCCGGGAATGCGCAGCAACACCGAGGTGATGGTGCCGCCGTACATGGCGCCGTAGTAGATACCTACGAACATTATCATCGCTGCGGTGGCGGTCAGGGTGGAGACCAGTGGCAGGAGGATGGCGATGGCCGCTGCAGGCCCGATCCCAGGCAGGACGCCGATCAGTTGCCCAATCAACACGCCCACCGCGGCCCCGGCCAGGTTGACCGGCTGGAGGGCGACGCCGAAGCCGTCAGCAAGCAACCGAAGCGTGTCCACGGATTCCCCTCAGAACCCCCACGGACCAGGAGGAAGCTGCACCTTGAACCACAGTGCGAAGATCGCGTGGAAGGCAAGCGGCAGCGCGATCGCGGTGAGCACGGCCGTTCGCCAGGAGCCGCCGAAGATCCGAACCTGGGCCAGCAGCATGAGGCCGAGGGCGCCCAGCAATCCCAACGAGCCAACGAGCGCGATCGCCGCGACGGTGACCGCCGCGGTCGCTAACAGCGTGGCAGGGCGCCCCGGTCCCTCTTCCACGGCGGGTTCGCCCGGCGCGCCCGACGCCGGGGCCGCACCTTCCCTCCAAGTGCTGGCCAGCACCGCGAGGGCCGCCACGGCAAGCCCGACGCCGATCCAGAACGGCGCGAACCCCGGACCGGGAATCCGGCCCTGCAGATACCCCATCTGACGGGCCGCCGCGATCGTGTAGACCGCGAAGACCAACAGCAGCAATGCGACCAGGCGATCCCAGGTCCGCATCAGGATTCCATCCTGCGCGCTCCGCCTACCTGATCACGCCCAGCTCCTGGAAAGTCCGGCGATAGCGCTCGTGCACGGCATCGAGCGTCCGTCCAAACTCCTCGGGGGCCTGGCACGACGACAGCAGGACGTTCGGCTCGATGTACTCCTTCATCCATCGAGCGGTCCGGCACATGCGCATGAACACGTCCCCCATGTATCGCACTGTATCGGCCGGTACGCCCGGCGCCATCACCACGCCCCTGAACATCTCCCAGACGACGTCGTGTCCCAGCTCGCGGAAGGTCGGTACGCCCGGCAGTACGCTCAGTCGCTCGGTGGACGAGACCGCCAGCGCCCTCACCTTCCCGGCCTTGATCTGCTCCAGCCCCTCGCCCGGGTTCAGCCAGGTGGACGAGATGTGGCCGCCCAGCATGGCCGTCAGCGCCGGCCCGCTGCCCCCGAAGGGGATGTAATTGAACCGGATGTTGGCGGCGCGCTGGAACAGCCCCGTGGCCACCCGATCGTCGGACGCGGCGGCCGAGCCCCCGACGCTGATCAACTCGGGCGAGCGGCGCGAGACATCGACGATCTCCCTCAGCGTCCTGTAGGTGGATTCCGTTCGCACGACAAACAGGAAGGTGTCCCGCGCAATCCCGGCCACGGGCGTGAAGTCCTTGTAGGTGAACGGCGCCTCCAGGACCAGCGGCGTCGTCCAGAAGCTCCCGCTGACGGTGGCGAGGAAGTATGGATCGCCGCGCTTGCCCAGTACATAGGCCCACCCCACGGCGCCGCTGCCTCCCGGACGGTTCGAAATGACGAGCGGCACCGGCAGGAGGCGCTCGTCGGAGATCACCTTGGCGATGCCGCGAGCCATGAGGTCGCTGCCGCCTCCGGCGGCAAACGGCACCACGAACTCGATCGGGCGGTTCGGAAAGGCCTGGCCTAGTGCCGGTGTGCCCGCTACCAGGAGGCCCAGTACCAGTCCCAGTGCTAGTCCACGCCAAACGCGCTGGCTGTACATGACGCTCCCCCCTAAACGGTCTTCTTCTTCACGCGCCTGCGCTTCGACCACACTACCTTTCGGCTACACCTCAATCAGCATGCGCCGCTGCTCCACGATGCGCCGGCCGTCCAGCTCAACGGTGGGGTTGAGGATGATGCCGTCAATGTGGATGCGGCTCTCCACGACGCCGCCGATGGTGTGACTGTCCCCGACGCCGATGTGCACGGCGCCAAGCAGGATCTTGTCCTCGGCCAGGTTGCCCAGCAGCCGCGACTTGGGGTTGGTGCCTATGGCAAACTCCGCGATGTTGGACGCGCCGGCGTCCATGGCGATGAGGTCGCGCAACTGCGCCGCGCTGCGCCCGCCTTCGACCCGCACGATCCGGCCGTCGCGCACCTCGGCCCGCACAGGCGCGTCGAGCACCCCCACGTTGTCTATCGCGTGGTCGAACACGATCACCCCCTGCGCGGTGCCCTCGAGGGGAACGATCGCGGCCTCGCCGCTGGGGATCGTGGTGAAGGTGCCGGGCTCGGTGGCGAACCCGCCCAGTCCCAGGGCCTGCCGCCCCTCGATCCGCAGCGTCAGGTCGGTTCCCTCGGCCGAGGTCATCTTGACCGTTGAGGCCTCGTCGAGCAGGGACACCAGGCGCAGGGTGAGCGCTCGCACCGCCCGGTAGTCGGCGGTGGCCGCGCCATGGATCATCGTGTCCTCAGTAACGCTGCGCAGCACGCAGGCGCGCGCGCCGCGTGCGCAGGCCTCCTTGCGGGCAGTCGTGTGCGTTATTGAGCGCGTGACCGCCATCAGCATCACGTCGGCGGCCTGCATCGCTGCGGCCAGAATTCGCGGGGGATCGTTGCCGTGCTCGGCGCGTGGGGTCATCACGCAGATCACGACCTCGCCGCCTGCCGCGTGCGCGGCCTGCGCCAGCACCTCGACGATCGAGATGGTCTCGGTGTCGCCAATCACCGCTACGTGCTCGCCCGGGCGCAGGGCGACGCACTCGTCCACGACCATGCGGGCGGTTCGCATCATCTCGATCGAGCGCACGGGTCGGCTCCTGGTATTGGGTTGCAGGATGTGTTCGGGCCAGGGGCGCCTCCGCCCTGCTATCGCCTCGGGCCAGAAGAGCGGAGGGGTCAGGGAGGGAGGGCGCCGCAGGATTCGCGCACGACCAGTTGCGGCTGGAGGACAATGGTCTCCGGCGGGCCCCCGCGCTGCGCAGCCAGCCGCCGCAGGAGCAACTGCGCCGCGGCAGTGCCCAGGGCGTAGCCGGGCTGGGCGACCGCGGTCAGCGGGGGCGTCAGCACCGGCGCCCAGTACATGTCGTCGAACCCCACGACGGCCATCTCCTTGGGGATGGCTACACCCTCCTCCTTCAGTCGGAGTAGCGTGCCGATGGTCATCAGGTTGTTGGCCACGAACAGGGCGGTGGGCCGCCGGCTGAGCCGTAGGAGTTCCCCTACAAGGTCGTACCCGCTCCGTTCTTTGAAGGTCCCTTCCAGGATCCAGCGCTCGTTGGGCTTGATCCGCGCGCGCCTCAGCGTATCGAGGAACGCGTCCAGGCGCTCGCGGCCGGTGTAGAGGCGCCGGGGTCCGCTGATGATGCCGATGCGCCGGTGGCCGAGGCGGATCAGGTGCTCCACCGCCGCGCGCACGCCTGCACGGTTGTCAGTCAGGACCGCGTCGGTCTTGAGGCCGTCCAGGCGCCGGTCCACCTGGACGGCCGGAATGCCGCCGGCCAGCAGCCCCTGCAGCAACTCGATCCCCCCGCCGGAGGGCGAGATGATCAGGCCGTCCACCCGCTTCTGTCGGACCGTTCTGAGGTACATCGCCTCCTTGGCCGGGTCCTCGTCGGCGTTGCACAGGATGATGGCGTAGCCCTGCGCCAGCACCACGTCCTCGACGCCGCGGACCACCGCGGCGAAGAACGGGTTGGCGTTGTCCGAGACGATCACCGCCAGGGTGTTGGTGCGGCCCTTGATCATGCTGCGGGCGATGGCGTTGGGATGGTAGTCCAGGGAGCGGGCGGCCCGCATGACCTTATCTTTCGCGCGGTCGCTCACGTATCCGTAGCCGCCCAGCGCGCGCGCGGCGGTCGCCATTGAGACCCCGGCCAGCCGAGCTACGTCGCGGATGGTTGCCATGCAGGAATCCTACCCATCCTCCGGCGAAATAAATCCCAGACGATGTGATAACGCTCTCATAGATTCCACCCGCAAGCTCGCAACTCCTCTTGTGGACCCGCCCCAGAGACGCCCAGGGCGACGGGGTCACAAGAGACACAAGGGGAATGAGAGACGCACGGAGGGAGACAGGGCATGCATACCCCTAAGGTTGGCATCCTGACGTTCTCTGACGGCCGGCGCCACGTGCACTCGGAGCTGCTGCCGATGACCCGCGAGTTCGAAGGCCGTCTGGCGCGGCGGCTGCGCGAGGCCGGATGGGAGGTCGTTACCGGCCGCGACATCATCTGGACCACGGATCTGGCCAAGAGCGAGGCGCAGCACCTGGCCGCGGAGCGCGTGGATGCCACGATCTTCAACTTCGCCATCTGGAGCTTCCCGCACCTGACGGCGATCGCCAGCCAGTTCGCGCCGGGTCCGTTCCTGATGTTCAGCAACGTCAACCCGCAGTACCCGGGCCTGGTGGGCATGCTGGCCAGCGCCGGCGCCTTGGATCAGGTGGGAGAGTTCTGCGGGCGCGTCTCGGGCGACGTGGGCGACGACGCCGTCTTTGCCCGCTTGGTACAGTTCCTGCGCGCGGCCGCGGCCACCAATCGTCTGCGCGGCGAGACCTACGGGCTGATCGGCGGCCGCTCCATGGGCATGTACACTGCGCAGAGCCCGCTGGACCAGTGGCGGCGGCTGTTTGGCATTGACGTCGAGCACATTGATCAGTTCGAGATCGTCCGGCGCTCGGAGCTGGTGCCGGCGGACCGCGTGGAGGCCGGCTTCCGCTGGCTCGAGAAGCACGTGGGACAGATCCACTACGACGGCAAGAAGCTGACGCCTGAGTTGCTGAAGCGCCAGATCCGCTCCTACCACGCGGTGCGCGACCTGGTGGACGAGTGGCGCCTGGACTTCTGCGGCATCAAGGGCCAGCCCGAGATGACCGATCACTTCGCCACCATGGACGTGGCCGAGGCGTTCCTGAACGATCCCTACGACTGGGAAGGGCCCCACGATCCCATCGTCTGCGCGACCGAGGCCGACATGGACGGCGCGCTCACGATGGAGTTGTTCAAGCACATCGCCGGCACACCGGTGCTGTTCGCTGACGTGCGCCACTACGACGCCGCGGACAACGTCTGGGACCTGTGCAACTCCGGGCAGCACGCCACCTACTTCGCGGGCCGGTCGTTCGACCCGGCGGTGAACCTGCCCAAGGTGCGCTTCTACCCTGAGATCATCTACTTCCCGGCCGGCGGCGCGTCGGTGGCGCACATCGCGGCCCCGGGCCAGGTGACGCTGGCCCGCCTGGCCCGGCGCAACGGCAAGTACTGGATGGCGATCGTTCCCGCCGAGTTCGTCGAGTTTCCGGAGGAAGTGGCCTGGCAGAAGGCGGCCGCGACCACACCGGAGTGGCCGCACGCCTTTGCGCGGTTCCGTGTGAGCGCTGACGAGTTCCTGGCCGAGTACGACAGCAACCATATCCACGGGGTGTACGGGGACTGCGTTCAGGAACTGGTCTGGATCAGCAAGATACTGGGGATGGACTGCCGGGTGTTCGCGTAGGTCTATGAGCCGGTACACCATCGGCATTGACTTCGGAACCGAGTCGGCGCGCGCGGTGCTGGTCGGCACCTCCGACGGCCGCCTGGCGGCCACCTCCACCTTCGCGTATCCCCACGGCGTGATAGACCGCGCGCTGCCGGGCGGTGAGCGGCTGCCGCCTGACTGGGCGCTGCAGCATCCCGGCGACTGGGTGCTGGCGCTGGAAACTCTCCTGCGCGCGATGGCCGCCGCCGCGCCTCCTGATGCGATCGCCGGCATCGGCATTGACTTCACCTCGTGCACCGTGCTGCCCGCGACCGCGGACGGGACGCCGCTGTGCCTGCTGGAAGAGCACCGGCGCGAGTCCCACGCCTGGCCCAAGTTGTGGAAGCATCACGCGGCGCAGCCCTACGCCGACCGCATCAACGCCGCCGCCGGTTCTCCTGGGGGCGAGTTCCTGCGCCTCTACGGCGGCAAGACCTCCTCTGAGTGGTCCTGGGCCAAGGGCTGGCAGTTCTTGGCCGAAGCCCCGCACCTGGCCATGGCGGCGGACCGCTGGATCGAGGGCGGCGACTGGATCGTCTGGCAGCTCGTCGGGCGCGAGGCGCGCAGCGCCTGCCAGGCCGGATACAAGGCTCACTGGCAGAAGGACGCGGGCTATCCCGCGGCAGCGTTCTGGGCATCGCTGGATCCCGCGCTCCCTGCTCTGCTCGGCCGGCTGGGCGATCCGCACCCCGTAGGGACGCAGGCCGGCGGTCTGACCCTGGAGTGGGCCGAACGAACAGGGCTGCGCGCGGGAACCCCTGTGGCCGTTGCCGTGATTGACGCGCACGCGGCGCTGCCTGCCGCGGGCGTCAGCGGGCCGGGACAACTGGTCGTTATCATGGGCACCTCCACGTGTCACCTGCTGGTGGACGCGCGCCGGCAGCCGGTGCAGGGCATCTCCGGCGTGGTGGAGGACGGGATCCTTCCCGGCCTTTTCGGATACGAGGCAGGCCAGGCGTCGTTCGGCGACATCTTCGGATGGTACGTGCGCACCCATGCCACCGGGGGGGAGGGTGAGAGCGAGGGCGAGGCCGCGGCGTTTGCACGATTGGAGCGGGAAGCCGCGGCGCTGGGCGCGGGTTCCACGGGGCTCCTGGCGCTGGACTGGTGGAACGGCTGCCGGACCCCGCTGGTGGACGCCGACCTTTCCGGCCTGATCGTCGGGCTCACGATCGCCACCGCTCCGCATGAGATCTACCGCGCGCTGCTCGAGGCGGCGGTCTTCGGCACGCGCAGGGTGATAGACACATTCGAGGCCGGCGGCGTGATGATCGGCGAGGTGCACGCGTGCGGCGGCCTGGCCGAACGCAGCCCGCTGCTGCTGCAGATCACCGCCGATGTCACGGGCCGGGAGGTGCTCGCCGCGCGCGTGCCGCACGCGTCCGCGGTCGGCGCGGCCATCTACGCCGCGGCCGCCGCAGGAGAAGAGAGCGGCGGGCACACCGGCATGACCGAGGCGATCCGGCATATGGGCTGCACCGACCGTGCCCGCTACCGGCCGCGCCCGGCGGAGCAGCACACCTACGAGGCGCTCTACCAGGAATACTTCGCGCTGGCGCGCCACTTCGGCGAGGGCGGCAC
>CAYLKW010000113.1:0-2337 GCA_964384245.1 uncultured bacterium
GCCTCAATCACCCGCCGCAGGTTGTCCGCGGCCATGTCGGTGTCGAGGTCAAGACCGAGCTGGGTGAGCTTGACCGAGATGTAGCAGTCGGCGGGACGGCCCCGCAGCCGGGCAGCGGCCTCCGCGTAGGCGTCGGCCGCAGCCTGGGCTTCCCGCGGCGAGGTGGTCTTCTCTCCCAGCAGGTTGAGCGAAAGGAGGTACCCCTCGGCGGCCATCCGGTCCACGACTTCCAGCGCCTCGTCCAGCGTCTCGCCTGCCACGAACCTCCGCGCGGCACGGCGCGCCATCCGCTGCCTGAGGACAAGAGAGTGGACGCGCTCGTTCTCGGAGAGCGCAAGCAGCAGCTGTCGGATCATCGGCCCGGCCGTTACGGGTAGATCCCGCGGATCAGCACTGCCTGGGCCACGCGGTCAATGGCCTTGATCAGCGCCGCGGTCCGCAGGTCCACACCCCGGCTCTTGGCGATCTGCTCCACGCCCTCGAAGCTGCGAACCATGATCCTGTCCAGGTTGGCGTTCACCTCTTCCTCGGTCCAGAAGAACTGCTGCAGCCCCTGGACCCACTCGAAGTACGAGACGATCACCCCGCCAGCGTTGGCAAGAATATCGGGGATGACCGTGATCCCGCGCTCCGCCAGCACCGCGTCTCCACCAGGGGTGACGGGCCCGTTGGCAGCCTCCACGATCAAGCGCGCCCTCACACGAGCCGCGTTGTCCGCGCTGATCTGCCCCTCAATTGCGCTTGGGACCAGCACGTCGCAGGGGAGTTCGAGCAGCTCCTTGTTGCTGATGGCACCCGCGCCGGGAAACCCGGCCACGGTGCCTGCCTGCTTCTTATGCTCCACGAGGAGGGCGTGGTCGAGCCCGCCGGGATCGAACACCCCGCCCTGCGTGTCGCTTACCGCGATGATCCGGCAGCCCTGCTGGGCCAGCAGCGTCGCCACGACCGACCCGACCTTCCCGAACCCCTGAATGGCGACGGTCGCGCCCTCGATGTCCCTGCCAAGCCGCCGTGTTGCTTCCCGCGCGGCGATGGCCACCGAGCGACCGGGGGCTTCCAGCCGGCCGAATGAGCCACCGATCGCGATCGGCTTGCCTGTCACCACCGCCGGCGTGGAGTAGCCCCGGTGCATGCTGTACGTGTCCATGATCCAGGCCATGACCTGCGGGGTCGTTCCCATGTCCGTGGCCGGGATGTCCCTCTCCGGGCCCATGAGAATGGATATCTCGGTCGCGTACCGCCGCGTCAGGTGCTCCAGCTCCACCGCAGACAGTCCCTTGGGATCAACCACCACGCCGCCTTTGGCTCCCCCAAAGGGCAGGCCGACCACAGCGCACTTCCAGGACATCAGCATCGCCAGCGCCCTCACCTGGCTGAGCGTGACGTCCTGGTGGTAGCGGATGCCGCCCTTGCTAGGGCCGAGCACCGTGCTGTGGTGCACGCGGTAGCCGGTGAAAATGCGGACCGACCCGTCGTCCATCTTCACGGGGAAGTTCACGGCCAGTTCCCTCTTGGGAAACGCCAGGAACTCGCGGACTCCCTTCTTCAATGGCAGGTGGTCGGCGGCGCGGTTGAACTGCTGGAGCACCGCAACCCACGGATCTTCCTTCGGCAGCGCCACCGTGCCCTGCGTGTTCATGTGCTTCCTCCTCTTCTCTGTGCGCCAGGGGTCGGGCATGGCAGCCCGTCTCGACCTCAACGGGTGAGAGCCGAGACAGGCACAAGCACAATGCCTGCGCGGTCGAACTCGGGCAGCATCTCCGCGACCACACGCGGGGTGAGGCGCTGAGCGTGTGCGATGGCTACCGCCTCACCGTGGCGGAGGGCGGTCTCGATCAGACGCCGGATCTCACGGCGGATTGCCGCGGGATCGTTCTCGTTGTCTAGGAACACGCTACGGGCCGCGCTCCGGACACCGGCCTCTGCCGCGACAGGTCCAATCACCGAGTGGGGGGTGGTCTTGCTGTCCAGGAAGAAGAGATCGCGCTCCCGGGCCACCTCCATGACCGCGCGCATGACGCGCCGGTCGGCCGTTGCGCGCGATCCCATGTGGTTGCTCACACCGGCGGCGCCTGGGACGGACGCGAGTCCGGCCCGCACCGTCGCATGGATTTCAACCTCGCCCATCGCAACCGTCACGCCCCCCGGCCCCAGCGCCTTGGCACCGTCCATGGGTTCCAGCGGAAGATGCAGGATCACCTCCAGCCCCGCGCTCTGGGCCCTTTGGGCGACCTCGGCAGAGTGCCTCAGTCCAGGAAGCACGGCCACGGTGACCGGCCGCCCAATGGCGATTACCTCTTCCACGTCGGCCAGGGCCCCGCCTGCATCGTCGAAGAC
>CAYLKW010000113.1:2437-7160 GCA_964384245.1 uncultured bacterium
CGCTGTGCCACGCGCTGTTTCAGCACGTCAACTCCTCGCCTCAGTTGTGCTGCCTGGATCCGATCCACCTCGGCTTCTGCCTTGCCCTCGAGGCGATCCCCTGCGGTCACGTCGGGCTGAATCCCCTTGCCGTGGATGTCCTGGCCCGCCGGGGTGAGGTACTTGGCGGTTGTGACGGCCGCTGCTCCACCACCGGTAAGGGAAAACAGGGTCTGAATCACGCCCTTGCCAAACGACCGCTGGCCCACCAGGGTAGCGCGGGCAGAATCGCGCAGCGCCCCAGCCAGAATCTCGGACGCGCTGGCCGTGAACTCGTTGACCAACACCACGGCGGGCAGCGTCAACTTGGCGCCGGAGCCTGCCCGGTCCGTCTTCCGACGTCCTTCCCGGTCAACGACGTGCACGACGGGCTGGCCGTCGGGCACGAACCGGTCCGCGACCTGCGTGGCCGCACCCAGCAGCCCGCCGCCGTTGTTCCGCAGGTCGAGGATCAACCCACGGGCCCCCTGCCTGCTCAGCTCATCGAGCGCGGAGGCGACATCCCTGGGTGTTTGCTCGTTGAAGGTGAGCACGCGCACGTAGCCCAGGCGGGCGCCCTCGAGTTCCTTCTGCACAGCCGGGTCAAGGGTTCCGGGTCCCTGCACGCTGACGATCTGCACGCGGGCCCGCGTAATCTCAACGTCGTTGATCTGGCCGTCGCGGCCAACCCGCAGCGTCACCTTGGTCCCGGCCGGCCCGCGGATCCTGGCCACCGCCTCCTGCAGCGCCATCCCTTCCGTGGGAACCTTGTTGATGTACAGGATGCGATCTCCGGACCGGAGACCGGCGCGGTGGGCAGGCGTGCCCTCGATCGGCTGAACGACGATCAGGTAGCGGTCCCGGATGTCAATGAAGATCCCCACCCCAAAGAAGAACCCTGCTGCGTCCTGCGAGAACTCCTTGAATACCCGTGCGTCCATGTAGCGCGTGTAGGGATCTCCCAGCGCATCGAGCAGGCCTCTGGCCGCGCCGTCAAACAGCCGGGAGGCCTCGGGCACCGGGTTCAGGTACTCGCGTCGAACCTGCGCGAGCAGCTCACGCAGCAGGGCAATCCCCTGGTCGTCGGCCGACCGCGCCACAACCGCGCGCTGCCCCATCCCATAGCCGGCCAGGAACATGCCGGCGGCCAGGACCACCACGAGGAGCGCGCCGATCAACCTACCCCGAGTCTTCACAGCCCACCGCCTCTCTGCGGGTTCTTACCGCTGCCGGCTGTAGCTTACCCTGGCCAGGGGACGGCAACAAGCACGGTTTCTTCAGTCGGGATTGACGGGCCGGCCGTTCCGGCGGATCTCGTAGTGTAGGTGAGGGCCGGTGCTGTAGCCGGTGCTCCCCACGTACCCGATAACCTGCCTGCGGGAGACGGACTGACCGGTCGTCACGCTGATCTTGGACAGATGGCCGTAGAGCGTGCTCACGCCATCGCCGTGGTCCAGGATGACCAGCTTGCCATAGCCCCCGTACCAACCGGCGAAGAGCACCTTCCCGTCGTGCGCCGCCGGCACCGGGGTGCCCCTTGGCGCCGATATGTCCACGCCCGTGTGGAAGTGGTGGCGCCGAAACAGGGGGTGACGGCGGAAGCCGAAGCGCGAGGTCACAGGTCCCCTCAGAGGCCGAATAAGGGCTGCCATCGTACGCTCCCCGGTGAGCGCGGCCCCGCCCTGGAGGCGCTGGATCAGCGCCTCCACCGCGGCCGAGTCCTCCTCTGTCTCGCGGACGGCCTGTTCCGCGGCGGCCCGTTCGTGGATGATCGCATCCAGAATCCGGCGCTTCGCGGTCACCTGTTCCGACAGTTGCAGTTCGCGCTCTCGGGTCTGGCGCGCGACCTCCTGCAACTGCGCCTGCTGCGCGATCAACTCCTCCCGCAGCGCCGCGGTCCGGTCGCGGTCCCGGGCATAGGCGCTGATCAGCCGTGCATCCTCTCGCATGACTGCTCCTACCAGCCGGGAACGCGCGACGAACTCCGGAAATGAGGTGGCCCGCAGCACCACGTCCAGGTAGCCGGCACGCCCAGACCGGTGCAGGTCCACCAGCCGGTCGGCCAGCAGATCCCGCCGCCGTGCCAGCGCCGCCTCGGCTCGGGCCAGCGCGACGACCGCGGCCTGGGTGCGGAATCGCACGCGACGCATCTGGATGTTCAGGCGCCGCAATTGCTCCTCGGTCGCTTCACGCTGGCGGTCCAGCTTCTCAACCTCATCGGCCATCCGTCGCTCGCGATGCTTGACCTGCCGCAGCCGCTGGCGCTCGGTCTCGAGCTGACGCTGCAGGCGCAACAGCTCCTCCTGCCTGGACGACAGCGGCGCGGGCGCGGCGGCGATCGCCTCATGCATCCCGGCGGTAACGGCGGCCGCGAGCAGCGCCACTGCCACCAAACGGGTACCGGCAACCCTGTTCATGGCCGGAGGTGCCTCCGCATTCCGATCTCGCTTCCCGCAATCCCGACGGCAATGCCCAGGAGCCAGACCACGGCCAAGGCCCCTGGCAACGCGTCGCTGGGCTCTAGAACTGGCAGGAACGGCAATGAGCCCGCGATCTGGACGGCCAGGTAGACGTAGGCCGCCACCAGAACCGCGGTTGCTGCCAGGGCCGCGGCGGCTCCCTGCAGCACGCCTTCCAGAACGAACGGACCCCGGATGAATCCTGGCGTGGCGCCCACCAGGGTCATGATCTCGATCTCCTGACGCCGGGCCGCGATCGTCAGCCGGATCGTGTTTAGGACAATCAGCAGCGCAGCGGCGAACAGCGCCCCGGCCACGCCAGCACCCGTAATCCGGACCGCGCGCGTCAGCGCCACCAGCCGGTCCACCACCGGCGTTCCGTACAGCACCTCCTGTACGCCCGCTATCCGCTCCAGCGCAGACGCGACCGCTCGTACCTGCCCTGGGCCGCTGGCGCGAACCTCGATCGAATCCGGCAACGGGTTCGTCTTGAGGTGAGTGCCAACCGAAGCAACCGATCCGTAGGTCTTCTGCAACCGCCGTAGGGCTTCGGCGCGCCCTACCAACTCGGCAGAGCGAACCCCTGGAAGATTCCTGGCAGCGGCCAGGACGCGACGCTGTTGTTGGGGAGTGAGATCCCTCTGGATGAACCCCACGATCTCAACCTGTGACTCAAGGATAGAGGCCAGGTGCGCCAGATTGACAGAGGCCAGGACCCCGCCGCCAGCCACCATGAGCGCGATGGCAATGGTGGTGGTCGCCGCCGCGGCCATCAGACCGTTGCGGCGCAGACCGCCGATCGCATCGCGTAGGGCCTGCCCGCGCGCCCAGGGCCACCCGCGCGCCAGGAGTACGCGCCGGGCGTCCGCCGCGTCAGCGGGCTGTTTGATAGAGCCCTCTAGACTCATCGCGCATGACGCGACCGGCGCACAACTCGACCACGCGCCGGCGCAGCACGTCCACGAGCGTGTTGTTGTGGGTGGTCATCACCACGGTCGTCCCCCGCAGATTGACGGCGCTTAGGAGCTGCATGATCTCCCAAGCCGCCTCGGGATCCAGGTTGCCGGTGGGCTCGTCCGCCAACACTATTCGCGGCCGCGCTACGATCGCGCGCGCCAGGCAGACGCGCTGCTGTTCTCCACCGGAGAGCCTGGCCGGCAGGTCGTCCGCGCGGTGAACCATGCCGACCGTCTCCAGCGCCCACTGGACGCGCGGCGCGATCTCCACCGGGTCGGTTTCGGTTACCCGCAACGCGAACGCCACGTTGTCGGCCACGGAACGGTCGGACAGCAGCTTGAACTCCTGAAAGACGACGCCCAACCCGCGTCGCAGCAACGGCACCTGGGAGTCGGGCAGAGAGCAGAGGTCTAGCCCGTCCACCTCCACACGGCCGGCGGTGGGACGCTCGATCCGCTGGATGAGCTTGAGAACGGTGGACTTCCCGCTGCCCGTAGGACCCACCAGAAAGACAAACTCACCGCGCTCTATCCGCAGTGAGACATCTTGGAGAGCGACCACGCCGGTGGGGTATCGCTTTCCGACGCCGTTAAGGTTGATCATCGCTGCTCCGACGAAGAGGTAGGTCCGCTGCTCCGACGCTTCCTTCCAGCGTATGTTCTACACCACGTATCAGCAGTCCTGCCCGCCGTTCAGGACACGGCCAGATCCCAGGTCGAGAGCTCCCGCAGCAGGCGCTCGCTGGTCATGTTGAGGTGAATCGGCGTCACCGAGATGTATCCGGCACTCACCGCCCAGCTGTCCGTCCCTTCCTCGTCGCCCAGCGGCCCTGGCTCCCCTGCCAGCCAGTAGTACGGTGTCCCCCGCGGATCCGTGCGCTTCTCCAGTTGCGAGAGATAGCGGCGCGAGCCCTGACGGGTAACCATCACCCCGCTCAGCCGTTCCGGCGGGAGGTTCGGCACGTTCACATTGATCAGCGCGTCCGCGGGCAGCGCGCGTTCGACGACCAGCCGGGACAGCCGTTCGGCGAACTCGGCGGCCACCCCGAACCTGACCTCCACGAAGGCCGCCACGGAAACCGCCACGCTGGGGATACCCATGATCGCACCTTCCATTGCTCCGGAGACGGTGCCGGAATAGGTGAGGTCACGGCCCAGGTTCGGACCAACGTTGATGCCCGAGATCACCACGTCCGGCCGCCGGCCCAGGAGATCGAGCACGCCGAGAATGACACAATCCGCAGGAGTGCCGTTGGTCGCCCAGGCGGTCACCCCTGCCGGATAGGCGCC
>CAYLKW010000114.1:0-7106 GCA_964384245.1 uncultured bacterium
TCGCCCAGGGCCAGCACCACGTCGCATCCGGCCCGCACCGCGGCCACCGCCGCGTCGCCCATCCCGTAGTGATCCGCGATGGCGCGCATGCTCATCGAGTCGGTGAAAACCAGGCCCCCGAACCCCCAGCGATCTCGCAGAATCCCTCTCAGAATCGGCGCGGACAGCGTGGCTGGCACTCCACTGGGGTCCAGCGCAGGGTAGATGATGTGCGCGGTCATGATCCCCGCCACCCCGGCACGCGCCGCCGCGGCAAACGGCGCCAACTCCACGCCCTCAAGCCGCGCGCGGCCGTGATCTACCCTGGGAAGCCCCAGGTGTGAGTCCACGGTGGTGTCACCGTGGCCGGGGAAGTGTTTGGCCGTTGCCGCAACGCCGGCCTCCTGCAGACCACGGATGTAGGCCAGCCCCAACGCGGCCACGAGCCCAGGCGAGTCCCCAAAAGCACGCGCGCCGACGATCGGGTTCGACGGGTTGGTGTTGACGTCCATCACCGGCGCGAAGTTCAGGTGGACGCCCATCGCGCGCAGTTCCTGTCCCGCGATGCGCCCGGCTGCCTGGGCCAGTACCGGGTCTCCGGTGGCGCCGAGGGCCATCGCCGAAGGGAGCGGCGTCACGCGCAGCAACAGGTATCTCGCGCTGGGCGGTGGGTCTCCTCCGACAGCCAGCGGGAAGCGTGTAACCGCGCCTCCCTCATGGTCTATGGCCACCCACGGCGGAGGCGCGCCCGCTTTCTGCGCGATCGCCGCAAGCGCGTCCGTCAGTTGCGAGACCTGCGATGGGGACCGCACGTTCTTGCTGAAGAGCACCGCTCCCATCAGGTGCCAGTCGGCGATCAGCCGTTCCAGAACAGCCGAGGGCTCATAACCCGGGAAGTCCACCAGACACAACTGCCCGGCCGCGCGCCGGGCGTCCCGGCCCGGGGAGATCACAGCAGGATTGAACCCGCCTTGGCGCGGTCGGAGATGTGGATGCCGTCCACGAAGCGGATCTCGCCGGTCCGGCGCGTCATCACCAGCGAATGGGTGCGGGCGCCGCCGCCGAAGAAGCGCACCCCGCGCAACAGGTCGCTGTCGGTGATACCCGTGGCAACGAATACCACCTCATCGCCGGGTGCCAGTTCGTCCGTGTCAAAGACGCGATCGGGATCGGCGACGCCCATCTGCCGGACGCGCTCCCGCTCCTCGTCGCCGCGGAACCAGAACCTCCCCTGGACCTTCCCTCCCAGGCACCGAATCGCCGCCGCGGCCAGCACGCCCTCAGGAGCCCCACCTATCCCCATAACCGCGTGTACGCCGGTGCCCCGCACGGCGGCGGCAATCGCGGCCGACACGTCGCCGTCGGAGATCAGCTTGATGCGCGCGCCGGCTGCCCGCACGCGCGCGATAAGGTCGGCGTGACGGGGCCGGTCGAGGATTGTTACCGCAAGATCGCCGATCGAGCGGTTGAACGCCTTGGCCATCGCGTTCAGGTTCTCTTCGACCGGATGGCGGATGTCCACGACACCGGCGCAGGTCGGCCCGACGATCAGCTTGTCCATGTAGATGTCCGGAGCGTGGAGCAGGCCCCCGGGCTCCGCGACCGCCAGCACCGAGAGAGCCCCGGGGAGCCCCTTGGCCACAAGGTTTGTGCCCTCCAGGGGATCTACGGCGATGTCAACCTGGCGGGAGTCGCCCCCACCGACCACCTCGCCTATGTAGAGCATCGGCGCCTGATCCCTCTCCCCCTCGCCTATGACGATGACGCCGCGGAGATCCAAGCAGCTCATGGCGGCGCGCATCGCCTCAACGGCTGCATGGTCAGCGGCCTCGTTGTCACCCTGTCCCATGTGATGCGCGCCTGCCAGGGCAGCGGCCTCGGTCACGCTCACGAGTTCAAGGATCGGCAAACTCTCCGTCACGCAACCATCCACAGTGGGATCCCTCCCCGCAGTTCGATGAGCAAGACGTTCAGCGTCAGGCGCCGCCCATCACGGACAACCTCCACCTGCACACTCTCCCCGGGCTTCCTGCGAAACAGCTCGCGCCGCAGGTCTCCGATGGTGCCAACCTTCTGGCCGTTGATGGCCACAATGATGTCCTGCGGCCGCATCCCGGCCCGTTCGGCCGGGCTTCCGGGCTGGGGCACAATGACCACCCCGTGGTCAACTGGGAGCTTGTAGGCGCGCGCGGTGTTGGCGTCTATCTCCCCTCGGATCTCGACTCCCAGGGCAGGACGGATCACCTTGCCTTGCGTGATGATCTGCTCCATGACCACGCGGGCGTGATCCATCGGGATCGCGAAGCCGATGCCCTGGGCTTCGCGGATGATCGCGGTATTGATGCCGATCAGGCGTCCTGACGAATCCAGCAGCGCGCCGCCGCTGTTACCGGGGTTGATGGCGGCGTCGGTCTGGATGAGATTCTCGACGACGAAGTCGGGGCCGGCCTGGATGCTGCGGTTCAACGCGCTGATCACCCCCACGGTCACGGTGCTGCCCAGACCAAAGGGGTTCCCGATGGCGATCGCGAGCTGCCCCACGTTCAGCGCAACCGAGGCCCCCATCTCGACCGCGGGGAGCGGCTGAGGGCTATCCACCTTGACGACGGCCATATCCGCGAACCGATCGGCGCCCAGCACGCGCCCGCGCAGGGTCTTGCCCGAAACCAGCGTCACCGTGATTTCCTGCGCACCCTGAACCACGTGGTTGTTCGTGAGGATCAGCCCATCGGGCCGCACGACGACACCCGAGCCCTGGCCTTCCTGCGGGAACAACCCGAACGGCGTCGCCACCTGCGCGCGGACGCTGATATTGACCACGGCAGGTCGGACCTGCTGCACCACCCTGACCACAACCGACTCCTGCCCATCGAGCAGGCGGGGAGCCGGTGCGCCGGGTGGGGCCTGTCCTGCAACCGGCGGGACCGCGGCGCCGGGCGTCTGGACACCGGGCTGCTGAGCGCCGGGCCCGGGTTCCGCCTGGGGCGGCGTTGCCTGCTGGGCCCCGCCACCCGAGGCTCCGGGGGGATGGGGAGCCGCGGCCCACTGCCTGGGCACCAGCCCGTAGCGTGGCGCGATGACTCCACCCAGCAAGCCTCCCAGCACGAGCACCACCAGCAATACCAGTGCCCGCTCCGCGGATGACCTGCGCGGAGCGCCCTCGGAACCAGACATGTACAACGCCTCCTTCGCGGCCTCGACGCCGCCGAACGCGCGCGATCGAGCCAACCACCATTATACAATCATACGGTCCGGTCCCCGCGGGACGCCGGTGCGATTCTTCGATTCGTTGACAGAAAATCCACCCGGCCTGTACCATGGGCGGGGAATAAGCGGGAGGTGAACCGGTTGGCATACATCATCGCGGAACCATGTGTCGGCACGAAGGACCGTGCGTGTGTCGAGGTCTGTCCGGTGGACTGCATCTACGAGTACGTCGAGGCATCCGGCGGCTTCGTCGTACCCGATCCGTCCACGGGCGCGGGAATTGACAAGACGGTGGTCCCCAAGGGCGGGGTGGTCCATACGCCTTCGGACAAGCTCACGAAGGATCAGCTCAACTCCATACTCTTCATCCACCCGGAGGAGTGCATTGACTGCGGGGCGTGCGAGTCCGCGTGCCCGGTCACGGCAATCTTCGCCGAGGCGGACGTGCCCGAGAAGTGGAAGCAGTTCACCGACCTGAACTACGACGCCTTCGGGGTGCAGCGGAAGTAGCGGCCCGGCATCTCCGCGGTGCCGGAGTCCGCCGGTCCGCCGCGCGGGCTCCGGCATTGGCTGGCGGCTGCCTTCTCCCTGCGGTATAATCAACGCCTGAACCGGCGGGTGCTCTGCCTGCCGATCCTTCTCGTTCTCCGAGGCGCGAATGCTGAACTGGCTGCGCCGTCCCAAGCACGGGCGTATCAGTCGTCGCGACATACCCGCCGGACTCTGGGTCAAGTGCTCCCGGTGCGGCGCGGCCGTCTATCACAGGGACCTAGAGCGAGCCCTCAAGGTGTGCCCGAAATGCGGGTGGCATCACCGGCTGGGCGCCGAGGAACGGCTCTCGATAACGCTTGACGAGCATTCGTTCGAGGAGATGGACGCGAACCTCGCCTCCGGAGACCCGCTCCGCTTCGACGGCTACCGTGAGAAGCTGTCCGAGGCGCGCGCCAATACGGGCAACGCGGACGCCGCGATAGTCGGCGTCGGCAGCATCGAAGGATACCGCACCGCGGTCGGCGCGCTCGACTTCGCGTTCATGGGGGGCTCGATGGGTTCGGTGGTCGGCGAGAAGATCACCCGGGTCGCGGAACGCGCCCTGCAGGATCGGCTGCCGCTGGTAGTCTTCTCGGCGTCCGGCGGCGCCCGGATGCAGGAGGGCGCGCTCTCGCTGATGCAACTCGCGAAGACCAGCGCCGCGGTCGGACGGCTGCACGAGGCACACCTCCCATACCTGTCGGTGATGTGCGACCCCACCACCGGCGGCGTGACGGCGAGCTTTGCGTTCCAGGGAGACGTCATCATCGCCGAGCCCGGTGCGCTGATTGGGTTTGCCGGCAGGCGCGTGATTGAACAGACGATCCGGCGCAAGCTGCCCGAGCGTTTTCAGACGGCCGAGTTCTGTCTGGAACACGGACTGATTGACATGGTCGTCCCGCGTTCGGAACTGCGCGGGGTCCTGGCGCGATTGCTGCGTTTCTTCGGCGCCCCAGAGGTCGGCTGCCCGTGACCAGGGCGCTTCCGGAGCGCGACCGCGCGGCAGAGGCCCGCGCGGCCGAGGTGGAAGCCCAGCTTGCCGGGATCCAGCGCGAGATTGAAGCGCTGCGCCGGCGGAGCGAGAAGGACAAGCCAGACACCGCTGAGCGGATTCGCGTCCTGGAAGCGCGCGGCGAGGAACTGCGCGAGTCTATGCTGTCCATCCGCACCGCCTGGCAGGCGGTGGCGCTGGCACGCCATCCCCAGCGCCCCAAGGCCCAGGAGTTCGTGAGGGCGCTCCTGGATGAGTTCACGGAGTTGCACGGCGACCGGCTCTTTCGCGATGACCCAGCAATGCTTGCCGGGCTGGGATGGTTCGAGGGGAAACCCGTGGTCGCGGTGGCTCCTTGTAAGGGCAGGGACACACGCGAGAACATCGCGTGCAACTTCGGCATGCCCTACCCCGAGGGCTACCGCAAGGCGCTGCGGGCCATGCGTCTGGCTGAGAAGTTCGGCTGCCAGGTACTCAGCATCGTGGACACGCCGGCGGCGTTCCCAGGTGACGCCGCGGAAGAACGCGGGCAGGCCGAGGCCATCGCCCGCAACATCGGGGAGATGACGCGCCTGCGGGTGCCCGTGCTCGTGGTGATAACGGGCGAGGGGGGCAGTGGCGGCGCGCTGGCGATCGCGGTCGGCGATGCCGTACTGATGATGGAGCACGCCGTCTACACCGTGATCCCTCCCGAAGGGTGCGCGGCGATCCTCTGGCACGACGCCGGCCGAGCGAGAGAGGCGGCCTCCGCGCTGCGTCTGACCGCGCAGGAGATTGCCGCCCTGGGCGTCGTAGATGAGATCGTCCCGGAGCCGCACGGGGGCGCCCACCTTGATTCCCAGGCGGCGATCGCAGCGGTGCGTGAAGCGCTTCGCCCCCGGATGGCGGCGCTGAGCAATCTTCCCGTGGAAGAACTGTTGCGACGCCGGTACGCGAAATACCGCGCCATAGGGTATCATGAGGAGCAGTCATGAGCGACCGCATTGATTTCGACCAGGTGAGAGAGGTCATCCGCATCGCGGCGGAATCGGACCTCATCGAGCTCGAGGTTGAGAGTCCAATCCTCAAGGTCCGCGTAAAGAAGGCAGGAGCAGACCCGCTTCCCTCCGCGGCGCCGGCGGCAACTGCTGCCAGCGCGGCTCCCGACATGGGCGGTGGGGGCCGCCTCGAGACGGTCACCGCTCCCATGGTGGGCACCTTCTACCGGGCCGGCTCGCCGGAAGCGCTGCCGTTCGTTAGGGAAGGCGACCTCGTGGACGAAGGCCAGGTAATCTGCGTCATCGAGGCGATGAAGCTGTTCAACGAGATCCAGGCCGAGAAGGGCGGGCGGATCGCCCGCGTGCTGGTTGACAACGCTTCGCCCGTCGAGTACGGCCAGCCCCTGTTCCTCCTCGACACGATCGCCCGGGTCTAGCCGATGTTCCGTAAGCTGCTCGTGGCCAACCGCGGGGAGATCGCCGTCCGCGTGATCCGAGCGTGCCGCGAGATGGGCATCTCCACCGTGGCAGTCTACTCGGAGGCAGATCGGACCTCGCTGCACGTCAAGATGGCCGACGAGGCGTTCTGCATTGGCCCGGCCTCCAGCGCGGGATCGTATCTGAACATACCGAACATCATGAGCACGGCCGAGTTGACCGGGGTGGACGCCATCCATCCCGGATACGGATTCCTGGCCGAGAACCCGCGCTTCGCCGAGGTCGTGGCGGACTGCAAGATCGCGTTTGTGGGCCCCACTTCCCGGGCAATTGAGTTGATGGGCGACAAGGCGGCCGCCCGCGAGCACGTGCAGAAGGCCGGCGTGCCGGTCATTCCCGGCACGCACGGGACGGTATCAGGAGTGCGCGAGGCGCTGGAGGCTGCCCGGAGCACCGGCTATCCGCTCGTCATAAAGGCGGCCGCCGGCGGAGGCGGGCGCGGAATGCGCATCGCCCAGACCGCGGAAGATCTGCCGGAGGCGCTGCAGTCCGCCCAGCGAGAGGCCGAAGCGGCGTTTGGCGACGGGCGGGTGTACATCGAGAAGTACCTGCACGAACCCCGCCACATCGAGGTGCAGGTCCTTGCCGATGCCCACGGCACGGTGCTGCACGTGGGCACGCGCGATTGCTCGGTCCAGCGCCGTCACCAGAAACTGATCGAGGAGTCCCCTCCTCCCCGAATGCGCGATCGGATCACCTCCGCGCTCGGCCGCGCCGCGGTGCGCGTGGCGCAGGCGATCGGCTACGTCAACGCGGGCACGGTCGAGTTCCTGGTGGACGCTTCGGAGAACTTCTACTTCATGGAGATGAACACGCGCATACAGGTCGAGCACCCGGTCACCGAAGCGGTCACGAGCCTGGACTTGGTCAAGGAACAGATCCGCATTGCCGCCGGGGAGAAGCTCCGCTTCGGACAAAGAGAC
>CAYLKW010000115.1:0-7075 GCA_964384245.1 uncultured bacterium
TTCAGGGCCCGCGTCGTGGTCGGCCCGACGAACGCTATGCGGTCCCTGCGGCCCTTGCCTGAGCGCACGAACAGGCCTCGGTCGGCAGGCCGCCAGCCCTCGATGAGCAAGCGGAGGACTTCGCTCGCCCGCAGGCCGGCATCGGCCAGCACCAGAATGAGTGACCGGTTTCGGACGCCCTCCGGAGTTCCCGGGCAGGCTGCCAGGACGGCGCGCAGCTCATCCTCGGTAGGCACCGCAGGCAGGGTCTTGGGCACTCGCATTGTGAACCCGCGCAGTGGGTCCTCGCGGAGAAGGCCGACCTCGAGGCCCCACCGGAAGAACGTCCTGAGCGTCCGGTACGCCTGGTGCTGATGGCTTGGACTGCGGTGCTGGAGCCCGGCGAAGAAGATTCGGACCGTGAGGGGAGAGACATCCTGGGTGGCCGCCAGGAACCTGATCAGCCACCACCGGTAGGTTTCCAGGGTGGCGGCAGTGCAGCCGGCCACCCGCTTGGTCAGCAGAAAGCTCTCAATGGCCTCGTGCAGGAGGTGAGCGTTGGCTCTTTCGACCCCTTTCGAGGGGCCCTCAACGGCTGAAACCCGCGTGGGGACTTGCTTGGCGCGCCCGGCGGGACTTGAACCCACGACCTTTGGCTCCGCAGGCCAACGCTCTATCCACTGAGCTACGGGCGCGCGTCAATCCGGCCACAGCAAGGCACCGGTGGCCGGCAGAAGCATTCTAGCAGTTTCCCCCCGGCCCCGCCACCGCGCGGCTCGCCGGGGGGAGTCTCTATCACCAACCGATCACTCCAGCCTCTTCAAGAACTCGTCATGAGCAAGGGCCTCACCAACGTACGGGAAGAACTTCTCCTCCACGTACTTCTGCTCCTCAGCGGAGATCGCGGCGCAGCAGTCCTTCAGAAGGAAGACCTTGTAGCCCTTGTCGTAGGCAGACCTGGCCGTGCCTTCCACGCACACATTGGTGAGGAACCCGCAGAAGGCGACGTTCTTGATACAGTTGACCCGCAGCAGGAAGTCGAGGTTGCTGGAATGGAACGCGTCCAGGGTCCGCTTTCCGTCAACAACGATGTCTGGCTTGGTGGGGGTCAGCTCCTCGATTATCTCTCCGCCCCAGGTGCCCTTCCGGAAGGCCTTGGCGTTCATCGCGTTGACGTGGATCGGTCCGAGCACACCCTCGCACCCGGCGTCGCAGTAGTCCTGCTCGAACAGGATGGGGACGAGCAGCGTGAGGCACCTGCCCCGCGCCTTCTGGATGCAGTCCTGGGCATTCGCAAGCGTGTTCTGCGCGGCGATCTGATCCTTCACCGCTTCGTACAGGCTTCCGCCCGGCTTGCAGAAATCGTTCTGGAACTCGATGAAGACGATCGCGGTCTCCTTGGCGTTCATGGCATCCTCCTCTCCCACTCCGATCCCGCATCTGCCCGCTGCCCCGGCAGCCAGCGGCTGCGATGGCAATCGGTAAGCAGCGGGTCTCCGGAACGAAGATGCCTCCAGGGAGGATAGATCTCCCTGGAGGCTCTCTCTGTAGACCCCTTCTGGACGAAGCCTTGCACTGCATCCTCCCAGAAGGTCGGTGGCCGGATTTCGTGCTGATCTGTCCGGCGGCTACCCTGCGCTAGGGTCGTCCTGCCAGAGGGCAAACACGTTCATCTCTGGGTCGAACAGAATTGCGAACCAGCCCATCCCCGGCACCGGGGACTTGGGCTTGAGCACCGCCCCGCCCATCTTCTGGGCCTGCGCTACAGTGTCGTCCACCGACTCCACCGCAACGTAGTTCAGCCAGTTGCGGACCTCCGGCGACGGGCGCTTCATCATCCCACCGTTGATCCCTGGGGCGGTGGGGCGACCCTCGGCATCCGTCGGCACCGTGTTCACGCTCCAGTACTCGTTCGGCCCGGGCGACCTCTCGAACTTCCACCCGAACAGGTCTCCGTAGAAACCGGTCAGCTTGGGTAGGTCGTCGCCGTAGATCTCGAAGTACGCGATGGACTTGTGCATGACGCCTCCCTCTTCTCGGACTTTCCGCGGTCGCGGACCTACCGCCAGGCTGCCAGAATGGCGCCCATGACGATCAGCGACACCAGCGGATACCCGGCGTTGATCGTGTACAACCGGCACGGCCGGCCTTCGAACAGATAGTTCGCGCCCATTGTGGTGGCCACGAACCCCAGCCAGGCAAGCAGCCCGATTGCGGCTCCTCCGCACAGCGATTGGATCTTGGCGTACCAGAGGATCCGGGCTAGCGCGTAGGCCATCAGAAGCGACGCGACAAACATCCAGGAATAGGCCCGCCGGGCACCGGCCGCGCGTTTCTCGGCGTCCTCGGGACGGATGCCAACGAGCTCCATCCATCTCTTCCCAAACAGCGAGGTGGAGTACCAGAGCGCGCCGATCACCATGTTTGCGATCGCGGCTACGAGCACCGCCAGGTAGTTGACTCCGGCCATGCTACCTCACCTCCTGGGGATTGGCGCATCGAGCGAGCAGCGCATCTAACAGGGCAAGGACCCGCACGGGAGAACTCCTGGCGGAGGAGGTGGGATTCGAACCCACGAAGCGGGCTCAACACCCGCTCACCCGCTTAGCAGGCGGGCCGGTTACCAGGCTACCGTACTCCTCCGGGACGCTATTCCAATTCTGTCAGACAGTATATCACCCCCGCGCTACCCCGCGAACCGCTCCAGGATCAGCGCGATGTGCTTGATCCCCTGGATGTAGTCAGCCAGCCGGATGTTCTCGTTCGGCCCGTGGTTGTTCCCCCGCGAATGGCCGACTCCGGTGCCGACCGCGGGCATGTTGAAGGGCGCGCACACCGCATCCATCGGCCCGGTGCCTGCCTGCGTCGGCAGGATTATCGGCGCGTGGCCGTAGATCTCCTCCGCGGTCTCGGCAACCACGTCCACGATCGGCGCGTCAAATGGCGTCTTGTAGGGTTCGGCGCCACGCGCTTGGATAGCAAGGTCGCCGTACGCCTCGCGGCGCAGATGCTCGCGGAGTTTCGCCAGGATGTCGTCCGAGCGCTGGTTCGGCACCAGGCGGAAGTCCACCCGGGCGTTTGCGCGCCGGGGTAGCACGGTCTTTGACCCCGGTCCCTGATAGCCCGCGGTAAGCCCACAGATGTTGCAGGTAGGCTCGAAGTACAGGCGCCGGACCAGGTCCACGCCGCCGAGGCCCTTGACAAACGTCGGGATGCCCAGGTCGCGGCGCATCGTCTCGTCGTCGCGCTGGGCGGCTATGCGCTCCAACTGGGCCATCTCGGCCGGGCTGGGCTCGACCACGCCGTCGTAGAAGCCCTGGATGCGCACCTGCTCGTCCGGACCCTTGAGGGTACGCAGCGCCCAGACGAGCCGCCACGCGGCGCTGGGAACGACGGCGGCCGATGCGGAGTGCATGTCGCGGCGCGCGCCGGTGGCTTCGAGACCCACGTAGAGCATACCCTTGACGCCCAGGTAGATGTTGAGGATGTCGCGGTGGTCCTTGGCACCCGACTCCCAAATGCAGGCATCGGCCCGGGCGAGTTCCGGTCGCTCGCGCAGGGTCTCGCCGAGGTGCGGGCTGCCGATCTCTTCCTCCCCCTCGATGAGGAACTTGACGCCCACCGGCAGGCGACCGCGCACGCGCAACCAGGCCTCGACCGCCGCTATGCGCGCCATGATGTTGCCCTTGGTATCCTGGGCGCCGCGCGCATAGAGGCAGCCGTCGCGGATCTCCGCGGCGAACGGGTCGGAGGTCCACTCGTCAAGCGGGTCCGCCGGTTGCACGTCGTAGTGGTCGTAGATCAGCAGCGTGCGCGGGCCATCTCCGGGGATCTCGGCCACCACGAGCGGCGGGCCGCCCTGGATGGGTTCCGTTCGAGCGGGGATGCCCTTGGCCTGCATCTGCGCCACGAGCAGTGAGGCGCACTCTTCCAGGCCTATGCCCTGCGCCGAGATGGACGGCTGGCGGCAGAGGCGCTGCAGGTCATGGATGAACGCCTCGCCGTGCGAGTCAATGTAGCGGAAGAGGTCGTCCACCGACTGCGCTCCCTACGGGGCTTTGCTCTTCTGCTCGACGAAGTTCAGCCTCAAGTTAGTGATCAGCGCCTCGATCTCACGGCGCTCGGCATCTGCCACGCGGGGGCGGATCACCTCGGCCAGGGCCGCGGCGGCGTCAATTGCGATCTGCGCGTCCTCGAGCTTCCGCACGTCCTGCTTCGTCGCAGGATCCGGGACGAGCCCCATTGCCTGCCAGGCCTTCGCGGCCAGCAGACTGAGGCACGTGCTCACCAGGATTCTGGCGTCCGGCAGGGGCTCGGCACCGGGTCCGGGAGCAGTCGCCCCCCCCTCGCCTTCCCATCGTGCTTCCTCTTCTTCATTCATCTCGATCACCCGTCAGCCAGATGATGTGGTGGCGCGGTCTTGCGTGAACCACTGTATCGCCGCGATGGCCAGCACCGCTGCGATCGCCCCCGCGTCCTGCAACGCCGCGGGATAGATGAGCACGATCCCGGCCACTGCCAGCACCGCACGCTCCACGATGGTCGCCCGGCGGATCAGCCACCCCGTGACCGCCGCGGCCAGGGCGCCTAGGCCGAAGACCGCCGTGGTCATGGTATACGCCACGGTCTGCCAGGGCGCCTGCAGCAGGAGCCCCATGCCCTCCTTGTGGAGGGTGAACATGAACGGCACCACAAACGCGGGCAGGGTGTACTTCCAGGCCATCATCATGGTGCGGAAGGGCCGCCCGCCGGTGAGCGCGGCGGCTGCCAGCGGCGCCAGGCCGACCGGCGGCGAGACCTCCGACAGGATCGCGTAGTAGAAGATGAACATGTGGGAGGCCAGCTCTGAGACTCCGAGCTTGGTGATCGCAGGCGCCACGATCACCGCGGCGATGATGTAGGTGGCGGTGATGGGCAGCGCGAGCCCCAGCACCCAGAGCGCGATGGCGGCGAAGATCAGCGTTGGCAGCAGTTGCCCGCCGGCGTAGGTGATGATGACGTCCGAGATCTTCAGGCCCAGGCCCGTCAGGTTGACCACCCCGACCACGATCCCGGCGGCCGCGCAGGTGACCGCGACGTTGAGCACCTTCCGGCTGCCGTTGTCCAGCGAGGTGATGAGGCCGGATGGATTGAGTACCACCGGACCCAGCCGAAGGCCCCCGCCTGCCGCGCGGACTCCCCCCTCGCCCGGAGCGGCACGACGCGCGGTCACCAGCGCGGTCTCCCGCCGCAGCAGGCTGGACGCCGCGGCGACGACGATCGCCCAGAAGACCGCCCTGATGGCCGTGAACCCCATGATCATGAGGACCGGGACCAGGACCAGGGATGTGAGCAGGAACCAGTAGCGCGCCGTCAGTTGCCACGTGTTCCCCGCCGCGATCTCCACCTTCTTGAGCGACATCCGGCGCGCGTCGAACTCGATCATCAGCATGATCGAGAAGTAGTACAGCACCGTGGGGATGGTCGCCATTATCACGACCGTCAGGTAAGAGATCCTAAGCATTTCGGCTATGATGAAGGCCGCCGCGCCCAGGATCGGCGGCGAGATGACCGCGCCGATTCCTCCGGCTGCTAGCAAACCGCCGGCCGATTCCCGATCGTAACCCGCTCGCTTGAGCATCGGGTAGGTAATCGCGCCCACGGTCACCGTGGTGGCGACGCCACTCCCCGATGGGCCGCCCAGCAGGAACGAGGCGATGGTGGTGGCCTGGCCCGGAGCGGTCCGCCGGCCCTTGGTCAGGGCCAGCGCCAGGTCCACGAAGAACCTTCCGGCCCCTGATGCCTCCAGCACGGCGCCGTAGATCGTGAACAGGATGATGAAGGTCGCCGAAACCTCGAGCGGCACGCCGAAGATGCCTTCGAGCGTTATGTAAAGCTGTCCGACCACGCGGACCAGGTCGTATCCCCGGTGCGTCCAGGGCTCGGGCAACCAGGGCCCGATGAATGCGTAGACCAGGAAAGCAACGACCAGGAGCACGAGGGCGCTGCCGACGGTGCGGCGCGTGGCCTCCAGGATGAGGAGGATCGTGATGATGCCGAAGATCAGGTCGAGCGGGGTGGGGATGTACGAGCGGTAGACGAAGGCCTTGAAGTCCACGAGGATGTAGCCCATCGCCGCCACGCTGAACCCGGCGAGGATCACGTCCCACACTGTAGGAGAGGTGCGCCCGAGGGATCGCCGCGTTCCCGGGTAGAGCAGGAAGCACAGCACGAGCACGAAGAGCAGATGCCGGGTCAGGTGGACGTGCCGGATGAAGGTGGCCGTGGCGGCGTGCAGGTGATACAGGGACATCAAAACGGCGAGGGCGGCCACGAAGATTCCCCACCGGCCTGCCAGCCGCCGCGTCTTCCCCTCGTACTCCTCGACGATCTCCTTGAGTTCTTCCTCGGACTTCGGGAGTGCCGCCTCTTCGCGCCGCTCCATGGGCTGCTCCTACGGGGGATGAGGTCGTCTTATCAGGACGAGCGCTCGCGGTCTTCTCGCGACGGCGAGGCGTACCGCCTCGCCGTCACCTACCCGGTAGAGTGGGATCTCCCTGCCGCCGACCACCAGATGCTGCTGGCCGGTTTGGCCGATGCGGATCGTGAGTTTGCCGACGAACGGCCCGTGCCTCCTGGAAACCAGGCGTCCATCCCGAAACTGGTACGGTGGGTCAAGTGCCAGGTACTGGAGAACGGCCTCCTTCGTGCTGCTGATCTCCACCAGCCGCAGGGCTCGACCAGCGACCTCAAACCGCTCGGTCGTGGGCGCGCCGAAGATGGAGTTGGTGTATTCGAGATCCACCGTGGATCCGGCCTCTGCCGGAACGCGCCAGAGGAGACGGCCGGTGTGGACTTCGGTGACCTCTAGTGTTTGAACGGGCGCCAGTAGCAGGGCGACCGCGATTGCCAGAGCGGTTGCCAGGGTGGTCACCGCGGCCGCCCGCAAGAAAGCCCGCCTGGAGCCCGTTGCTCTAGAATCCTTCGATGCCGCGCTCCCTGAAGTACCGGATCGCGCCGGGATGGAAGGGAACCGGTGAGCGGCCGGCCGCGCCTATTGTCGTGATGTTGGCCGCCTCCTTGTGGATCTGGGCAAGATCCGCGCGCCGCTCGAAGA
>CAYLKW010000116.1:0-6998 GCA_964384245.1 uncultured bacterium
GCACTTCCCTTGCCAAGGGAAGTGCCACCCAGGGCTTGACAGTCTCCGCGCAAGCCGGACTTTTGACACCCCATTTCGGGCTGATGTATAATACGCTCGTCGTAAGACCTGCCACGATGGTTGAGGCGGCGGTTGGAAGTGGCGGCCGCACCGGTTTAGGACGGCAGGTTCCTCAAGCGCAGGGTGGAGGAGCCTGCTTCCTGTCTGTTTGAGGGGTGATGGGGCGATGGCGGAGATCCGCGTGGGGAAGGACGAGAGTCTGGACGCCGCGCTGCGGCGGTTCAAGCGGCAGGTGAAACGATCCGGGATCCTCACCGATGCCAAGCGTCACGAGCACTTCGAGACTCCGGCCCAGAAACGGCGCCGGAAGATAGCCCGCAGCGCGAAGCGGAAGCGCCGCTAGTTCCGGCCGGCTGAGTTCAGGGCATCGGGAGACGCCGGTGACGATCGAGCAGCGCCTTGAGGAAGACCTCAAGGCGGCAATGCGCGCCAGGGACGCGTTGCGCGTTTCTACGATCCGCCTGGCGCGGGCGTCGATGAAGAACGCCCAGATCGAACGCCGTCGCCCCCTTACCGAGCCCGAGGTTATCGAGGTCATTCAGCGCGAAGTCCGACGCCGCCGCGAGGCGATTGAGGGTTTCACACGGGGCGGGCGGGATGATCTGGTGGCGAAGGAGCAGTTGGAGATGGCCATCCTGCTGGGCTACCTGCCGGCGCCGCTGGACGACGCCGACCTCCGCCGGACCGTGGCCGAGGTAGTCGCGGAGGTAGGCGCAACCGGCGGCGGGGAGTTCGGCCGCGTGATGGGCCAGGTGATGCGCCGGGTTGCCGGGCGCGCAGAGGGCCGGGCGGTTGAGCGCATCGTGCGCGAGGTGTTGGGGTGCTAGGCGTCGGACCGCGCAGGCGCGGGTGAGCCCGGGGCGTTCCCCGGGCTTTCGTGTTGACGGCGGGCGAGACGAACTGAGGGCGGTTCCGAGATCATGACGGCACCATCGAGGCGGCGAAAACCGGTCAAGCGTGCCCAGAGCGCCGGCGGCGTGGTGTTTGATCGCACCGGCGACGAGGTGCGGATCCTGATCCTGCAGCACGAGGCCGGCAAGTGGATGCTGCCCAAGGGCACCATCGAGCCCGGGGAGACCTCCGAGGCCGTGGCGCTTCGCGAGGTGCGCGAGGAGGTAGGACTCTCGAACGTGCGCGTGGTGAGCGACCTCGGGCGAGAGCGGTACTCGTTCTTCTGGCGTACCGAGGACACGTTCTACGACAAGACCGTTCACTACTTCCTTCTGGAGTTCCTCGGCGGGGAGGAGACCCGGCCGCAGCGCGAGGAAGGATTCGTGGCCGCGGAGTGGGTAACGTTCACTGAGGCGCTGGCGCGGATCAAGTACAAGGAGACGCGCGAGATAGTTCGCCGGGCGCAGAACGCGCTGGAATGCCCGGATACGGCTGGGGGGGGCGGAAGGATGAGTCGCGAGGTGGACGAGCGCGTGCGGCGCGTTCTGCAGCAATACTCTGACCACCTGAACCCCTCGTGGGTCCGGGGGTACAAGTTCCTAGGCGTGGAGACGCTGGAGGTCGAGGCCCAAGGAGCCATCATCCTCGACGCCTACGGCCGCGAGTACCTGGACTTCGCTTGCGGGCCCGCGGTCTTCATAGTGGGGCACCGCCACCCGAAGGTGGTCGAGGCCGCGCGGCGCGAGCTCGACCGGATGCCGCTTTCGGTGCGGATCATGCCCAACGAGCCGATGGGCCAGCTCGCCGCGGTCCTGGCAGAGATCACGCCGGGCGATCTCCAGTACGTGTTCTTCTGCAACAGCGGCGCGGAGGCGAACGAGGGAGCGCTCAAGCTGGCGCGCGCCGCGACCGGGCGACCCGAGATCATCGCGACGATCGGCGCCTTCCACGGCAAGACGCTGGGCGCCCTGTCGGTCTCCGGGCGGGAGTTGTACCGCAAGCCGTTTGAACCCCTGGTACCCGGAGTCGTCCACGTGCCGTTTGGGGATGCCGAGGCGGTCGCCGCCAGGGTGACCCCCCAGACCGGCGCCGTGATCGTGGAGCCGATCCAGGGTGAGAACGGGGTCGTGCTGCCACCGGACGGCTACCTGAGGGCGCTGCGCGAGATCTGCGACCGCTCAGGCGCCCTGCTGATCCTCGATGAGGTGCAGACCGGGATGGGCCGCACCGGCAAGATGTGGGCATGCGAGCACGAGGGCGTGGTCCCGGACATCCTCACCTCGTCCAAAGGGCTGGGTGGCGGCATCGCGCCGGTGGGAGCTTTCATCGCCCGCCCGCACCTGTGGGAGGCGATGACGAAGCATCCTTACATGCATACCACGACCTTCGGCAATCGTCTGGGATGGGCCGCGTCCGTTGCTACGATACGGGTCATCCAGGAGGAAGGGCTGCTGCCTCGCGCCACGGCCATTGGCAATCGCCTGATGGCAGGTCTTGGCCAGGCGGCATCGGCCGTTCCCGGGATGGTCACCGGTGTTCGGGGCCGCGGCTGCCTGGTGGGCGCGGAGTTCGCCGACCCAGACGTGGCCTTCCTGGTGCTGGCTGGGATGGTGCAGCGGCAGGTGCTGGCCTTTCACGGGATCAACCGGCCGGAGGTCATCAGGTTTGCTCCGCCGCTGACCGCGACCGATGCCCAGGTAGATCGTGCGGTGGAAGCATTCGGCGACGCGCTGAATGAAGCGCGCACGCTGCTCTCCGAGTTAGACGCCGCTTCTCGTGTGCAGTGAGCCGTGGCGCCTGCGCGGACCACGCGCGGCGTGTTGTGGGATGCTTTCGGATATGTTAGTGTCACAATACGCCAGATGAAGTCTAAGGAGGGAATGCCATCGTGAGGTTCCTCCCAGGTCGTGCAGTCGCACTGGCCGTCGTCCTGTCCCTTGTTCTTCTTCCCTTGATCCCCAGCGCGGCCCAGCAGCCGCGACGTGGCGGCGCGCTGCGAATCGCGCACATCGGGGAGCCGCCGACCCTGGATCAGCACTGGACCACAGCGGCAATCACCGGCCACATCATGTACCATGTCAACGAGGGCCTGTTTGCCGTCAACCGGAAGTTCGAGCCCAAACCGGTGCTGGTGGACAAGTGGAAGCTCAGCCCTGACCGGCTTACCTACACCTTCACCCTGCGCAGGGGAGTCAAGTTCCATAACGGCAAGGAGCTCGGCAGCGAGGACGTCAAGGCGTCGCTCGAACGGTGGGGCCGGATCGCAACGCGCGGCCGGGCGGTGTTCGCCAATGTGGAATCGCTAACAACCCCCGACGCCCTGACCGTGGTCATGAAGCTTCGGGATCCGTACGCGCTGCTGCCGCTGGACCTGGGCTGGGTTGGGCAGTCGGCGGTGATCTTCCCCAAAGAGGTGATTGACGAGGCCGGCACCGGTCCGGTCAGGCGGTTCATCAGCACCGGCCCGTACAGGTTCGTGGAGCACCTGCCTGACCGTCACATTCGGCTCGACCGGTTCGAGGGGTTCGCGGCCCGCACCGAGGAGCCGGATGGCGCTACGGGCCGCAAGAACGCCTACTTCGACTCGATCTACATCATTCCCGTGCCCGACGCGGCGGTGCGGATCGCGGGCGTCAAGCGCGGCGAGTTCCACTTCGCCGAGACGATCCCTCCCGACGAGTACGACCGGCTGCGCACCGATCCCGATCTCGTGCCCTTCATCACCGAGACGGCGAGCTGGCTCACCGCGGTCTTCAACAACAGGTCGCCGCTGATGGGCAACCGGAAGATCCGCCAGGCCTTCCAGGCTGTGCTGGACCAGGAGGCCGTGATGCGGGCGGCCTACGGGAACCCCCGCTTCTGGCGGATAGACCCCGGGCTGATGCCCAAGGAGCACTATCTCTGGACGGACGCCGGCAAGGAGTTCGTCAACCAGAAGAACGTCGAGCGCGCCCGCCAGTTGCTAGCCGAGGCCGGTTACAAGGGCGAACCCATCCGCTGGATTACCACGATGGAGTACGTCGCCTATGGGACCGCGGCCCAGGTGGTCAAGCCGATGCTCGAGCGAGCGGGGTTCGTGGTAGACCTCCAGGTCGTGGACTGGGCCACCCTGGTGGCGCGCCGCGCGAGGCCCGAGCTCTGGGACGTGTTCAGCACGGCGTTCAGCTTCGTCGCCGACCCGGTGCTGTTGTTGTCGCTTCAGCCCACGTGGCCGGGTTGGTACGACAACCGCGACATGAACGCGATGATGACCCTGATGCGTCGGCACTCCGACCCGAAGGTGCGCCACGACATCTGGAAGCGGATGCAGAAGCTCTGGTACGAGGATGCTGGCACGATCAAGTTTGGCGACTACTTCGTGCTGCACCTCTTCCGAAAGGAACTCAAGGGCTACGTGAACACCCCCACCCACGTGTGGTGGAACGCGTGGCTTGAGACACGGTAGCATGGTAGCCGGTTCCGCGATGGAGGGGGCTCGCGCCCCCTCCACCGGACACGGGCAGGCCGCTTGGATTCCGCAGAGGACCCTGGCCCAACGATGATCGGATACATCGTCCGCCGGCTGATCGCGCTGCTGCCGGTACTGATGATCGTGGCGACGGTGGGGTTCTTCCTCATCTACCTGACGCCCGGCGACCCGGCCTCAGTCATGCTGGGTCCCGATGCCACGACCGAGGATGTGGAGAGCCTCAAGCGGCTCATGGGCCTGGACCGGCCTCTCGTTGTTCAGCTCGTGCGGTGGTATGGCCGCACGCTGCGGGGCGATTTGGGCTACTCGATCTTCCTGCAGCGCCCGGTGCTCCAGGCGATATTCGAGCGGCTCGAGCCCACCATCATGCTGACGCTCATGTCTCTCACGGTGGCCGTCGCGATAGGTATTCCGGCCGGCGTCGTGGCCGCGGTGCGACGCAACACCTGGGTGGACCAGGCAGCGATGGGCGTCGCGCTTCTTGGGGTATCGGTGCCCACCTTCTGGATGGGCCTCAACCTGATCCTGCTCTTCTCGGTCTACCTCGGGATGTTCCCGGTGGCGGGCTACGTGCCGCTCGACCAGTCGGTCGCCGGCGCCTTCCGGTCGCTGGTGTTGCCAGCCGTCACCCTGGGCATCAGCGCCTCTGCGCTGATCGCGCGCATGACGCGCTCGAGCATGCTGGAGGTGCTCGGGCAGGACTACATCCGAACCGCCCGCTCCAAGGGGAACAAGGAGCGAGTCGTGATATACCACCACGCGCTTCGTAACGCGATGATCCCCACCCTGACTGTGGTCGGCCTGGCGCTGGGCGGCCTTCTCGCCGGCGCCATCGTCACCGAGACTGTCTTCGCACTGCCCGGCGTGGGCCGGCTGGTCATCTCGTCGGTGATGCGGCGCGACTACCCCGTAGTCCAGGGGGTATTGGTCTTCGTGGCCTCATCCTACGTGATGGTAAACCTATTGATTGACGTGCTCTACGTCTACCTCGATCCACGGATCAAGTACGCGTGAGGTCTTCATGAGCCAAGGAACGATCTCCGTCAACTCGTATCCAGCCCTGTCCCGTCCGCCGGCGGGGGTGTGGACGAGAGGTTTGCGCGCGCTGCGGCGGAGCAGGTCCACGCTCATCGGCGGGTGCATAGTGCTGGCCGTTCTCGTGATCGCCGTGCTGGCCCCGGTGTTCGCACCCTACGATCCCCAGGAGATCGAGGTGCCCCGGCGGCTGGTGGGTCCTAGCATCACGCATCCCTTTGGCACGGACAACATGGGGCGCGACATCCTGAGTCGCGTGATCTTCGGGGCGCGGATATCGCTTGTGGTTGGTATCTTCGTGGTGGCCTCCGCCGCGATGGTGGGGATCACGCTCGGTCTGACCGCGGGGTACTCCGACCGGCTGGACCGGTTCATCATGAGGATCATGGACGGCCTGATGGCGTTTCCCTCCACGCTGCTGGCCATCGCGCTGATGGCCGCGCTGGGGGCCCGGCTCTCGAACGTCATCATAGCGCTGTCGGTGGTCTACACGCCCAACGTCGCGCGCGTCGTGCGCAGCATCACGCTTGTGGTCCGCGAGCAGGACTACGTACAGGCGGCCCAGGCCATGGGCGCCAGTGACTCGCGCATCCTGTCTCGCCACATACTGCCCAACTGCCTGCCGCCGGTAATCGTGCAGGGCACCTTCATCTTCGCGCAGTCGGTGCTGGCCGAAGCCGCCCTGAGCTTCCTGGGCGTGGGCCTGCCCCCATACATACCGAGCTGGGGAACGGTAATCACCACCGGTCGGATGTTCATGCAGACCGCGCCCTGGATCACGATCTTCCCTGGGGTTGCGATCCTCGTCACGGTGCTGGGCCTGAACCTGCTGGGCGATGGTCTCCGGGACCTGGCGGATCCCAGGCTGCGCGGGCGGCTCGGCTAGTTCCTCACGGGACGTCTATGGAGACGGTAACCGAGCGCGGCACGGGCGGGATGGCCGTTGCCCGCCGCTTCCTGCGCTTCTTCCAGGAGCGCGGCCACACGGTGGTCGCCAGCGCCTCGCTCGTGCCCGCGGGCGACCCCACGCTGCTGTTCACGAACGCCGGGATGGTTCAGTTCAAGGACGTCTTCCTGGGGCTGGAGCAGAGGTCGTACTCGCGCGCGGTCACCATCCAGCGCTGCCTGCGCGTGAGCGGCAAGCACAACGACCTGGAGCAGGTGGGTCCGAGCCCGCGCCACCACACGCTGTTCTTCATGGCCGGCAACTTCAGCTTCGGCGACTACTTCAAGCGCGAGGCGATAGCGTACGCCTGGGAGTTCATGACGCGCGAGTTGGGCATCGCTCCCGAGCGGCTGGTCGCCACGGTGATGGACGGCGATGACGAGGCGCTCGCGCACTGGAGGGCCGTGGGCCTGCCGGCGGAGCGCATCCTGCGCATGGGCGAGGCGACCAACTTCTGGTCGATGGGCGAGGTCGGCCCGTGCGGCCCCACGGCGGAACTGCACTACGATTGGGGTCCGTCGCGGTGCACGTGCGGCCGATCCGACTGCAGCGTGGCCCTGGACAACGACTGCCAGCGGTGGCTCGAGATCTGGAACC
>CAYLKW010000117.1:0-2737 GCA_964384245.1 uncultured bacterium
GCTGGTGGAGACGAGGGGATTCGAACCCCTGACCCCCTGCGTGCAAAGCAGGTGCTCTCCCGCTGAGCTACGTCCCCACGCGTGTCAAGCGCCTTCCATGATAGCGGCCTGCGCGGGGTGGGGCAACAGGCCTCCAGGCAGAAGGGAAGCGGGCCGGGCAGCATGTAGCCCAGGGCAGCGGAGTAGACGCGGGTTGGCGTACTTGTACCTGAACCCTGAGCCGAATGTGGCAGAGGCGGTCGCGTACCACGCCCCGTGCAGCGGGAGCCGCAGGTCGGCGCCGAAGACCGTGCCGCCGGCATCCTGGGTGGATATCACGGTGCCGGCCCAGTTGGCTCTCCACGCGTGATTGCCGTAGCCCACGAACAGCAGTATGGATCCCGTGCCCAGGGCGAGCGGGAAGCCTACGCTGACATCGTAGTACCGTCAGCTTCCGCCATCGTAGGTGAGAGGGACGGACCAGTTCCCCAGCGATCCGGTATCGAGGTTGACCCTCAACCCCAGCCCGTAGCCCGGGGGCTGGATGAAGGCCGTTCCCCCGAGCATGGTAGCGTTGAAGTTGAATCCGTATGGGAGATCACCAAAGCACGGAGTGCTGGTGCACCTCCAGTCGGCGACCGAGGGATTGACGCGGAACTGGAACCAGGATTGGGCCGAAGCAGGCGCGCCCGCAGTCAGGAGCAGGACCGAGACAACCGCCAGCGCGAACAACGACTTGCGCATACCGCACCTCTTGATGATGTGCCTAGCTTGGTGCGCGCGCGGCAGTGTCCGAGTTGCCCGCTGGCCCGGATGGAGCTTGGTCGAATCGCTGTTTCGATGAACGCCGGGCAGGGTCCTGCGGGGTGGTCGCACCCGGGCAATAATGGAACGAGCCGGGAGAATTCCCCGGCTCGCCCCTGACTTGACGAGCTAACCTTGACTGAGCCAGTGTGGGCCTATCGGCGCGTCGACAACCCGAGGAACCATCCTGTCCAGCGCACGTCCTGGTTGCTGGCATTAACATTGCCCCAGGTGATCTCCTCTACACTGAACCCTCCGGACCTCCACCCGAACTCGATGTTGAAGGGCCGGCCGGGCAGCATGTATCCCAGGGCGGCGGAGTAGACGCCTGAACTGGCCGTTCCTAGGGATCTTGGATCCGACCCCGGCGGGTTGGCGTACTTGTACTTGAACCCGGAGCCAAACGTTGCGGAACCAGTTGCATACCACGCCCCGCTCAGCGGGATCCTCAGGTCGGTGCCGAAGACGATACCGCTTGCATCTTGGGTGGAGACCACGACGCCCGCGAAGTCGGCCCTCCACGCGTGATTGCCGTACCCGGCGAACAGAAGCATGGATCCCCTGCCCAGAGCGATGGGAATCCCCACGCCGATGTCGTAGTATCGCCAGTTGCCGCCATCGTAAGAGGTCAAGGGAGACCAGCCCCCGAGCGCTCCGGAGTCGAAGTTGAACCTCAGCCCCACCCCGTACCCCGGAGGCTGGATGAATGCCGTTCCCCCGAACATGGTCGGCTTGAACGCGTATGGGAGGTCACTCCAGCACGGGCTGGCCTTGCACTTCCAGTCGGCGCTGGAGGGATTGAAGCGGAACTGGAACCACGACTGGGCCGAAACAGGCACGCTCGCGGTTAGGAGCAGAACAGAAACCACCGCCAGCGCGATGAGTGATCTACGCATACAACACCTCCCGATGATGTGCCTAGTCTGGTGCGCGGGCGGCGGTGTCCGAGTTGTCCGCCGTCACCGTGCCATTCTACCTTCACATGACGCCTATTCGCAAGAGGTCGCCGAAATCCTGCTTACCCCTGCTCCGCGGCAAGGGCGGCCAGGGCGAGGTGCGGGGCCGTCACCGGCAGCGAGCAGAGACGCACTCCTGTCGCGTCCGCGATTGCGTTGGCGATCGCCGCCGCGCCTGGGATCACCGGCGGCTCGCCAACGCCCTTGGCGCCGAACGGCCCCTCTTCAGAAGGGACCTCGATCAACGCCACGTCCACCCGCGGGACCTGGACCGACCGGGGCAGCGCATAATCGGCTAGGGTCCCGGTCAGCAAGCCGCCGTGCTCGTCGTAGACGACCTGCTCCAGCAGCGCCCAGCCGATTCCCTGTACTATCCCGCCGTGGATCTGGCCTTCTACCTCAGGTGGGTTGATCGCGAACCCCACGTCCTGCGCTACCACATAGTCCAGGATTGTGGCCACGCCGGTCTCGCGGTCCACGCGCACGCGCACGAGATGTCCGGCGAAGCCCGGGGCCTGTCGGGTGATAGCGGTGGAGCCCCCTCCGAAGACCGGAGGGTACTTGGCGCCGAACTTCATGCTTAGCACGGCGATCTCAGCCAGCGAGAGGGTAACCGTGGGCGAGCCCTTGACCCGCACCCGGCCCTCCTCGATCTCCAAGTCTTCCAGGCGGGCCTCCAGGTGATCGGCCGCGATCGCCAGGATCTGTCGGCGCGCGTCCTGGGCGGCGCGCCGGACGGCTTCCCCGACCGTGTAGGTGATCTTGCTGCCGCCCGACATCCCGGCGTAGGGCGCGTTGCCGGTGTCGGCCGTGACGACCTGTACTTTGCCGGGCTCGACCCCCAGGACCTCCGCGGCAATCAGGCCCATGGTGGTGGCCGTGCCAGTGATGTCCACCGCGCCCGTAACTACCTGGAATGTTCCATCGGTGCTCGCGCGCACGCAGGCCGTTGCGGATTCGAGCCCGCCGGGCCAGCCGCCGATCGCCACGCCGATGCC
>CAYLKW010000117.1:2837-6909 GCA_964384245.1 uncultured bacterium
CGCTGGCTTCTAGTGCCAGATTGGGGATGCGGTAGTATCCCCCCAGCATGAGGCTGGCGACCGTGAGGGGCGCACCAGGCTCGCACCCGGAGTCGAACTCGATCCTGGCCCGTAAGGCGGTCAGGGCGCCTTCCCGCGTGGCCCCCAGCTCGACCCTGATGCGGCTGGCCGGGCCGGGTTCAGTTGCCAGGAAGTCCTCGTTGCGAGTGAGGACTATGCGCACCGGCCGGCGCAGAAGCATCGCCAGCGCCGCGGCCAGGGGCTGGAAGTTCACGATCTTGCCGCCGAACGCCCCGCCCACGGTCATCGGGACGATCCGGACCTGGTGCTGGGCCAGGCCGAGCCGCCGGGCCACCTCCGCGCGGAGGTAGAACGTGCCCTGCGTGGAGGTGTAGATCGTCACTTCGCCGGTTACCGGGTCCACGGTGGCAACCGCGGCCTGTGGCTCGATATAGCCCTGGTGGATGCGCGAGGTGGTGTACGTGCGGCGCACGACAACCTCGGCCCGCCGGAGGCCCTCCTCGATGTTGCCGCGCGTGAACGCCACCCGGTTGGCCACGTTGCCTGGTGGTGCGGCTTCCTTCTGCTGCGGGGTGACCGTTGCGTGCGCCTCGGCGTCGTCCTCCTCGATCTCGGCCGACTCGCGCACCAGGGGCGCGTCCTCGCGGCGCGCCTCGTCCATCGTCAGCACCGCGGTCAGTGGCTCGAACTCCACCGAGGCACGGAGTACATCGAGCCCGTCGGATGCGGTCGCCTCGCTCTCGCCCAACACCACCGCGACCGGCTCGCCGGTGTAGCGCGTCAGGGGTCCCGCGAGCAGGCGCCGGGCGCCGTTCCCCAGCTTGGCCAGGTCATCCGCGGTCACCACGGCAGCGACGCCGGGGGTCGCCAGTGCCGGGCCGCGGTCCAGCCGCACGATGCGCGCCCGCGGGTAGGGGCAGAGCAGCAGCCGCGCGTGCAGCATCCCGCTCAGGCGCAGGTCCTCGGTGTACCTGGACGAGCCCGTGACCTTCTCGAGGCCGTCGGTGCGCCTGTGGGCCTTTCCAACTACTGGCATCCTAGTCCCTCCGTTGTTGTTGCGGTGCTCTTCGTCGCCACACGCCCGGATGCCTTGCGGCCCGGGAGACGCGGCGCGTATGATGCTGGCCAGGAGGGAAGGGCACATGGATCAAGAGGGTTACGAGCGCATCAACCCCAGTCTGCTGGATACCTTCCCCTACGAGTACCCGGGTAGCGACGCGGCCGTGGAGATAGCGACCGACGAGTTCACGGCGGTCTGCCCTTGGTCCGGCCTGCCTGACTTCGGCCGGCTGACCGTGCGCTACGTTCCACGCGAGCGCGTGCTGGAGCTCAAGTCGTTCAAGTTCTACCTCCACTCCTACCGCAACGTCGGCATCTACCAGGAGCACGCGGCCAACCGCATCCTGGCGGACCTGGTGGCCGCCACCGCTCCCAAGTGGATGGAGCTGTTGCTCGACTACAACGTCCGCGGTGGGGTGCACACGGCCGTGCGCGTCCGCTGGCCGGAGGCGCAGGCCATCTCAGGCCAGCCCCCCGGCGACCCGCAGGAGTAATCCGGCGTGTCTTCGCGCCGGGGGCGGGCGCAGATTACAGCCGAGGTGTGCGTCATCGCCGCCCTGTACGCGGCGTTGACCGCGGCGCTCGGCCCGATCAGCTACGGGCCGATTCAGTTCCGGATCCCCGAGGCGATGAAGTCCCTGGTGATCTGGCGGCCCCATCTCGTGGCGGCGTTCGTGCTGGGCAATTTCCTGAGCAACATCACAAGCCCGCAGGCAGGCCTCTGGGAACTCGCTTTTATGCCGCTGGCCAACCTGGCAGGCGCGTGGTTGTGCGTCCTGATCGGCCGGCGGATCGCCTGGGCCGGGGCCGCGGCCTACGCCCTGGTGATCGCCGCGGCCGTGGCCCTGATGCTGTCGGTGCTGCTGGAGGTGCCGTTTGCCGTGCTGCTGCCTCCGCTGCTGGCAAGCGAGGTTATCCTGATCGTCGGCGGCGTTCCGGTCATGGCCCGCATCCATCGTGCGGTCGAGGAGCGCGAGCGGCGCGCAGGATTCCTACCTTAGCGTGCTGCCCCATCTACTGCCGGGACCTGCAGCGAGCCACCGTGGCAGGAGATCGCAGAGCACCGAGGGCTGCAGGTTGCGGGCCGCGAGCTGGTCCGTGGCCTGCCATACGAACTCAAGGCACGCCTCCGCCGACCCGACCGGCGCCGGCTCGTCGAGCCCTGGCCAGGTGGCCTCGAAGACGAGGTTCAGCTCGTGACTGGGTCCCTGGGCATCGGTCCAGGCATGCTCGACCGCGCCCAGGAACCTCCCGACCTCCACCGCGATTCCCAGTTCCTCCTTAAGCTCCCGGGCCAGCGCAGAGGAGGCCGCTTCGCCGAACTCCACGTGCCCTCCGGGCAGGAAGGTGTGCGCGGCGCCCTTCTTGCGCGCCAGCAGGGTGTACCGCCCGGCGGTGATGGCCGCCCTGGCGATAATCTCGATGGTCACGGCCCCAGCCGCTTCAGTGCCTCCTGCTGGAACCTCCGGTCCACCATCTGCTCGATCGGAATTGCCGCCGAGTAGTCGGCCAGGCCGGCCTCGCGGAAGGCCTTCTCCATATCCACGATCGTGGGGGTGACGATCCGCATGTCACGGTAGTAGAGCAGCGGCGGCTCGCCGCGCAGCACCTCATCGCGCACGCCCGTGTACTTCTTGTAGGCGGCGACGTTATCCGGATCCAGGTACTGCTCACCCTGCATGGCGCGCGCCGCGGTCATCAACGCCATCAAGAAGCGTGTGGCGACCTCGGGCCGGGTGCGCATGAACCCGCCCGAGAACGCGAATACCGTGGTCGAGGTGCCGGGCGCGAAGTTCTCGAGCAAGGGCCGCGCCAGGAACTGGGCCAGCGCAGCCGAGGAGAACGGCGAGCCGGTCAGGCCCGCGTCCACGCGGCCGGCACGCAACGCCGGGCCGTGGTCGGGGTTGGGCAGGTTCACCAGCTCGAAGTCGCGCGGCCCGATGCCACCGCGCCGCGCGCCGATGAGGAAGAGGTAGTGCCCGGCCGATCCCGCGCCGCCGGCGACCGCCACGCGCCTGCCCCGCAGGTCACGCACCGACCGTATCTCGCCCGAGTCGAAGAGGTCCAGGCGCGCCAGGATTCGTGTGCCGTGGCGCTGCCCCCACGAGGACGTGGAGGCGACGACGCGCATCTCCAGGCCGCGGTTGAAGGCGTTGAAGATCGAGGCGGCCAGGCCGATCGCGCCCACGTCGAGGCGGTCTTGGGCCAGGAAGGCCACCGCCTCCGTTCCCGAGGCGACCCGCTGCAGATCCACCTCGATGCCCTGATCGCGCAGGAAGCCGCGCTCCATCGCCACGTAGAGCGTGGCGAAGTTGATGAGCGGCACGTGCGCCACCACGACCTTCTCAATGCGCGGCGCGGCCGGCGCCGAGACGCCCGGTGTTGCGATCGTGGCGACCGCAACCGTTGCGACCACTACCTTCGAAACGGCGGCCAACCCAGCCCGAAGCCGGCTCGAACTACCCATGATCCTCTCTCCCTCCTCGTGGACGGTCGTCCTCCAGCCACGGCATCACCCGGTGGCCGATCCGGCGGACGACCTCGTACGACAGCATTCCCAATGCACCGATGACGATGAACCCCGCGAACATCTCCTCGGGCCGCAGCGTGTTCCAGGCGAACCAGATGAAGTAGCCGATTCCGTCCTTGGCGGCGACGAACTCGGCGGCGATGATCACGATCAGCGCGGTTCCCAGGGCCAGGCGCATCCCGGTAAAGATTGCCGGCAGCGCGCCTGGGAGGATGATGTGCGCGAACATCTGCAGCCGCCTCGCGCCAAACGCCCTGCCCGCCTCGATGTAGAGCGGCTCTACGCCGACCACCGCGGCGGTCGTGTTGATGACCACGATGAAGAAGGTCGCGATGGCGATGATGGCGATCTTCGAGGCTTCGCCCAGCCCAAAGATCAGCATGACCAGCGGCAGGATCGCCACCTTTGGGATCACGTAGAGCGCCGAGATGGTCGGTTCGAGCGCCACGCGCAGCGAGCGGA
>CAYLKW010000118.1:0-6882 GCA_964384245.1 uncultured bacterium
GCACTGATCCGCGCCCAGGGCCGATGCCAGCGCAACCGCGGTAACGTCGGACCCACCGCGTCCCAGGGTTGTAATCTCGTCGTCAGGGGTGACACCCTGGAACCCCGCGACGATGACGATGCGACCCTGCGCCAGTTCGGCATCTATGCGCCGCCGGTCAACGTCGAGAATCCGGGCCTTCGTATGCACGCTGTCGGTGACGATTCGCACCTGACCGCCGGTCAGGGAGATCGCCTGCTCCCCAGCTTCCTGAACCGCCATGCTCAGGAGCGCGATCGATATCTGCTCGCCTACCGCCATGAGCACGTCGAGTTCACGCGCCGGCGGGCGCGGGGAGATCTCTTTGGCACGGGCGATCAGGTCGTCGGTCATGTGTCCCGGCGCGGACACGACGACCACCACGTTCGAGCCCCCCCGGCGCGTCGCGGCCACCCGGGAGGCAACGTGGCGCAGGCGCTCGGCCGTCGCCACCGAACTGCCCCCATACTTCTGCACGATCAACCCCACGGCTACCCTCCTCGCTGCCGGCTACGCGAGCGCGGCCCGCAATCGCTCCGGCGAGAGCGGCACCCGCCGCGGCTCGACCATCCCAACGACGTCGGGGTCCTTCAACCCGTGGCCAGTAAGCACGCAGACAACGTCGCCGTCGGGCAACCCGGCAGGTGTAAGACGCAGGGCGCCCGCGGCCGCGGCTGCTGACGCGGGTTCGACGAAGATCCCTTCCGACGCCAGCGCCCGCTGGGCTTCCAGGATCTCCGCATCGCTCACCTGCAGAAACCGGCCTCCTGAAACCTCCACGGCCTCGACCGCCCCCTTCCAGCTTGCCGGGCGGCCGATGCGAATCGCCGACGCCACGGTCTCCGGATGGGCCACGGGCGAACCGCGCACCAGAGGGTTCGCGCCCTCGGCCTGCACCCCCATCATCCTGGGACGCGAGTCGATCCTCCCTGCCGCATGATAACGCAGGAATCCCATCCAGCACGCGGTGATGTTGCCGCCGTTCCCCACAGGAAGAACCACGGCCGCTGGCGCGCGCCCCAACGCGTCGCAGATCTCGTATGACGCCGTGGCCTGACCCTCGAGTCGAAGCGGGTTGAGCGAGTTGACAAGCGTGTATCCCTCTTCAGCGGCCAGCTTCACCGTCACGCCGAGAATCTCCTCGAACTCACCTTCCACGGCCAGCACGCGCGCACCGTGCGCGGAGGCCTGAACGAGCTTCCCTCGTGCCACCGCGCCGGCGGGCAGCAGGATGCCGCAGGAAAGACCTGCCCGGGCGGCATAGGCAGCGGCCGAGGCCGCGGTGTTGCCGGTGGAAGCGCAGATCACTCCACGGGCGCCGTCTTCGGCGGCCCGGCTCACGGCAACGGTCATGCCGCGGTCCTTGAACGAGCACGTCGGGTTGCTGCCTTCCAGCTTGAGCCACACCTGGCGCCCCAGGCGCCCTGCCAGCCACGAAGAGGGAACCAGCGGCGTGCTCCCTTCGTGGAGCGTGACCGGGGTGGCCACCGGCGGCAGGAACTCCGCGTAGGCGGCGATGATTCCCCTCCAGGCACTAGGCACCACGGTGTCCCCTCCTGCGCGGTTTAGGCCACGGTATAGCAGAAGGACCATGGCGTCAAGGCGCGCCAAGATCAGGATAGCCACATCCGCCTAAAGAGACTACTCTAGTGGGGCGCGGACACGGCGGGGCGCGGCATTCCCACCCGCGCGGGGGGACCATCGGATGGGACGCCATCCATCACGACGCCACGCATCACCCGAGGACGTTCCGGTCGGACGCCGGATCCGCGAGCGCAGGCGCGAGATTGGAATGACGCAGACACGCCTCGCCGGCGAACTCTACACCAAGAGCTTCATCAGCCAGATGGAGAGCGGGCACGCGGACCCTTCCGTGGACACCCTGCGCTACCTGTGCCGCGGCCTGCAGATGGCGATATCCAGCATGGTCGGCGATCGCGCCGACCAGCATCTGGCCGCAGTGGAGGGCCTGATGTCCTGGGCTCGGGAGGCGCGGCAGACCGGCAGCGCCGAGGTCGCGCGCCGCGCGATCGAGCTCGGCATCGAGATCGCCACGGCCCACGAATGGCACCGCCACCGCGCCGATGCCTGCCTGCTCCTTGCAGAACTTGAGATCGAGGCAGGGGACGGAGACCGCGCGGCGGCGGCGCTGGCGCGGATTCCAGATCCGTCCGTCCTGGCCGATCCCCGCGTTGCGATCCGGAAGGACCTGGCCGAAGGTCTGCTCGCCCTGAGGAGGGATGACGTCTCCGCATCTACCGCTGCGTTCCGCCGGGCGCTGGGGCAGTCGCGCAGATCGGCCCGATACGGTGACCTGACGGTCCGCGCGTTGAGCGGGCTCGGCGAGGCGCTGGCCCGAGCAGGCCACCACCAGCAGGCGCGGCGCCGGCTCGAAGCCGCCGCGCGAGTCGCGGCCCGTGTGCGCAGGTAGCGGTCCTGGCTAGGGCTCTCCTGCCATCACACCCCGGACCGTGGCGTCGGCCAGCCGGGCAGCCTCGTGTCCGGATAGGTGGAGCTGGCGGGCGGTTTCGATGGCCAGCACATAGATCTGCGCCATCTGGCCGGAGCTGATCTCGGGCAGCGCGTCCGGTTCCACCCGCTCCTCCTCCGGTCCTCCCTGCACGCCCCGCTCACCGGTCCGGCCCGCCGCGGATCGCAACCTCGCCAGCCACCGCTTGATGAACGCGCTGATCGCGCCGGATGCTTCCTGCTTGAGCACCTTCTTGATCTCGTTCACGATGAACGCCACGACCTCGCTGGCTACCGCCAGCGCGGCCGGGGCAACCACAGCGGCTGTCTCGGCTGAACCGTACCCGCGCAGCGCAGCCTCGCGGGCCCGATCTTCCAGGGAGCCTCCGGCCTTGTCGAAGAACACCTCCTGACAGGCACGAAAGCCGCGCAGTTCCTGAGGGGCAAGGGCCTCCACCACGCTCCACGCCAGACTGGCCACCATCTCTTGCTGGGCCTGATCGCTCATCGCGACCCCCTTTCTTCTTTGGATGAGCGCACGCGGACCGTGCGCGTCGCAGCGTCCCAGACAGGAGCCTGCCATCCCAACTTGACACACAACTCGGAGACCTTAACGTAGCCGCGATCGCCACGCACGATCGCCGCCAGATCACAGTCCCCAGCCCTGGTGCGCAGGGTGGCGGACCGGCCGTCAATCCGGAGGACCGCCCAGCCAAGGAGGTCGGCCAGCGGCCGCAGGGGGCACCATGACGCCCCGCCCTTGAGCAGTCCCTCATCCGAGACGGTGCGGCCATCCACGATTACACGCACCGGATGCAGCCGCTCATCTCGTGCGGCGCCACCCAGACTTATCCCAACCATTGCGCGAAAGGCCTCGCCAACCTCGGCCGTGGGCCTCTGCGGGTCCCAGGGCAGCACCATGGGATCCCACTTGCCTCCCTGGGGCACGCGGAGCACAGATTCGACCTCGCCGTGCCCCAACACGGTCTCGGGGGCCAACGGTATCCGGTACCGCTCGCAGAGATCGGCTGCCACCGCTGCCATCACCTCGTACTGGGTGGCGTTCATTGGGTACCTCCCAGCGCGGAAAGGCCTCTGCATGGCGCCGGCCATGCCGCATGCGGCGATGCCGATGCTCCCCGCGTTTATCATTCGGGCATGCCGGGCGTAGTCGTCGCCGGCGGTACTCACGTTGTCTGATACCGCGTGGTCGCCCTTCACCAGGCGGCCGTCGGATTCGATCAGAACATGGTAGTGTTCCCGGTCGCCGGAGCTGGCGTGGTGCGCTCCGCCGGTCCAGTGGGTGATTATGCGTTCCATGCGGCACTCAGGCATCCAGGCGTCGGGCACGATGCGCGACATCAGGACTCTCCCCGAGGCCTTTGGGCCCTTGCCCGTCGAATCCGGCCTGCGACCTCGCTGCGGCGCGACTGGTCCTTGCCCTGCCGGAACTCGGCGATGTACCCCTCGAAGTCCCAGGATGAAAGGAACCGTTCGGACGCGATCCGTCCGGACTCGTACAGGGCCAGGGCCCGGTGGCGCGGCAGGTGGAACTCTGTGCCCCCGATGCCCAGCGTCGGTATCGGGATTGTGCGTGCGAAGTCGGCGCTCTCGACGTAGAGACGGTCGTGAGCCTCCAGCATGGTCTGGACGATGCTCTTGACGTAGTCCACCACCGCGCCTGCCGCGCCGCGGGCGGCCTCGGGCCTGGGCAGGCGTTCGGACACCGGGACCCTCGGGTCGGGCTCCACAAGCAACAGCCCGAAAGTGGGCCACGGCGGCTCCCCCTCGGTGTCAAACAACCAAACCGGGAAGTTGGAGAGCATCCCGCCGTCCACGATCAGGTGTTCCCGCCCAGTTTGCGGGTGTCGGAACCGCACCGGCTCAAAGAAGATGGGAATGCTCATGCTCATCCGAGCCGACAGCGCCACATCGAGGTCGTCCGGGCGCACGCCGAGCCTCACGGCGTCGCGGGGAAGAACCAGCAGGCGGCGTTCGGTCAGGTCTGAGACGATCACCTGCGCCCGATGTCGGTAGCGGGGTTGATCCGCAAACTCGGGATGGACAAGGTCAGCGAACGTGCGCACGCCTTTCGCGCCGAGCAGGCGGCGCACGAACGCAAGGAACGCATCGCCCTCATAGATCCCCTGGTCCAGGAGGATGCTGAGCGGTGTCGCGACGAGGGGAACGCGATCCTCCCAGGCAGTATCCAGGAAGCCGCGGAAGTCGAGTCCGAGGATGATCTCGCGCAGTTCCGAAGCAGAGTACCCGGCGGCGTGCAGGACGGCGACCAGGGCCCCGGCAGAGGCTCCGGCCACGTTCTGGGGCAGAAAGCCGCGTTCCTCGAGAACCGAGAGAGCGCCGACCAGCCCGATCCCCTTGACCCCGCCACCCTCGAAGACAAGGTCCACCCGCTGGCCGCGCGGTGGACCTGTCCCATCCTCCTGCTCGGGCATCGCGCCCACCTCCGGAGCCAGCCGGGTGCAGGTGGTCTATCTGGTGGCGAGAGTGGCCTCCTGGGCGCGGAACGCGCGGGCGAAAAGCCGGGCCGCCTGCCCCTCCTCCCCCTGCTCGAGCGCGAGGAAGCCATAATCGCGGCTGATCCGGGCTATCTCTCCCGCCGCCTGAAGACGCTCGAACTGCTCCAGCGCGAAGGCGTACCGGTGGGCGGCTTCGTCAAGACGGCCCTCACGATGGCAGACCGCGGCCACCACCGCCTCGGCGCGCGCCGCTTCAGACGGATCCTGGAGCTTCACGGACAGACGGATCGCTTCTTCTGCCTGGCCGCGCGCGGCCTGGAGATCCCCGCGCAGCATCGCCACCCGGGCGAGTTCGGTCAGCGTCTGCGCCCGCCCTGCGTCGTCGGCCAGATTAGCGGCCAGACTGAGGCTGTGCTGGAGCGCCTCCGCGCCCTCGCCAAGGCGCCCGCGACTCACCAACAAGATGCCCAGGCTGCGCTTGACCGTGCCCAGCAGATGGAGGTTCTCCTGCGCCTCGAAGAGCAGGGCGGCCCGCGCCAGGTGGTCATGGGCCAGATCAAGGGCCTGTTGCCGCTCATAGGCGACGCCGAGGTTGAAGTGGAGCAGTCCCAGCGCGCCCATATCGCCCAGAGGCTCGAGCCGTTCGAGGGCTGCCTGGTAGCAGTCAAGCGCCTGCGCAGGGAGGCCAAGTTCCGAGTAGGTCCGGCCGAGGTTGGCCAGTTGCCTGCCCTCGAACTCCGTGTCCACCGGGACGGTCGAGCGGATTGCGCTCAGGGCTCGAGAAAACGCGTCTCGGGCGGCCGGGTAGTCGCGCTGCCGGAGGGAGAGGAACCCTGTGGCGCTTGCCACGCGCGCGACGAGATCCGGCCGCCCAAGCGCGCCTGCGACAGCACGCCCGCGCTCCAGGTGGCGTTCGGCCAGGTCGAACTGCCTCAGCCCCGTGAGCGCCTGGCCCAGCCCCATCTGGATGCGGAAGGCGATCTCCAACCCGGGATCAGGAGCCGACGCCCGCTCTGCCTCCTGAAACGCTTCCAGGGCATCCGTGAAGCGGTGCTGCCGCAGCAGCGATGTGCCGAGTTCTAGCTTCAGCGCGACCTTCTTGCGCGGAGGGGGATCGGCGTCCAGCAGCTCGGCCACCGGCACGTTCAACCGGCCGGCAAGTATCCTCAGCGTTTCGAGTGAAGGGCGAACCTTGTCATGCTCGAGCATGCTGATGAAGCTCTCGGAAAGGTCGCCCGCGGCCAGCCGGCGTTGGGTCAGGCCACGGCTCCTACGGGCCTGGCGGACCTTCTCACCAAGCGTCACGGTCCTACCTCCACTGTGGCCCTGGCTAGGATGCGCCGAGCAGCTCCCCGTCACCGTGGCCGGCCCAGCCGCCGCCATTCAGCAGCTCCCCGTCGCCGTGCCCGGCCCAGCCGCCGCCATTCAGCAGCTCCCCGTCACCATGGCCGGCGGTGCACAGCGCGGCAGGCTGGACCGCGGCCGTAGCCGCCAGGACCAGCGAGATCGCGAACGCAAGGGCTATGGTCTTGCGCATGTGAATCTCCTCCTTAGGTGTCCAGCCGGGCAGCTATGGTGGGGTGCGGCGGAAGGGTGTGTGTGAAGCTGGATGCCCGAAGTGGGGGTATGTTCGACGCAGGCCACTGAAGTTCCTCCCGGGGAGCCCGGGAACTTCACCTGGATTGAACCACCACGGCCATTGGGCACTGAAGTTGGCAGATCCGCACGGGTCGGCGGTCCTCATTGGAGGATTCCCGGCGGTGTATGGCTGAAGGAACGGCCGAAGGCTCGGGTCGGGGGTGTCCCCTCTGGACCGACGGTGCCGGAGGACGTCGTGCCGGTTTCCACCCCCGACCCTTCAACGCAGGCCGACCTACGACAGGACCCCGCGGTCAGATTCCGCGGGGTTTCGTCG
>CAYLKW010000119.1:0-1826 GCA_964384245.1 uncultured bacterium
GTCGCCTGCAACCGGTGCGGAACGGGTTTTCGCACGCCTTTCCGGGCCTCCGTCACAGGCGCGGTCACCGGCGCGATGGATGCCGCCAGCAGCCTCTTCGGTGGGGTATTCGGCAAGGCCGCGGATCTCTCCGAGCGCGTGCGTTCGGCGGCCTGGGAGAAGGCGCACGACGCTGCCTTCCAGGAGGCAATGGCGGAGTTACGGCCGGAGTTCATCCAGTGCCCGCGCTGCTCCACCTGGGTGTGCCGCAAGAACTGCTGGAGCGTGGCGAAGGGCCTCTGCAAGGAGTGCGCGCCGGACCTGGGGGTGGAGATGGCCGCGGCGCAGTCCAGCCGCACCGTTGAGGAGATATGGGCGCACTCGAAGATGGCCGAAGAGGACCGCGCCATGCTCAAGGAGCAGAGCTGGCGGGAAGGCGCCCGCGCGACCTGCCCGAGCTGCGGGGTCGCTTTGGCCAAGAAAGTGAAGTTCTGCCCGGAGTGCGGCGCCAAGATCCAGGCCGAGGCCCACTGCACGGAGTGTGGGGCCAAGCTTGCCCCGGGCGCGAAGTTCTGCGCCGATTGCGGCACCAAGACGCAGTAACGGGTGCCTGGGAGCCCCAGTCCTATAGAAGCCTGGCGTCTGCGCCTTCTTCGGCGAGCTCGATTAGCGCGCCCGCGGTCCTGCCGTTGCCCATTGAGCAGTTGACGACCAGCGTCTCCCCCACGCGCGCGACCCCGGGAGACTCGTGCACGTGTCCGCAGACCAGCAGGCGGGGACGGTAGCGCGTCAGCAGTTCCAGAACCCTGCGCGAGCCCGCGCGCGTGCGCACCATGGTCAGATCGAGGGTGCCGAGCGGCGGTTCGTGCGTCACGAGCACGTCGCAGGCGGTCTCCACGTTCGGTCCCCCGAAGGAGACGCCCCGGATGACTACCGGCTGCCCACCGGCGAGTCCGCCGTGGCGCGTGATCTCGTCCACCGCACCGGGGCCGTCCATGTTGCCGGGCGCGGCCAGCACCGAGACCGGCAGGGTGCGCAGCAGGGCAAGCGCCTCGGTCCCCTCGCCGGCGTGCGTGATGTCGCCCGACAGCAGGACCACGCCAGGGGCATGCTCGGCCACCAGCGCGCGAACGCGGGCCACGCGTTCCGACCGTCCGTGGATGTCCGCGAAGGCGAGAATCCGAATCCCCATCATCCGCCATGATGATACCAGAGCAAGGGAGCAAGGGGCGATCGTAGAACATTGACGTCGAGGTCACCAGCCGCTGCAACATGGACTGCGCGATCTGCGGCGCACTACCTTCGGCGGTTTCGGGGAGCCGCTGCTGCACCCCCGGATCGTGGAGATGGTAGCCCGGGCCGCTGCCACGGGCGCAGGTGTGACACTGGTCACCAATGGGCTGCTCCTCGACCGACGCGCTTCCGAGGCGCTGCTGACGGCCCGCCTCGATACCCTCGTGGTGTCGGTGGATTCGGCACACATTCAGGCGTACGTGAGGGCAGGGTTGGCAAACGGCCTGGACAGGGTACTGGACAACGTGCGCGGGATGCGAGACCTTAGCCGGCTGCCGGAACTGGCGGAGGCCCTGGGCGCTTCCTCTGCCCTGGTTACCAACCTCCTGCCTCACACACCGGAGATGGCCGGCGAGATTCTCTATGACCGGGCGGAGCCTTTGCCGGCTCCCGCGCATGAAGTGGGGCGCCGCTCGGCGCTGTGGCTTCGTCGAGGATCGGACGATGGTGATCGGCTGCGACGGCGGTGTGAGCCCGTGCTACGCCCTGATGCACTCCTACCCGTGCTACATCTACGGGCGACCCAAAGAGGTGAGCCGCTACATCCTGGGCCG
>CAYLKW010000119.1:1926-6617 GCA_964384245.1 uncultured bacterium
ACCCGTGCTACATCTACGGGCGACCCAAAGAGGTGAGCCGCTACATCCTGGGCCGTTTCCCTTCATGCGTGGACTGCGGCATGGCCTGTGGGCGCAGGGCATCCTGCGATGTCCCTAGCAGCAAAGAGCGTGCAGCTCGCCGGCTGGCTGTCCCAGTAGCTCCTCGGCCCTGGGACGGTCTACGCCTCGTCTGCTTCGTCTATCACCGCGCTGGACTCCAATGCCACGCACCCCTTGAGCGTCTGCGCCACCGGACACCCGCGCTCGACCACCGCGAGCGCGCGCTCGGCCTCGGCGCGCCGGCCCCGGGGGATCTTCAAGTGGAACGTGACGCGGATGTGCGAGACTTTCATTACGCCTTCCGGGGCGGTGATGGTGCCCTCGGCCTCCGTCCACAACCTGTCGGGATGACTGGGGATTCCGCGCGCCTCCAGCGCGCCGGCGAGGGTGCCGGTGAGTCAGCCAGCGGCCGCGGCCACCAGGTAGTCGAGGGTGGACGGCAGTGGCTCCTCCGGCGTCATCTTGTAGAACGCCGCGACCCCGGCGTGCACGCCGAAGTACACCGGGTCCGGGAACTCTGCGATGTAGGCCCGCCGCCTGGGGCGTTTCTCCTGGACGATCCGGATCTTCGAGAGATGGATTACCTCGCTCACGATACACCTCCGCTCCTGTGCGAGGAGCCTTTCGTCCGGCCGCCCGGCGGTCCCTGCACGCGCCGGCAGGGATCGCGCGCCTGCGCCGTAAACTGTCCTACATCCATCGCACGCAGGGGGCGTTGATGGCGCGTAGACTGCTGCTCGTACTGCTAGTGATCGCGTTCGTGGTCGTGGTGGTGAGCCGCCTCACCGAGATCGAGCACCTGGTGGCGACGCTCCGGCAGGGGCTGTGGCCGTGGGTGCTGGCGGCGGCTTTCCTGCAGGGGATGTACTACGCAGCGTACGCCGCGCTCTTCCATGCCGCGTTCCGGGTAGTAGAGGTGGATGGCCGCTGGCGCGACCTGCTGCCGGTTCTGCTCGCCTCGCTGCTGATCAACACCCTGGCGCCCAGCGGGGGTACGGCTGGCACGGCGCTGTTCGTGGACGACGCGGCTCGCCGCGGGCAGTCTCCGGCCCGTGCCCTGGCCGGCACCCTGCTCGTGCGGGTGGCGGACGCGTGCGCCTTCGCGGCGGTCCTCGTTGTGGGACTGGCGCACCTGTTCCTGCGGCACGATCTCAAGGCGTACGAGATCACCGCCGCCGTCCTGCTGCTGCTGGGCACCGCCGGGCTCACGGCTGTGCTGCTGCTGGGGCTATGGCGGCCGGCGCAGTTGCGCCGGGGTCTGGGATGGATCGAGCGCGCCGCGGTCCGGCTCGCCGCGTGGTTCCGTCGTCCCTCACCCCTGAGCCCTGGTTGGGCCGAGCGGAACGCCGATGAGTTCACCCAGGCCGGGGTCGCGATCGGCGCGCGCCCGCATCGGTTGGTGCGCCCGCTCGTCGTCGCGCTCGCCGCGCACCTGGTGGATCTGGCGAGTCTCTATACACTGTTTCTGGCATTCCGCCAGCCCATCGCACCCGGCGCGCTGGTAGCGGGTTACGCGATGGGCATCCTGTTCTGGAAGATGTCGCCGATCCCCGAAGGGGTCGGGGTCGTGGAAGGCGTGATGATCCTGGTCTTCGTCTCGCTGGGCGTGCCAGCGGCGCAGGCCACGATCGTCGCGCTGGCCTTCCGCGGCCTCACATTCTGGCTGCCGATGGTGTTCGGTTTCTTCATGGTCCGGAGGTTGAAACTGTTCAGCTAAGGAGGCCTACGATGGGTGACGGGTTTGCTCAGGTTCGCGCGGCGGTGGTGCAGGCGGCCCCGGTGATCATGGATCGGGAGGCCACGCTGGAGAAGACGGTCGGCCTGATTGACGCGGCCGCGGCAGAGGGCGCGCGGCTGATCCTGTTTCCGGAGGCGTTCATCCCGGCGTATACATGGGGTCTCCGGTTCGGGACGCGGGTAGGCGGGCGAACCGTTGAGGGCAGGAAGGCGTGGGCGCGCTACTGGGCCAACGCCGTGGAGGTGCCGGGTCCGACCACCGAGGCGATCGGTCAGGCGGCGCGCCGGGCGCAGGCGTATGTGGCAATCGGCGTGATCGAGCGCGACCAGACTTACAGCCGCGGGACGGTCTACTGCACCCTGCTCTACTTCGGTCCGGACGGCCGGCTGCTGGCCAAGCACCGGAAGCTCATGCCCACGGCCGCGGAGCGGTACATCTGGGGCGGCGGCGACGGCAGCACGCTGCCGGTTCTGGATACTCCCCACGGCCGGCTGGGAGGACTGATCTGCTGGGAGAACTACATGCCGCTGGCGCGGATGAGCATGTACTCCAAGGGAGTGGAACTCTACTTGGCGCCCACCGCCGACTCGCGCGACACCTGGCAGGCCACGATCCGGCACATCGCGTGCGAGGGGCGGTGCTTCGTGCTGTCCTGCTGTCAGTTCGTGACCAGGGGGATGTACCCGGCCGATCTCGAGGTTATGGACGAGCTGTCCGAATTGCCGGAGGTTCTCTCGCGCGGTGGCAGCGCGATCGTTGGTCCCCTGGGGGACTACCTGGCAGGCCCGCTGTTTGGTCAGGAGGGCATCCTGACGGCCGATCTCGACTTGGGACAGGTCGTCCAGGGCAAGTTCGACTTCGACGTGGCCGGGCACTACGCGCGGCCTGACGTCTTCCGCCTTTTGGTGAATGAGCGGCCGATGCCTCCGGTTCAGAACGTTGGGTGGTGCGGCGGCGCGGACACTGAGCCGCCCTTGGCCGACGAGGAGGCACACCGTTCGTGAGCGGCCGTACAGTTATCGTTACCGGTGCGTCAAGCGGGATCGGCGAAGCAACGGCCAGGAGGTTCGGCCGCGCCGGAGATCGGGTGGTGTTGGTGGCGCGCCGGGCCGAGCGGCTCGCGGCGCTCGCCGCCGAGATCCCCAACAGCATTTCCGTCCCCGCCGATCTCACCCGGCGCGACGATATCGCCCGCGTCGTGGAAGCGGCGCTGGCGCGCTACGGCACGATTGACGTGCTGGTCAACAACGCCGGACTGGGTCGCTACGACTGGCTCGAGCGCCTGCCCGAGGATGAGATCCGCGCGCAGGTCGAGGTGAACCTGGTCGCGCCGATTCTCCTGACGCGCGCGGTGTTGCCGGTCATGCAGGCGCAGGGGCGGGGGGTCATCATCAACGTCGGCTCCGTGGCCGGCAAGATCGCTACCCCGACGACGACGATCTACAATGCCTCGAAGTTCGGCCTGGAGGGGTTCAGCGAGGCGCTGCGCCGCGAGGTGCGGCCGCAGGGGATTCATGTCTGCGTGATCACGCCAGGGCCGGTCGCCGGCACCGAGTTCAGCGCGCGAAGGAAGCCCACGCCCCTGCGGGTGACCGGGCCCAGGTGGCTGCGCACCCACACAGGTCGCGTGGCCGAGTCGATCGTGGGCCTTGCCGACCGCCCGCGTCCGCGACGCGTGCTGCCCTGGCCCTACGGGGCCATGATCGCGCTCAACACCCTGCTGCCAACGGTCGTGGATCGCCTGGTGCTGCGCGTGACCCGCCGCTCGCGGGGGAACATTCTGCGCGGCCCGCGCGTAGACCCTGGTGAGACCGGAAAGAGAGAAGAGGAGTGATCGTCATGAGCGCTCAACGCTGGCTTGCCTGCGCGATGGTGGTCGCGTTGCTGCTCGTTCCCGCTGCCTTTGCTTTGGCCGAGCCTCAGGCCAGGCCGGAGGCCCCAGAGATGAAGTACAAGCCGAAGGCCGATGCCGTGGGGCGCCAGGGAGACGCCTTCTGCTTCGATCGCGCCATGTCCCTCGGCAATGTCGTCGTCGCAGGCGGCCGATGCTACACCTTCTATCTCGTGCGCACCCTTGATGGCAGCTTCCTGGCGTTCGGCCCTCCAGGGCCTCCCATGATTCCTCCGGGGCAGATCGTCCGGCTCGGCACCCCTGCCGGGGCCAAGTTGAAGGGTCGGCTGTTCTACACGGTACCCTTGCCGAGACCGATTACGACCATCGCGGTGGGCTCCATGCGTTTCGTCAACGTGCGGATCGTCTGGGAGTCAGGGCGGATTGTGATCTACATCCCGGGGATTACGACGGTGGGAGACCAAAGGGAAATCGAGATGCCCTTCATGCAGCGCTAGCGCAGCGTCGGGATCTCTTCTACCGCCTGCGGGTTCTCTAGCGAGGAGATGTCGCCCGGATCCAATCCCAGGTAGCGGGCACGGATGACGCGGCGCATGATCTTGGCGTTGCGCGTCTTGGGTAGGTCGCGCACGAACCGTATGTCATCTGGGGCCAGGGCCTTGCCCAGGTGCGCCGCGGCAACCTGCTTCAGCTCCTGGCGCAGTTCCTCGCCTGGCTCGTGCCCGGGCCGGAGCACCGCGAAGCACACGACCACCTCGCCCTTTATCGCGTGAGGCACACCGATCGCCGCGGCCTCGGCCACCGCATGGTGCGCGGTCAGCGCCGACTCCACCTCTGCCGGCCCGATCCGCTTGCCGGCGATGTTGAGCGTGTCGTCGCTCCGGCCTAGGATGTACCAGAAGCCATCCTCGTCCGCGCGCACCCAGTCGCCGTGCACCCAGACCCCAGGCCACCTAGACCAGTAGGTTTCGATGTAGCGCTCCGGGTCGCGCCAGAATCCCCGCGTCATCCCAGGCCACGGTTGGGTGAGCACCAACTCGC
>CAYLKW010000120.1:0-6486 GCA_964384245.1 uncultured bacterium
TCCGATCTCTTCGATGCGCGAGCCGGCCCAGAACGCCTCCACGCCCTGTCCAAAGGTCATCGTGAACCGCTCGGGATCGGCCAGCGTGATCCCGGACGCCTGCGCGGCGGCGACTATCGCCCTTCCCAGGGGGTGCTCGGAGCGCAGTTCCGCCACCCCGGCCATGCGCAGCACCTGATCGGGCGTCTTGCCCGCGAGAGGCAGGACGGCGACGACGACCGGATTCCCCGTCGTCAGCGTCCCGGTCTTGTCAAACGCCACGGTCGCGACACGGCCCGCGGCCTCAAGGGCCACCCCGCCCTTGATCAGCACGCCGCGGCGGGCCGCGTTGCCGACGCTGGCCACCACCGCGGTAGGTGTGGCAAGAACCAGCGCGCAGGGGCACGCGATGACGAAAACCGCCATCACCCGCATCAGATCGTGCGTGAGCACCCAGACGAGGGCGCCGGTCGCCAGGATCGCGGGCGTGAAGTAGGTCGCGAAACGGTCCGCGATCTTCTGAACCGCCCCTTTCTGCTCCTGGGCGGCCCGCACCACCTGGATGATCCGGCCCAGCGTCGTCTCCTGGCCCACGCGGTCGGCCCGCACCACGAGCGCGCCGCTCTGGCTGGTGGTTCCTGCAAACACGTGGGCGCCCGCATTCTTGTCCACCGGCATGGCCTCGCCCGTGATGGTCGCTTCCGAAAGGGACGCCTCGCCCGATATTATGGTGCCGTCCACGGGCACCCTGTCGCCGGGCCGTACGAGGACGCGGTCTCCGGGGGCCACCTCCCGAAGCGGCACCTGCACCCAGGCGCCCCCACGCTCGGCCCATGCCACGTCCGGGGCCAGGCGCACGAGTTCGCGCACCGCGTTGCGCGTGCGCTGCAGCGTAACTTCCTCGAGGAACTCGCCGGCAAGCATCATGAACGAAACGACCGCGGCGGCCATGTACTCGCCCAGGTACGCGGAGCCAGCGACGGCTATGACCACCAGCGTGCCTGCGGTCACCCGGCGGCGCTCGATCATCGCAACGAGCGTGGGATACGCAATGACCGCCCCACCCAGCAGCATCGGCAGGACGGCGACATCGAACCCGACCGTTGCGTCCAGGCCCGGGATCAGGGCAATAAGAATCAGCGCCAGCAGTCCTGCCGGCAGCATGCCCCGGCGCCACAACGCGGTGCGGAGCGGCGAGGCAGACGCCTCGATGCCGGTGGAGATGCGCGCTGCCGAGACCATGGAGGGTATTACAGGAACCGCCAGACCAGGAAGAGCACAGCGGATGCGGCCACGACCGCGGCGGCGACGACGCGACTGGCACCCGCGCCCCGGTTCACAGCCGCGGCACGGCGGTCGTGCTCGTGATCATGATCGAGAATTCCGTGATCGCCCTCGTGCATTGGCACACCTCCCGGCCGGCGCTCATTTGCGGACTGCTCTACGCCGTGATCCCCCCCGGGGGGATACATTGTCATCGTACCTGGGGGAGGATGTTGTGTCAAACCCCGGCGCACCTACGGCCGGAGATGCTCAGCAGCCGCGACTGCCGCGCATGCGCGGGTTGAGCCGCTCCTCTAGGGCAAAACCCGTGAAGGCAAACCCCAGCGTGGCGGCGGTGATCAGCAGCCCGGGCGGCAGCACCCACCAGACCCAGGCGCCGCTAAGAAACGCGTTGCGGACCTGCGCGTAGTAGAGCACCACTCCCCAGCTCTTGGCCGTCGGATCCCCCAGGCCGAGGAACGCGAGCGAGGCCTCGATCAGTATGGCGTTGCTGGCGGCCAGGATGAACTGGGCCAGTGCGAGCGGCAAGACCGCCGGCAGCACGTGCCGCACCATCACGCGCACGGGTCGGCTCCCCAGGGCCCGCGCCGCCTCGACGTAATCAAGGGATTTCACCAGGAGCACCTGGGAACGGATCACGCGCGCGGGCCGTGCCCAGACCAGCACCCCGATCACGATGATGATGTTCCAGTAGCTCGGTCCCAGGTACGCCGCGAGAAGAATCATCAGCGGCAGGAACGGAATCACCAGCACGAGGTCCACGGTCCGCATCAGGACGGCCTCCGCCCATCCGCCAAAGAAGCCTGCCACGATGCCGACGGTCGTTCCGATCCCGATTGCCAGCGCAGCCGCCACGAAGCCTATGGTCAGTGAGATGCGCGCGCCGTAGATCAGCTCGCTGAGGATGTCCTGACCGATGTCGTTCGTTCCGAGGAGGTGCGCCCGGCTCGGGGCCAGGAACGGGTCGGCCACTGTCTCCTCGGGGTTGTACGGACTCACGACCGGCGCCAGCACCGCGGCGGCTGCAAGAACGCCCAGCAGGAGCACCCCGGCCCAGCCGGCCGCGCCCAACCCGTGGCGCCGGGGGGCGGAGAGAAAAGGCACCCGGTCGTTGTCGCTCACCGCCGGCGCACCCTTGGGTCTATTAGCGGGTAGAGCAGGTCGGAGGCGATGTTCGCCGCGATCACGCTGACCGTGATGATAAGAAAGGTGCCCTGCAGTACGGGGTAATCGCGATTGAGCACCGCCTCATAAAGGAGCCGTCCGACTCCCGGGTAGGAGAAGACCGTCTCCACCACGGTGGCGCCGCTGGCCACGAAGCCCAGGTTGAGCATGAAGACTGTGGCCACCGGCAGGAAGGCGTTTCGCATTGCGTGCCGGCGCAGCACTGCCCGCTCGTGCACCCCCTTCGCCCGCGCCGTGGCGATGTACTGCTCGCCCAGCACCGAGAGCATCGAGTACCTGGTTATCAGCAAAGTTCCAGGGATGGTTATCAGGGTCAGTGTGGCGAGCGGCAACACCAGATGGCGCGCGCGGTCAACCAACAGGGCCCACCCGGCGAAAGTCTGGCCTGCCGTGACGGCCCCGAAGATGGGAAACCAGCCCAGCCCGGCCGCAAAGACCGCGATGAAGATCATCCCCAACCAGAACGAGGGCACCGACTCGAAGAACATCGCCACGCCGAGCGTGCCGAGGTCCAGGGCCGAGCCGCGGCGCCATGCAGCCATGGCGCCCAGCGCCACGCCGAGCAGCGTAGCAGCCACGAGCGATAGCCCGACCAACAGCATGGTCCAGGGGAGGCGCTCGCCGACCATCTCGGCGATCGGGCGACCGCGCTGGAAAGAGTACCCAAGTTCGCCCCGGGCCAGGTTGCCAGCGTAGGTGAGGAACTGCTTCCACTGCGGCTGGTCGAGTCCGTATAGCGCGTAGAGCTGGGCGCGCTGCTCGGCGTCGAGGAACCCAACGTCCTCGCCGGCCAGGAAGACCAGCGGGCTGCCGGGCATCATCCGGGGCAGGACGAAGTTGAGCGCCACCGTGAGCGCCAGCACCAACAGGTACTGGGCCGCCCGCCCGGCCAGGAAGCGCCAAACGGTGGAGTCCCTCACGTCTGATTCGCGCGCGTCAGCGCTTGGGTGGATCGATGAACGAAAGCTTGTTCACGATCCCCTGCCCCTTCTGGTAGACCCAGGCGTCGTGCTTGTCAGGCCGGTAGGCGTAGATGCCGTCGAGGTAGAACAGCACGTGCACCGGCACGTCGGCCGCAATGACCTTCTGCATATCCAACAGGATCTGCTTCTGCTTCGCGGGTCCCACCGCCGCGGCCAGCTCGTTACCCAACCTGTCCACCTCGGCGTTCTTGTACCCGCCGATGTTGAGCGTGCCGAACCGGCAGTCCGAGTGGAACAGGTCGCGCAAACTGGTGGCCCGGTTCATCACCGGCGCCGACCATCCGAAGACCGCCATGTCGAAGTTGCGCCCCTTGCAGACGTCGAAGTCGGGCCACACCTGCGCGATGATGCTGGCGTCCTCCTGCGCAACAACGCGCGCGTCAATCCCGATGTCGCGGAGCCACGTGCGGATCAGGTCGGCCCCGCGCACGCGGATGGGGTTACCGGCCAGGGTCAGCAGGTTGAACCGGAGCGGCCGCCCGTCCGGCGTGTCCCGGGTGCCGTCGCGGTCGCGGTCAACGTACCCGGCCTCGTTGAGGATCTGGACTGCCCTCGATTTGCTCGCCGTGAACGTCACCGCGGCGCTGTAGAACGGCGAGTCAGGGTGGATGTATCCCGGGCTTCCCACGACCCCGTAGCCGAGCAGGAGCAGCCGCGCCATCAGGCGGGTGTTGATGGCGTTGGCGATGGCCTGGCGCAGCTTCACGTCCTTGAGGATGGGGTGCTCCAAGTTGAACTGGAGGATGGTGCTGGCGTATCCCGGTCCGCGGACGACCTTCAGCCCTCCGGCCTTCTCGAACTCCTTGACCAGCTCCGGAGAGAGCGCCCTGGCCGTGGTGTCAATCTCGCCGGCCTTGAGCGCCGTGAAGGTCACCGTGGCATCGCGGATGATCGGGAGCACGAGCTCGCGTATCTTCGGCCGCCCGCCGAAGTAGGCGTCGTTGGCGACCATGCGGTAGAACTGCCCGTCCCGCATCTCGGCAAGCCGGTAGGGACCGCTGCCGATCGAGTCGTTGAAGCGCCGCGGCTCCGCGACTCCTTCCCAGATGTGGCGGGGCAGAATCGGCAGGTCGGCCAGGGGCTGCATCAGAAACCCGCCGCTCTGGGCGCTCAGGCGGATGGTCAGCGTCGTGGCGCCCGAGGTCTCGATGCTATCGATCAGTCGGACCTGGGAGGTCCAGCGGGAGTGCGCGTGGCGCCGCACGTACTCGTACGTGAACTTCACGTCATCCGCCGTAAGGGGGCGTCCATCGTGCCACTTGATGTTGGGATGCAGCGTGAGCGTCCAGGTCCTGCCGTCCGGGCTCACCGAGTACCTGCGCACAAGCCAGGGCTGCGGGATGTTGTCGGCGTCGGGAGTGAACAGCGGCTCGTAGATGAGTGTCATCAGGTTCCAGCCGGGATACCCGGTCTGGTAGGTGTACGGGTTCAGCGAGCCCTCGTCCCGTCCGATGGCCATCCGCAGCGAGGCGGTCTGGCCCGGCGACGAGACGCTCACGGACAGGACTAGCAGGACGGCGGTCAGGATGAACGTCAGCACACGTACGCGCACCGGTGCACCTCCACGCCATTGCTTCCGAATTGCCGCCAATGTACCAGGGACGGAGGACAGGAACAATCCCCGTGGCGGGGATGCGACTACCGAACCAGGTGGGGGAGGGTGAACAGCCCCTCCCGACGGAACGGCTCGGCCAGAACGGCCGTCGCCGAATGGCTCATCAACCCATGGTAGAGGTGCAGCGCCCTGTCGGTCTGGCGGTGGAGGGCGAAGCCCAGCGCCTCGTCGGCCGCGGAGGCCTCCTCCCCTGCTATCTGCGCCAGCGCTTCTGCCGGGAGCCGCCCGCGCATCATCTGCGCGCTGAATGCGTGCTGGCTGCGCAGTTCTGCCAGCGCCCGCTCCTTCGTCTCGACCACCTCGGTGATGTCCACCACGCAGTTGGGCCGCTCGGGCGTCATGTAGTAGATCGTGGGAATGGGCACGCGCGGGAGATCCACGAGCTGCTCGGGTGCGAAGTCCCTCCCAGCCAGCGCCATCGACTCCAGATAGAGAATCATGGCCTGGCGCCGGTCGGGGTCGAGGTCGTGTAACGAGTGCTCGGGATCTTGCGTGATGACCACGTCAGGGCGGACCTCGCGGAGCAGGCGGACGAACTGCTTCTTGGACTCCACGTCAGGGGCCACGTGGCCCATGGCGAAGCCCATGAACTGCACGGTTGCGCCCAGGATGGCGGCCGCCCGCTCGACCTGCGGCCGAGACTCGGGCCGAGAGAGGGTCACCGCCGCGTGTGCACGGCCGCCGCCGCGGACGTGGCGGGCTATCGTCCCTCCCACCTCCACGATCTCAAGGCCGTATGTGGCCAGCACTAGCAGGGTGGCGGGAGGCGCAGGCGAAAGCACGGGCAGACCTCCTCTTTGAGTGATCTCAATCCCCGAGCGAGGTTCAGATTGGGAGCACGGTAGCACGGCGCTAGAAGGCCGTCAAGGCGCGGTGCTATACTGCCCACGTCGGCCATCGGGCGCAGGTCAGGCCCCAGTGGAGGGCGCGCAATGCCGCACATCAAGACGAAGCAGGTGACGAACCGGCTGGCTCGCATTGAGGGTCACGTCCGCAGCATCCGCGGAATGGTGGGTGACGGTCGCCCGTGCCCCGAGGTACTCATCCAGATCGCCGCGGCCCGTGCCGCGCTGGACCAGGCCGCCCGCGTCCTGCTGGAAGATCACCTGGAGCACTGCATAGTTGAGGCACAGGACCGCGGGAACATCTCCTCCGCAATCGGAGATCTCAAGGAAGCCCTGAACAGGTTTATCGGCTGATCGGTGCTGGCAGGGGCGGAGGGATTCGAACCCCCAACACCCGGTTTTGGAGACCGGCGCTCTACCAATTGGAGCTACGCCCCTGTGCCGTCTCCCATTATAGGAAGAGGCCCGCCGCGCCGCAACCGCGACTAGCGCGTCTCGCGGTGGGTGGTGTGCTTGCGACACCACCGGCAGTACTTGGACACCTCGATCCGGTCGGGATCGTTCTTCTTGTTCTTCGTGGTCGTGTAGTTACGCC
>CAYLKW010000121.1:0-6482 GCA_964384245.1 uncultured bacterium
GCCTCCTGCCCGCGCTCGTACATGTCCGTGTGGGGGTACTCGTGCACGCTGAACAAGCCCGTGGCCAACGCCGCCATCCTGGGCGTGGCGTTGCCGTGGAGGTCCAGGGTGACCGCGATGGGCATCCCCGGCCCCACGACTTCGCGGACCGCGGCCAGGACCGCGCTCTCCACGTCGGAGATCCCATCGGCCACGGCGGCGCCGTGCAGGGCGAGGCAGATGCCGTCCAGCGGCATCGCCTGCCGGACTCCGTCGAGCAACTCGCCGAGCATGGCTTCGTAGGCCTCGCGGGTGATGATGCCCCAGGGCTGGGTGCTGGCCGCGATAGTCGGGGTCAGCGTGACGCCCAGCCGTTCTGCCGCTTCCTGCATCCCTCCCAGGTAGGTATGGGTGCCATGGAAGCGCTGCGTGATCTCCTCGCCGCGGGCCCACAGGCTATTCTGGAACATCTCTAGGGTCGTGGGCGGGCAGAAGGTGTTGGTCTCGTGGCTGATCTCTCCGACGGCTATGCGATACACGCGCAGGCCTCCTCGGTAGGGCGTCCGGGTCATCCGGCGATTGGGTCATCCAGCGATCGTGAGCGACTCCAGGTCCCGCGGGTAGTATGTCAGCATCTCGAACCCGCTCTCCGTAACCACCAGGGTGTCGGAGTGGCGGAAGCCAGCGAACTCCGGGACGTAGATCCCTGGCTCGACTGTGAAGACCATGCCCGGCAGCATCTCGGTGGCGTCGCCAATGTCGAAGAAGGGCGCCTCGTGGATGCCGATCCCCATCGCATGGCCGACGTGGTGGCGCCAGTACGGCATCAGGCCGTGCTTCTCAAAGAACGCGCGCACCGCCCGGTCCACCTCGGCGCACGGCCGGCCGGGCCGGATCGCCTCGAACGCGGTGTCCTGAGCGCCCAGCATAAGTGAGAAGAACTTCCGGTGCTCGTCGGTCACCGGCGCGACGACCATGGTGCGCTCCAGCTCGCTGTAGTATCCTCCCACCGCCGCCGATGCGCCGGTCACCAGCACATCCCCGGCCTGGATGCGCGCGTTGGTGGTCATGGCGTGGGCAATCGCCGACTGTTTCCCAACCTGTCCGCGGTAGCCGGCGCGCGCCCCTGGGAACGTCCAGCTCAACGGCCGGTACTGTGGACCCAGCGCCCTGACCATCGCGACCGTGGCATCGTACGAGGCGCGATGGCTGACCTCGCTCTCGACCACCCCAACGCGCGTGTACTCTTGAAGAAAGGAGTGCGCCAGGTTCCCCCAGCGCGCGCTCTCGCGGATGAGGGCCAGCTCCTCCTCGGACTTCACCATGATCATCTCTTCCACGAGGTCACGCATGACGCTCACCGATGCGCCGGGGAGGACCTCGCTAAGACGCGGTCCCCTGTAGCCCATGATGCCCGGGTATCCATCGCCGTCCGCTCCCAGGCGCGAGTGGTCAAGCCCCAGCCCGGCCAGCAGCCCGGCCAGGCCCAGCATCGGGTGGGTCTCGGCTGGATACTCCGGGTAGGTAACAACCCGGTCCACGCAAGCGTGGGCGGCGGCGTGCTCTTCCTCGAGGCGGGGAACGAAAAGAACCATGGAGCCGCCGGCCACGATCAGCGCGATCGGCCGCTCCGTGGCTATGAACGCAAACCCCGTCAGGTAGAAGATCTGGGCGGGGCTGAACAGAACCAGGGCATCCTGGCCCCGTCGGCATGCCTCGGCGCGGGCCGCGCTCGTGCGGCGCAGGTGTTCCTCGCGGCTGATGAACAGTCGCATGGCATCCCTCCTCTGTATGCGGCTGCAGGATGCTTGTTTCGGGCAGCGCGCGCGGGACTCCTGGGAGGCGCGCTGGACCAGGGCCTCTGCTATAATCCTGGCAAGCAAAGGAAAGGAACAGAACGCAAGCCACACCGCACAGGCAGGCGAGTCATGCTTCGGAAGGGGGATACGGTATGCGTGGAACCGCCCTGGCTCTATTGATCGCACTGCTCCTCGGCCTGGTGGGTAGTGCACCGGCGCCTACCGCGGCACAGGATCGTCCCCTGGTGGTTGCGCTGGGCGCTGAGCCCCGCAGCCTGATGGCCATGCGCATCGTGGACTGGACGACCAACGTCCAGCAGATGAACATCTACGACCGGCTCTACTACTGGGATGGCTTCCCGCCCCGCATCAAGCCCTCACTGGCCGCGGAGCTTCCCCAAACTCCGGACGACCTCACCTGGATCATCAAGCTGCGGCCGGGAGTCAAATTCCACAACGGGGAGCCGTTCGGGGCGGAGGCCGTGAAGTTCACGTTTGAATGGCTGCTCGATCCCAGGAACGAGTCCCACTACCGGCCCCGCTTCGCGTTTATCGAGTCAATGGAGGTCCTCGACCCGCTGACGCTGCGCATCCGCACGAAGGAGCCGGCGCCGATCATGCGCTACTGGCTGGTAGACTTCACCGTCATGGCGCCGGGGTACGTACGCTCGGTGGGCAACGTCGAGGCGTCCCGGAACCCCATCGGTGCAGGGCCCTACAAGTTCGTGCGATGGGACCGTGACGAACGGCTCGTGCTGGAGGCCAACCCCGGGTACTGGAACAAGCCGCCGGCGATCAAGCGGGTAGAGTTCCGGTTTATCCCCGACTTCAGCGCCCGCTTGGCTTCCTTGCTGGCCGGCGAGGCCGACATCGTCAAGGACGTGCCGCCCGTTGCGGTGGATCAGGTCACCCGCAGCGGCCTGGCCGAGGTCAGGGGCGTGGCGTCGTCGCGCATCAACTACCTTGCCCTGGTGAACTTCAAGCCCGGCCCGCTGCAGGACCGCCGCGTGCGCCAGGCATTGAACTACGCGGTGAACGTGGACGAGATCGTCACCAACCTCTTCAAAGGAAGGGCCACGCGCATTCCCGGAGCGCTCTCGTCCATCAACGAGAACGTGAACCCCAACCTCAAACCCTATCCGTTCGACCCCGAGCGGGCAGTCCGGCTCATCAAGGAGGCCGGCTACGACCCCACCAAGCTGGAGTTCACACTGGACTCGCCGTCCGGGCGCTACCCGCTGGACAAGGAGGCCTCCGAGGCGATCGCATCCTACCTGGCGCGCATCGGCATAAGGGTCAGGGTTGTGGTGAACGAGTGGGGCACCCACCTCGACAAGATAATCAACCGGCGCACCGGCGAGATGTTCTACCTGGGATGGGGACCCGCTCTGGAGGCCCAGGGCACGATCGCCGAGCTGTTCCGCCCCGAGCGGACGTACAGCGGATTCGGGACGCCGAACCTGACGCTGGAGATCAACAAGGCCATCCCGATCGTGGACCTCAAGAAGCGTCAGGCGGCCTGGCACCTCATCCAGGTGATGCTCTACACCGAGGCGCCCTGGATCTTCCTGTGGCAGCAACACGACCTCTATGGAGTGAACAAGCGCGTGAAGTGGGAGCCCCACCCCGCGGAGAAGATATTCTTGCACGACGCGGAGTGGGTGCGGCGGTAGGCCGGGAGCTCAGGCCGCCCCGCGAGTAGGGAGATAGGGCGAGCCCGTCGGTCTGACGGGCTCGCCCGCCAACGGACTTCGCATGCTTCAGTTCATCGCCCGCCGTCTTCTGGAGGCCCTGGTGGTGGTGTTCCTCGCCCTCACCGTGGTCTTCGCCCTTCAGTTCCTCGCCGGCGATCCGGTCAAGCTGTTCCTGCCTACGGACACGACGCAGAAAGAGATCGAGGAGTTCCGCGAGCGCCTGGGGTTCAACGATCCCTGGCTTGTGCAGTACGCGCGGTTCCTCCGGGGCGCGTTCCGCGGTGACTTTGGCAACTCGCTCCGGCAGCAAGAACCGGCGCTGGCCCTGGTGCTGCACCGGTTTCCGGCTACGCTCTCGCTCTCCGGAGTGGCGATGCTGCTGGCCCTGGCCATAGCAATCCCCGTGGGCGTCATCTCGGCGGCGCGGCGCAACTCGTGGTTCGACCACCTGGGGATCGGCGCCACGGTCCTCGGTCAGGCCATCCCCGGCTTCTGGTTGGGCCTGATGTTGATCTACGTCTTCTCGGTCTGGCTGCGCGTGCTGCCGACCGGCGGACGGGGAACCTGGCTCCACTTCATCATGCCCTCCATAACGCTGGCGGCGTTCGTGGCGGCCCGGTTCGCGCGTCTGACGCGCTCGATGATGCTGGACGTCCTGGGTCAGGACTACATCCGCACCGCGCGGGCCAAGGGGCTGGCCCCGCTGCGCGTCCTCTACAAGCACGCGCTCAAGAACGCCAGCCTGCCGATCGTCACGCTGCTGGCGCTCCAGTTGGGCCAGTTGCTGGGCGGCGCGGTCATCACCGAGACGATCTTCGCCTGGCCCGGGGTGGGACGGTTCCTGGTGCAGGCGCTGCTGAACCGTGATTTCCCGGTCGTGCTCGTGGGCGTCTTCCTCACGGCGGTCCTGTTCTCGGCGCTGAACCTGGTGGCCGACATGGCCTATGCCTGGCTCAACCCGAGGATCCGGTATGAGTAACGCCGCGGCGACCCTGGTCCGGGCGGTGGCGGAGCCCCGCCGCGCCCGGAGACGGCTGCCCCTGAACCGTTCCGGCGCGCTTGGGTTGATCGTCGTCGTGTTGGTAGTGGGAGCCGCGGCGCTGGCCCCGGTGATCACGCCCTACGGCCCGGCGGACAGCGACCTCGTCAAGACGCTACTGCCGCCGTCGCGCTCTCACTGGATGGGCACCGACCAGCTCGGCCGTGACCTGTTCACGCGCATCCTCTACGGCGCGCGGGTCTCGCTGGCGATCGGCCTGGTCACGGTTGGCATCTCAGGGATCATCGGGCTAATCGTGGGCCTCATCTCGGGCTACCTCGGCGGCCTGACGGACATGGTCCTGATGCGGTTGGTGGACGTGCAGCTCTCCTTCCCATTCATCCTCCTGGCGCTCGTCGTAAACGCCATCCTGGGCATCGGATTGCAGAACATCATCCTGACCCTGATCATCACCGGGTGGGTCGTCTATGCGCGCCTGGTCCGGGGCGAGGTGCTGGCGCTCAAGACCCTCGACTATGTGGAGGCGGCGCGGGCATTGGGGGCGGAGCAGATGCGGATCGTCCTCCGCCACCTGCTGCCCAACCTCTGGACCCCGGTTATCATCCTTTCTTCTCTCCAAGTGGCGCAGTTCATCGTGGCCGAGGCGGCGATCAGCTTCCTGGGGTTCGGGGTACAACCGCCCATGGCGTCGTGGGGCAACATGCTCAACGAAGGGAAGACATACATCTACAATGCGTGGTGGATGACCACGTTCCCGGGCGTGGCGCTGGTGCTGACTGCGCTGGGCGTAAACCTGGTAGGCGATTGGCTCAGGGACACACTGGACCCCAGACTGGGCCCTTAGGGTCACGCGAAAGACCAAAGGAGGCAACGCGATGCCGTTCGTACCGGCAGAGGTGTTCGCAGACCGGCAGCGCAGGGTGCGCGAGTTTCTGGCCGAGGGCGACTACAGGGCGTTGCTCGTCACCGACCCCGACCACTTCTACATGCTGACCGGCTTCCACCTGGACGTGGCGCCCTGGGAGCGGCCGGTGGCCGCGGTCATCCCGGTCGAGGGCGGGCCGTTTCTCGTGATGAACGAGCTCTCCACCCATCACCTTCTGATGGCCCGCGAGCGCGGCAGCCTGCACGTATCCAACTACGCCCTCTACGTGGAGCATCCGCGCGCCACCAACCGGACCTACACGCGCGACCGCTGGCTCCAGTTGCTGGCCGCGAAGCTGCGGGAGTGGGGCGGTTTCAGGCGCGGCCGGCTGGCCGCGGACCGGATCTCGGCGTTCCGTGGCCTGCGCGCGCAACTCCCCGGGCTGTCCGAGTTCGGCAGCGCCTCCCGCTTCCTGGTCGAGATGCGCCAGGTCAAGTACCCCCAGGAGATAGAGATCATGCGCCAGGGCGCGGCGCTGACCGACTGGGGGCAGGACCGGTACATGGAGACCGTCCGGCCAGGGATGCTGGTGACCGAACTCGACCTGGAGATCGCCCGTCGCATGGCCGTCGAGGGCGCGGCGCGATTCCCCCAGGATCGACTGGAGGTGCGCGTCTGGTCGCTCTCCGGCGCGGCCTCGGCCTCGCCGCACGGCACCGGCGCCGATTGCGGGGCCCGCTTCGAGAAGGGCGACGGCGTGGTCAACATCATCATCGTGCGGCTAAGCGGGCTGGTTGTGGAGAACGAGCGGACCCTGTTCCTGGGCCCACCGCGCAGCGATCTCCAGCGGCGCGCGTACGAGGCGGCCACGCAGGCCAACCTAGCCGCGATTGAGAAGTTCGTCGCCGGCACCCCGGTTGCAGAGGCAGACGCCGCTGCCCAGCGCGTCATCGAGCAGCACGGCTTCGGCGACAACATCATGCACCGGACCGGCCACGGGATGGGCATCGCCGGCCACGAGTTCCCCGAGGACATGGCGTTCAACTACCGGCCGATGGTGGAGAACGAGGTCTACTCGTGCGAGCCGGGCATCTACATCTACGGGGTGGGCGGGTTCCGGCAGGACGACACGGTAGTTGTGGGCA
>CAYLKW010000122.1:0-3858 GCA_964384245.1 uncultured bacterium
CTGGTCGTCGGCGATGCGCGCGCTCTGCTCGAGCGTGCGGGCCACGGCGCCGCGGTCAAAGGGCAGCAACCCCTGCCGGCGACAGATCGTCCCGATCGCCTGCGCGTACTCGACCATCGCGGTCTGGGTGCGCTCGATGTCCACGTCGAAGTCGGCCTTGATCTTGAACAACTTGGGGAAGTCGTCGTCGAGCTGGTACAGGAGGTGGTGGATCATGGAGGCGCCGATGACGATCACCTTCACGTTCAGCGGGATCGGTTCGGGACGCAACGTCGCGGTGGCGAACAACCCGTACTGCTCGGCGATGTTCTCGATGCGCACCTCACGGCTCTTCAGCGTGCGCTTCAGGCCATCCCAGGAGAACGGCGCCACCAGCAGGTCCCGGGCTTGTACGATCAGGTAGCCTCCGTTGGCGCGGTGGATGGCGCCGGGCTTGATCATGGTGAAGTCGGTGACCATGGCACCGAACTCACCCCGGAACTCCGCCTTCCCGAAGAGGTTGTAGTAGGTCGGGTTCATCTCGAGCACCACCGGGGCGCCCTGGGTCTGGCTGTTGTCAATCAATAGATTTACCTGGTAGCGTGTGAACTCCGCCCGCCGCGCCATGAACGGAAGCTGCGGCTGTTGCGCCGCCTCGTCCTTGAAGTCGTCGTGGCGCTCGACAACGTCGGCAAGGAAGCGATCCAGCCACCCTACGATCCGCTCCTGGCCGGCGTAGTACTGCTTGAGCGCCTCAACCGCATGGCTGGCCACCGAGAGAACGGCGGAGCGTTCCAGCTCTTGAACGGCCTCCTTTGCTTCCCGCTCAATGGCACGCACCTTGCGGGTGGCGTCACCCACGTTCTCCTGCAGCGCCCGCGCCCGCCGCTCGAGCTCCTGGCGGTGGGTGGCGGTGAGTTGGGCCAGTTGCTCGTCGGCCAGCGGTTCTCCGGACGGCGCGATCGGGACCGTCGCGATCCCCACGGGGGTACGCTGGAGCGCAAAGCCCAAGCGACGTGCCTCCCCCTCCAGGTCGCGCCAGATCGCGTTCGCCTGCTGCTCGAAGGTCTGGATGACCCCGCTGCGCTTGGTCTCAAACGCCTCGCTGGCGAACAGCTTGCGGATCGAATCCTTGAGCTCGTCCACCAGGCGCTCGATCTCGCGGCGGAATCGGGACCCTTCGCCCGGCGGCAGCGGGATCGCCATGGGTTGGTCCGGTCGCTGGAAGTTGTGCACATAGATCCAGTCGGAGGGTACTTCCTGGGAGGCGGCGACCTGCTGCACCCGGCTCTGGGTGTAGGTTGTACGGCCGGTCCCCGCGGGCCCGGCCACGAAGATATTGTAGCCGGGCTGGGCGACGGTCAGCCCGAAGTCGAGCGCCCGGACGGCTCGGTCCTGTCCGACGATGCTCTCCCCGGCCGGGAGGTCGGCGGTGGTCTCAAACGGCAGGTCCTCTGGCCGGCAAGTCCAGCGGACCTGGTCCGCGGGCACCCGGCGGCTGGCACGGAGATCGCTGTTGTGGGTATCGTCTGCGGTAGGCATATGGGAAGTATTCGGAGGGTAAACGGCCCACTCCTATCGAATCGTGAGGGCGTAAGGGATCCGAAACACCAGGAGGGGAAGCGCATGGGGGCCTATCTGATGCTCAGCAACCTGACCGATGAGGGCGCGGAAACGATCAAGAAGAACGCGGCCCGTATCAAGGAGGTCAACAAGGAGGTCGAAGCCTGGGGAGCCAAGATCCTGGTGCAGTACGCCGTCCTGGGCCCGTTTGACTTCGCCACGATCCTTGAAGCGCCCAGCGCAGAGGTCGTGGCACGGGTCTCGATCGAGCTGGGCGCACGGGGCAGCGTGAAGATCCAGACGCTGCCACTGATCCCGATTGACACCTTCATAGCCTCGATGAAGCCGTAGTGATTGACGTAGGGCTCGTCGGGCACTTCGCCAAGGATAGGCTGGTCTTCCGTGGCGTCACAGAGATCGCGTCCGGGGGCGGGGTCTACTACGGAGCGATGGCGCTGCGCCGGCTCGGCTTCAGTGTCGCGGTCGCCACCCGCCTCCACCCGGACGATTTCGGCCTGTTGGAGGAGCTGCGCAGCGAGGGGATCACCCTCCACGCGTTCGCGGCTCCAGAGACCACAGGCATCGAGAACGTCTACCCTGGCAACGAGATGGACCGGCGGATCTGCCGGCCGCTGGCGTTCGCCGGTCCGTTCTCCTCCGGGGAGATTCCCCGCTGGGACGCGCGCGTCACCATCGTCACCCCCCTGATGGCCGGCGAGGTCACCAGCGATCTGGTGCGCGAGCTGGTGGCGCGCGGGCCGGTAGGACTCGACGTGCAGGGGTTCGTCCGGGTCCGGCAGGGCGACGCGCTGGTTACCGTGGACTGGCCCGACAAGGCGTCAGACCTTGCCGGGGTCGCGTTCCTGAAAGCCGACGACGCCGAAGCCGAGGTGCTCACCGGCCAGACCGACCTCCGGAAGGCGGCGGAAGCCCTGGCCGCGTTGGGGCCGCGCGAGATCGTGCTGACGCACGCGGGAGGGATCCTCGTCCACGCGGAACGAGGGTTCGTCGAGGCCGCGTTCACTCCCCGGGTCGTGCGCGGCCGCACCGGTCGAGGCGATACCTGCTTTGCCACGTATGTGGCTTCGCGGCTGAACTCGTCGCCGGCGGAAGCGTGCCGGCTTGCGGCCGCGGTCACCTCGCTGAAGATGGAACACCCTGGCCCCTACCGTGGGTCGCGAGAAGACGCGGAGGGCATGCTGGCAGGAAATCCACCGGATTGGCTCTAAGCAGGCAAGTGTCTAACTCGGAGGTGGCAAGATGAAAGCTCGTCGGATAGCTCTGTTCCTGGCAGTGGCCCTGGTAGCGGGCATGCTCGTCCGGCCCGCGCCCCTTCCTGCCCAGACCCCGCTCAAGATTGGATATCCGGTCTGGGTGGGCTACGGCCCGCTATTCCTCGCCGAGAAGAAGGGTTTCCTGAAGGAGCTGGGAACCTCGGTCGAGTTCGTGCTGATGGAGGACACCAAGCCCCGGTACGTGGCGCTGGCCGCCAAGCGCATTGACGGACTCATGACGACGATTGACACGGTGGTGCAGCGCGTCAAGCCCGACTTCCAGATGGCCGCCATTCTCGCGATGGACGACTCCAAGGGCGGCGACGGCATCGTCGCGCGCAAGGCCATGACCTCGATCAAAGACCTCAAGAACAAGCGCGTCGCCTTCAGCGAGGGCTCGGTCAGCCACTTCTTCCTCGCCTACCTGCTGGAACAACACGGCATGTCGCTCAAGGACATCATCCCGGTGAACATGACCGCCGGAGATGCGGGCGCCGCGTTCGTCGCCGGCCGGGTGGACGCTGCGGTCACATGGGAGCCCTGGCTGACCCGCGGCAAGCAGGCGGCCCACGGCCACCTGCTCGTCGACTCATCGGCGACCCCCAACCTGATCGTCGACGTGCTGGTGTTCAGGAAGGACGTCATCGCGGCCCGGCCGCGCGACATGAGCAACCTGGTGCGGGCCTGGGTGCGCGCGGTGGACTACTGGAAGCAGAATCCCACCGAAAGCAACACCATCATGGCTCAGGCTGTGGGCGGCTGGTTGAAGGATCCCAAGGTCTTTGCCGAGACGCTCACCGGCATCCGGTACTACGACCTGCCCGCGTTGCGCCAGTTCTTCGGCGAGCCCGGGAAGCCGGGCGCGGGATACGCGACCGCCCAGTTCGCCATCGACCTCTGGACGAAGCAGGGGATGGCGGGGATGCCCGGAATCAGGGCGGCCCACATCCTGGATCCTTCGTTCATATGGAAGTGAGACGCATCAATCGGTGAATCGAGACCGACCCGGGCTGCTGGCCCGGCTAAGCGAGGTCCTGCGGCC
>CAYLKW010000122.1:3958-6307 GCA_964384245.1 uncultured bacterium
CGGTGAATCGAGACCGACCCGGGCTGCTGGCCCGGCTAAGCGAGGTCCTGCGGCCGCACGAGCCGATCTCCCGCAGCGCATACCTGGTAGGGGTTAGCGCGTCGGCCGCAGGGATCTTCGCTCTTTGGGCCATCCTGACCTACGGCGGCATCGTCGCGCCGCTGTTTCTGCCCTCGCCCTCCGACATCGTGCGGGCCGCGGCCGCGCTGATCGCCGACGGCAGCCTGGCCGAGCACACCTGGGCCAGCGTCAACGTGATCGTCACGGGATGGGTGCTGGCGGTGCTGCTGGCGGTACCGCTCGGCATCCTGATGGGCACGCTCAAGTTCGTCGAGGCCCTGTTGGAACCGGTGGTGAACTTCGTCCGCTACCTGCCGGTGAGCGCGATGATCCCGCTGCTGATCCTCTACATAGGGATCGGCACCCCGCAGAAGGTGGCGGTGATCTTCATCGGCACCTTCTTCCAGTTGATCCTGCTGATAGCGGACGTGTCGGCAAACGTGCCCAAGGACCTGCTCGACAGCGCCTACACGCTGGGCGCCCGGCGCGCCGACGTCTTCGGCCGCGTGCTCCTGCCCGCTACCCTGCCCGGCGTGATGGACAACCTCCGCATCACGATGGGATGGGCCTGGACCTACCTGATCGTCGCCGAGCTGGTGGCGGCCAACCGCGGGCTGGGGTACATGATCCTGGACGCCAGCCGCGGGCTGTTCACCGACCGGATCTTCGTCGGGCTGTTCACCATCGGCCTGCTCGGCTTCGTCTTCGACGCGACCTTCAAACGCCTCCACAGACTGCTGCTGCCGTGGTCGCCGAGAATCTGAGGCTCGCCATCCGCGGCCTGAGCGTGGTCTTCACCCGCCGGAGAGGCGGCAGCGTGACGGCCCTTGAGAACCTCAGCCTGGGCGTCCGCGACGAAGAGTTCGTCTCGATCGTCGGCCCCTCCGGCTGCGGCAAGTCAACGCTGCTGCGCATCGTGGCCGGCCTGATACGGCCGACCTCGGGCGAGGTGATGCTCGACGACCGCCCGGTCGAGGGCCCGGGCGCCGACCGCGGCATGGTCTTTCAGTCTTACACGCTCTTTCCATGGCTGACGGTGCAGGGCAACGTGGAGTTCGGTCTGCGGCTGCGCGGCCGGCCAGCAGAGGAGCGGCAGGAGATCGCGCGCCGATACCTGGACCTGGTGGGCCTGCGGGGCACCGAGCCGGCCTACCCCAAGGAACTGTCGGGCGGCATGCAGCAGCGGGTGGCGATCGCGCGCGCGATGGCCAACGAGCCGGCCATCTTGCTGATGGACGAGCCCTTCGGCGCGCTGGACGCGCAGACGCGCTCGGTGATGCAGGAGTTGCTGCTGCGGGTCTGGGAGCAGACGCACAAGACGGTGCTGTTCGTGACCCACGACATAGACGAAGCGATCCTGCTCTCCGACCGGATCTACGTGATGACAGCGCGCCCGGGCCGGATCAAGACCGAGGTTGCGGTCACGCTTCCGAGGCCACGCGAGGTGAGCGTGATGGACACGCCGGAGTTCATCGTGCTGCGCCAGCGGGTGCACGGCCTGATCCGGGAAGAGACGCTGCGGGTGCTGGGAGCCGACAGGCTAGAGCTCCGCGACTACCTCTGATAGGATGCTCAGCCCCTCGTCGAGCTCCTCTCGGCTCACCGTCAGCGGCGGGGTGAGCCGCAGCACATGGCCGGACTGCCCGGCCGGATAGAGGAGCAGGCCGCGCCGCAGGCATCCCTCCAGGACGCTGCGCACGGCAACGCCGTTGGGCGCCCCATCCTCGGCCGGATCTACGAACTCCAAGCCGATCATCAGTCCCTTTCCCCGAACGTCCCCGATGAAGGGCGACCGCCGGGCAAGCTCCCCGAGGCGGGCCATCGCCTCCTCGCCGCGCGCGCGGGCGTTCTCGAGAACGCCCTCTTCCCGGAAAACCTCCAGGGTGGCGATCGCCGCGGCGCACGACACCGGGTTGCCGCCAAAGGTGGTTCCGTGCGAACCAGGCCCCCATCGCCGCATCAGGGCCGGGCTGGCGGCCACCGCGCTCAGGGGAAAGCCGGAAGCGATGCTCTTGGAGAGGGCCAGGATGTCCGGCGTGACACCGAACGCCTCGGACGCGAACATCGCGCCGGTGCGGCCGAACCCTGTCTGGATCTCATCGAAGATCAGCAGGATCCCGTGCCGGCTGCACAGGTCCCGGAGGCCGGGCAGGAACTCCGGCGGCGGCACCACATAACCGGCTTCTCCAAGGATCGGCTCAACGATCACCGCCGCGACCTCGCTGGGGTCCACCACGTACCGGAACAACCGGTCCAGGCTGGCGAGTGGGTCGCCGCAGCATCCAGGCC
>CAYLKW010000123.1:0-1110 GCA_964384245.1 uncultured bacterium
TACACCGACGTCCCGGGCGTGTTCACCGCCGACCCCAGGATCGAACCCAACGCCCGGCAGCTAGCCCGCCTCTCGTACGACGAGATGCTCGAGATGGCATCCAGCGGCGCCGTCGTCCTGCAGGCCAGATCCGTGGAGTATGCCAAGGCATACCGCGTGCGGATGCACGTGCGCTCGACCTGGAGCGATGCGCCAGGCACTCTCGTTGAGGAGGTTCCCGACGTGGAACGCATTCGCACGGTGACCGGAGTGACCCACGACGTTGACGTCGCGCGCATCACGATCACCGATGTCCCTGACATCCCAGGCATTGCCCACCGCATCTTCTCGGCGCTGGCCGACCGGCAGATCAACGTGGACATGATCGTCAGGGCTGCCAGCCGCGGCCGCAAGGCGGACATATCGTTCACCGTGACCAGGGCCGACGCCCCGGTCGCGGAGGAGACCGCCCGAGGGGTCGCGCTGGAGATCGGCGGTGGGGAGGTGGAGGCCGTCCTAGGGGTGGCGAAGGTTTCCGTCGTCGGGGCCGGCATGGCGAGCAACCCCGGGGTGGCCGCCAAGGTGTTCGGCGCGCTGGCGGCTGAGGGCATCAACATACAGATGATCAGTACGTCCGAGATCAAGATCTCGTGTGTGATCTCCGCCGAGGAGGTCCAGAACGCCGTGCGCGCGGTGCACAGCGCGTTCGACCTGGAGGGAATGCGGCCGGTTCAGTAGGAATCAGCGCTCTACCATGGAAAGAACTCAGCCAGCGGGGAGGTGACACGGTGCGGTTGAGCGTCAGCGAGATGCCGACGGGGATCGCGCGCTGCGACCCGGACGCCACCGTGCGGCACTATGCTCACACGGGCGATCCCGAGGCGCGCGACGCGCTGGTGCGAACTTGCGAGCCCCTCGTGCGCGGGATCGCGTCTGACCACAGGAACCCAGGTCATGAAGAGGATCTTGTGCAGGTCGGGTTCCTGGGGTTGCTAAGCGCCATCGAGCGCTTCGATCCATCCAGGGGGACGCCGTTCCTGGTCTTTGCGCGCCATTTCATACGCGGGGAGATCCGACACTACCTGCGGGATCACGCGTCGGTGCTGCGCCGGCCCAGGTGGCTGGAGCAGG
>CAYLKW010000123.1:1210-6131 GCA_964384245.1 uncultured bacterium
CTGCGCGGAATGCTGATGCCAGACCCGCGGGCGGCCTGATCGCTCAGTCCTGGACGTCCTCCTCGTATCGCTCCCTCAGGCCCTGAATCACCGAAGGATCCGCCAGCGTTGTCGTGTCGCCCAGGACGCGGCCCTCGGCGATGTCACGCAACAGCCGCCGCATGATCTTCCCGCTGCGCGTCTTGGGAAGCTCCGCGGCGAACATGACGCGATCGGGGCGGGCAATCGCGCCGATCTTCTCCGCGACGTGCGCCCGTAGCTCGTCGGTCGTGGCGCCTCCGCCACCGATTCCCTCCTTGAGCGTGACGAAAGCCGCCAGCGCTTGTCCCTTGATCTCGTGCTGCATTCCGACGACGGCCGCCTCGGCCACCTTGGGGTGGGCCACCAGCGCGCTCTCGACCTCCATCGTGCCGATCCGGTGGCCGGCGACGTTGATGACGTCGTCCACGCGGCCCAGAAGCCAGAAGTGCCCGTCCTCGTCGCGCCGCGCGCCGTCACCGGTGAAGTACGCCCCCGGGATCCGCTCCCAGTACTCGCGGCGGAAGCGGGTCGGATCGCCGTAGATGCCTCGGAGCATCGCCGGCCAAGGCCGGCGCAGCACTAGGTAGCCGCCTGCGTTGGGTGGGACCTGGGCGCCGTGCTCGTCCACGACGTCGGCCTCAATGCCCGGGAACGGCACCGTGGCCGAGCCGGGCTTGAGCGTCGTGATTCCCGGGAGCGGTGTGATCAGGATCATCCCGGTCTCGGTCTGCCACCAGGTGTCCACGACCGGGCAGCGGTCTCCGCCGATGTGCTTGCGATACCACATCCACGCCTCGGGGTTGATCGGTTCGCCCACGGTGCCCAACAGCCGAAGCGTCGAGAGTTCGTGTCGTGCCGGCCAGTCGGCGCCCCACCTGATGAAGGTGCGGATCGCGGTCGGCGCGGTGTAGAAGACGGTGACGCCGTACTTCTCGACGAGCTCCCAGAACCGGTCGCGCTCCGGCCAGTCGGGCGCCCCTTCGTACATCAGGATTGACGCGCCGTTCAGCAGCGGGCCGTACACGACGTAGGAATGGCCGGTGACCCAGCCGATGTCCGCGGTGCACCAGAACAGATCGTCCTCCCTGAGATCGAAGATCCATTTGGTGGTCAAGTAGGTTCCAACCATGTAGCCGCCCGCCGTGTGGACGATGCCCTTGGGCCTCCCGGTGGTTCCGCTGGTGTAGAGGATGTAGAGCAGTTCTTCGCTCTCCATCTCCTCGGCCGGGGAGTCCATGCGCATCCCGTCCAGGGCGCGGTGCCACCACCGGTCGCGCCCCTCGACCATGTGGATCGCCGCGGCCTCGCCGATGCGCCGTACCACCAGGACGTTCCGCACGGTGGGGGTGTCAACAATGGCATGGTCCACGTTGCGTTTCAGCGGGATGATCGCGCCTTTGCGGTAACCGCCGTCGGCGGTGATGACCATCTTGGCCTGGGCGTCGTTGATGCGGTCGCGCAACGCTTCTGCCGAGAACCCGCCGAATACCACCGTGTGCACTGCGCCGATGCGGGCGCAGGCGAGCATGGCGATGGGCAGCTCGGGAATCATCGGCATGTAGATGGCCACGCGGTCCCCGCGTCGTACTCCCATGGAGAGCAGGGCATTGGCGCAGCGGTTCACCTCACGCGCAAGATCCCAGTAGGTGAGGACGCGCGTCTCCCCGGGCTCGCCTTCCCACAGGATGGCGGCCTTGTTGCGGCGGGCGGTGGTGAGGTGACGGTCCAGGCAGTTGAAGGCGATGTTGGTGCGACCGCCCGTGAACCACCGCGCGTCCGGCAGGTTCCAGTCAAGGACCTGGTCCCACCGGCGAAACCAGTGCAGGTCACCGGCCGCGCGCTCCCAGAAGGCCTCCGGGTCGCGGCCGGCCTCCTCGTAAATCCTTTCGTCGGCGACGACCGCTCGTGCCCGGAAAGACTCCGGCGGGGGGAACCTACGGCGCTCATCCAGGGAGGACTCAATGGGAAGGCTGGACATGTGCCGCCTCCGGGGGGCTGATTTGGCAGTGTATTCCACGGGCCGCGGCAGAGTCCTATCTCCCGCAGGGAGGGATGAAGGGGCCGGTTCGAAGAAAGGATCAACGATGAACGAGATCACTGATCTGTCGGCGTTGGCACTGGCAGAGCGGATTCGTGACGGGCGCCTAACCGCCGTTGATTCGGTCGAGGCCTACGTGGAGCGGATCGCCAGGGTGGATCCCCAGGTGGCGGCGTACGTCAGGGTGCTGGCCGGACGCGCCCAATCCGAGGCGCGTGTCCGCGACGCCGAGGCGCGCTCGGGGCGCTGGCGCGGACCGCTGCACGGCGTGCCGGTTGCCGTCAAGGACCTGATCCAGATTGAGGGCGTGCCGCTTACGGCGGGATCATCGTTCCTGGGGCGCGAGCCGTCGCGCGAGACTGCGACCGTGGTGCGGCGGCTGGAGGCCGCGGGGGCGATCGTGCTGGGCACCACGACGCTGCACGAGTTCGCCCTGGGAATGACCAGTCTCAACCCGCACGGTCGCAGCCCCCGCAACCCCTGGCGCCCCGATCGCATCGCGGGCGGATCGAGCGGGGGTTCGGCTGTGGCCGTGGCCGCCCATCTGGCTGCTGGCGCGATCGGCACCGATACCGGCGGCTCGATACGCATCCCCGCGGCCCTCTGCGGCGTAGTGGGATTGAAGCCTAGCTTCGGCCGGATCAGCCGGCACGGCGTCCTGCCGCTGTCCGGATCGTTTGACACCGTGGGCCCCATGACACGGTGCGTCACCGACGCGGCGTTGTTTCTGGGCGTGATGGCAGGCGTGGATCCGGCCGATCCTACTTCGCGCGACGAGCCGGTGGAGGCCTACGTGGAGCAGGTGGCACGGGCACGGCCGGGCCTGCGCGTGGGCCGGCTCGCCGGAGCGTTCTTCGAGTCGGACCTCGACCCTGCCGTGGCCCGCGCGGTGGACGATGCTGCCCGCGCGTGCGTCGAGGCCGGCTTCACCGTCCGTTCGGTTTCTCTGCGGGCTCCTGAGGAGGCCGGTTGGGCACAGCTAACGCTGCTCCTTGCCGAAGCGGCCGCCTTTCACCGCGATACCTATCCAGGGATGAGGGAGCGCTACGGCCGGGACGTGCGCGTCCTGCTGGACCAGGGTGAGGAGGTCACTGCCGCGATGCGCTCCCAGGCGCGCGGTGTCCAGTCGCGGGTTGCGGCCGAGATCTCCGATGCATTCGGTGAGGTGGATCTCCTGTTGGGGCCTGCGCTGCCCGGCGGCGCACCTACCCTGGAAGCTGCCGACCCGCAGGGCGCAGCGTGGCCCCAGGTGCGCCAAATGATGGGCAGGTTCTCACGGCTGTACAACCTGGCAGGCCTTCCCGCGATCGTCCTGCCCGCAGGCCTGACCAACGAAGGGCTGCCCGTGGCTGTGCAGTTGGCCGCCAGCCAGTTCCGCGAAGGCACCCTGCTCGGGTGCGCGCGCGTGATAGAGCAGGCGCTCGGGCTGCGGGCGAGAGTGTGAGGGCGCACCCGCGCCCTATCGCGTCTGCAGGATCCATCCCAGCAGGCCCAGCGCGGCGATCATCACGATCGCGTACGGAGCGGTGGCCCGCATGACCCTGCCTTCCTGACCGAGAAGCCCGGTGGTCGCGGTCGCCAAGACCACCTTCGCCGGCGCAACCATCGAGCCGAGCGAGCCCCCGGAGGATTGCAGCGCTGCCATCAGGGCCGGATTCATGGCCAGCATCTGCGCGCCGTCGCGCTGAAGCGCGCCGAACAGCACGTTCGAGTTGGTGTTGCTTCCGGTGATCACCGCTCCCAGCAGGCCGATAAGCGGCGACACCATCGGGAAGAAGGATCCCACCAGCAGAACGAGCCCCCGGGCGAGAAGGTAGGTCATGCCGCTGTAGAGCATGATCATCGCGACGCCAACCAGGGTCAGTATTGTCAGCGTCGTCGGCAGCCCTTGCTTGCGCACACCCTTCCAGACGGCGCTCCAGTTAGGCGATGGGCGGCCCAGAAGCTTGAACAGCACCACCGCGATCCCCGATGCGTAGAGGAGCAGCGCCCCGGGGTGGCCGAAGACCGGTATTGCAAACGCCCCTGCCCCTGTCTTCCAGCCTAGCCCGGTCGTGACCGTGGGATACCTGAAGGTAAATGCCACCTGTTCAATGGCCTGGTGCAGCCCGGGCACGAACGTGGCGGTCGCGATCACCGCTATCAGGACGTAGTAGGGCAGAAAGGCCGTCTGGAAGGGCATCTCCCCGGCGCCGGGGCCCGCCGGTTGAGGGGACGACGAGCGCGCGGGCGTGGCGCCGGCGTCACCGCGCTTGCCCAGCCGGGCGAGTCCGATGCCGACGGCAAGGCCGACCATGCCGGCGCCGAACGAGGCGATCGTCCAGTGCTGCGTGACCGAAAGCACCAGGTGCGTTAGACCCATTGCCAGGCCCATCGTCAGAATTGTGCCGAAGGCGCGCCCAGATGATCGGGTTCCGCCGTGCATGTGGGCGACCGCGAACCCGCTTGCGACCGCGGAGAGCCCCAGGAACACCGCGATCCAGTTGCCCATCTCGTGCGGCGGCAGGCCGGTGACGGCCCGGAGCGCCTGGAACGAGGAGGCCATGTCCCCCATTGTCACCGACCACGCGTGGCCGATCAGCGGGATCGCGGCGGACTCAAGCGGCGTGAAGCCCAACCCGAGGAGCAGTGGGGCGGTGACCGCGACGGGAACGCCGAACCCGGCTACTCCCTGCAGGAATGAACTGAAAGCGAACCCGATGATCAGCAACTGCAGCACGCGGTCGCTGGTGAGGTGTCCGATGGCGCGCCCGATGCTCCGTATAGCGCCGGACTCGTCGGCGAACTTGTACAGGACCAGGGCGGCCCAGATGATGTAGAGCACATGGAGGCTCAGGGCCAGGGAGCGCCAGAGCGCCACGG
>CAYLKW010000124.1:0-6052 GCA_964384245.1 uncultured bacterium
CCTGGGAAGAACGCCAGTAAAGGAACGGTTCGCAGGTAACCACGGGCGCCGCTGAGCATGTTCCCCCAGGACGCCGCGGGCGGCTGCACGCCCAGCCCGAGGAAGCTCAGCGAAGACTCCATCAGGACTGCATATGCCACGCCCAGCGTGGCCGCCACGGTAATGGAGGGAATGGACTGGGGGACGATGTGCCTGGCTAGAATCCTCTGACCGCTGCAACCGATGGCGCGGGCGGCTAGGACGAACTCCAGTTCACGCGTGCGCAGTGTCTCGGCGCGTACCACCCGGGCCACCGTCATCCAACTCGACAGGGCGATCACTAGCACCAGGTTGACCATTGTGGCCCCCAACAGCGCCAGCACCATGAGGGCGATGAAGAATAGCGGCACGGAGAGCATTCCATCGGTGATCCGCATGAGCAGGATGTCCACTACGCCCCCGGCGTACCCAGCAACGGCACCCACGACCACGCCCAGGACCATGGAGGCGAGCATGGAGGTCAGCCCCACGGCGAGCGAGACGCGCCCACCGTAGAGCAGGCGTGTCAGGAGGTCGCGGCCGTACTCGTCGGTCCCCAGCCAATGGCCGGCGCTCGGCGGCTCCAGCCGCCTGGCTAGGGACAGGGTTTCAGGGCTGTGCGGCGCGATCCACGGCGCCAGCAGGACGGCCAGATGTACAACCACAAGGATGGCAAGCGTTGCGACCGCCAGCCGGCTCCGGCGAAACCGCGCTAGAATCCGGGATGACGGCGACCGGGTGCTACTCATACCGGATCCTGGGGTCTAGGTAGACGTACACAACGTCCACCAGCAGGTTGCTAAGCGCCACGACCGACGAGATCACCAGCGTGATGCCCATGATCATCGGATAGTCCCGTTCGAAGGCGGCCCGAACGGCGAGACTGCCCATCCCCGGCCACGCGAAGACCGTCTCGGTGATAGCCGCGCCGCCGACCAGGCGCGGTAGCTGCACCCCGACCACCGTTACCACCGTGATGAGAGCATTGTGCAGCGCGTGCCTGTAGAGCACCGTGCGCTCCGTGAGACCCTTCGACCGCGCGGTCCGGACGTAGTCCTGCTTCAGCACCGCCATGGTGCTGGAGCGCGTGTAGCGGGCGAACAGGGCCATGTTGGCGGTGCCCAGGACGATTGATGGCAGGATGAGGTGGCGCGCAAGGTCGGTCAGCGAGCGAGGTTCACCGATCGTCTGCATGCCGCCGGCCGGAAGCCATCCCAGCACAATCGAGAACAGCACGATGAGCATCAGCCCGTACCAGAACACCGGCACGGAGATCCCGAAGAAGCACAGGAACGTGACCGTATGGTCAAGCGCGGTGTATGGTCGTGCGGCCGATATCACCCCCGCGGGAATCGCCACGGCCAGCGAGATTACCAGCGCGGCGGCAGAGAGCACGAGGGTGTTGGGCAGCATCTGCAGGATTATCTCTGTGACCGGCAGCCCCGCCTGATAGGAATGTCCCAGGTTGCCCTGGAGCACCTGGCCCAACCAGCGCGTGTACTGAACGTGCAGGGGTTTGTCCAGTCCCAGCGCCGTGCGCATGCGGGCCATCTCCGCCGCATCCATGTTGCGATCCAGCATGATCGAAGGCCCACCCGGCGCCTGGATGATGAGCGCGAAGACCACGGCGCTCACCACAAGCAGGAGCGCCGTGGTCTGCAGCAGGCGGCGCGCTAGGTAGTGGAACATGACGGTGACGCGCCGCCGTTCCCCCGGCTACCGCGTGACCGAGACACCGACCATGTGCGTCAGCGCGTCGCGGTAGCCGATGGGCACCCATCCCTGGACACGCTTGCTGATGGCCTGGACCTCCGCAGGGTAGACTAGGAACAGCACCGGCGCGTCCCAGGCCATGTAACGCTGAACCCGCTCGTAGATCTTGGCACGGGCCTTTTGGTCAAAGGTCGCACGGCCCTCCTCGAGCAGCTTGTCCACGTCTGGGTTCGAGTAGGAGAACTCGTTCAGCGACCCGGAGGAGTGATAGTAGCCCAGGATGTCCGGTTCTGGTGGCGTGATGTACCAGAGCGTGTACGACTGCACCTCGGAGGGCCGGGCGCGCACCCGCGAGAGAAGCGCGTTGAACTCGCTCGCGCGAACCTCCGCGTCCACGCCCACGTCCCGCCAGGCCTGGCGGACCACCACTGCTGTCTGCTCGCGCACGGGGTTGCCCCGGTCCACCTCCAGTACGATCTTCATCGGTTGCCCGCCCTTGCGGCGAATGCCGTCGGGGCCCTTCATCCACCCCGCGTCATCCAGGAGCCGCTCGGCGACCTGCTTGTTGTACGGGAACTGGTGCACCGCGCCGAAGTACGCCCAAGAGACCAGAGGGTTGATCGCGCCGGTGGCCAGCCGACCCTTTCCAAGGTAGATGTTGTCGAGGATCGCCTTGCGGTCGACCGCGTGGGTAAGCGCCTGGCGCACGCGCCGGTCGGTGAACGGTTCCACCTTGTTGTTGAACCCGACGAATGTGTAGTTTACCTGGGGCGCGTCAACGATCTGCACGTGCGGAATCTTGGACACAAGCGCGACCTGATGTGGTTCGATTACCATGAAGTCGAGCTGCCGTGTCTGGAGTTGGGCCACCTGCTGCTCGACGTCGGCTATGACCTTGAAGACGATCGCGTCCAGCTTAGGCCGGCCCAGGAAGTATCGGTCGTGGGCGACGAGCCTGATGTGTGAGCCCAGCACCATCTCCGAGAACTTGAACGGGCCAGTACCGATCGGATTGCGGAGGAACTCGACCGGGTTGCGCAGCATCTCGGTCGAGTAGTTCCTTAGGATGTGCTCTGGGAGGATGTTGGCCAGGTAGCCGAGCATCACCGGCAGGGTGGCGAAAGGCGTCTTCGTGACGATGCGCACCGTGAAGTCATCCACGATGTCTGCGCGCGCTATGTCGCCCAGGTTGGCGCGCTGAAAGAACGAGACCGCCGGGTTGATCCACAGGCGCTCGACCGTGAACTTCACATCGCGCGCGGTGAACGGTGCGCCGTCGTGCCAGGTCACGTTCCGACGGAGGTGGAAGGTCCATGTCAGCTTGTCGTCACCCAGCGTCCATCGCTCCGCCAGGTCGCCGATAGGCGCGAGGTTCTTGGTATCGTACTTCACGAGCGTGCTGTACAGTACCTTGTTGACCAGGATGTTGGGCAACCCGCCCACGAGCGGCCACATGCGTGCGTTGTCGATCATGGGCAGCGAGAACGTGCCCGTGGCTCCCTGAGCCGATGCCCGCTGTGCCGGGCCGGTCACGCATGCCATCATTAGCCCGGCGGCTATCATGGCGACCACCCGTGACCACGCCCGCCGCTTTCCCTTAGTCATGCCGTTCACCCCCGATTCGAGTTGGTTTTCCATTCGAGTGACTACCGCAGGGCGACCAATCCAGCCTCCAGAGCCCCTGTTGCGGTTTGGATCCCCGCTACCACCATGTTCCTCCGGCGCAGCAGCCTGGTGTTCAGCAACCGCGCCTCTTGTGCCTCCGGATCCCAACGTGCGAGATCCCGTACCTCCTGGAGGGACGGCAGGGGCAGTTGCGGGACCGCCCGATCATGCTCAAATGGGTCTCCCTCCGTGTAGCCCATCCGCACCAACTCCCGCACCGCGGCACGCTGCGCGCGGCACGCCACGGCCACACGCGCGCTGGAGGCATCTCCTTCCGCAGTACCCGTGGTGACATCCCCGACCGCGGCGTCGAATGCCACCGCGGCAGCAAGCAGTTTGGTCAGCGCCGCGCCTACCGGGGAGAGATCGAACCGCCCGGCGACCTCACGGTCGAGCTCGGCCACAACATCCTGCATCTCCGCTACCGCATCCGCTACCTTCAAGGGCGGTACCGCGGCCGTCGCGAAGCGGTGGACGGCCAGCAGGTAGATCTGCATGTCAAGTTCGAGCACCCCGGCATCCACCTTGTCGATCGTGTCCGCCTCCGTGTGCCACCACCAGCCGAACCCTGAGCCGCCCACCGCCGCCCGCTGCCCTTCCGGCCGCACCGAGAGGCCCATGAACAGCGAGGGGACGCCAGCGCCCCAGAACGATTGATCACCTGCCCGAACGGGACGCTCCCACGCCACGGCCTGACCCGTGAGTTCCCCTACGAGGGCTACGCCGAACTCCGCGGCCTCGGCACTGGCGGTGACCGGCGAGTAGTCTGTCGCTCCCAACACGCCGGGCGAGTCACAGTTGATGTGCAGTACGCAGTGGTCGTGGAGGCGCTGCCACTCCTGATCCGCGTACCAGGTGGACCCGGCATACCGTCCGGTGGAGTGACCGGGCCAGAAGGCGCAGCGCACCCCGCGGCGCAGCCCATCGCGGTTTGCGTGTAGCACCCGCACGACCTCCATGGCGACCGCGTTTCCGGTCGCGTTGTCCGTTGCTCCCAGGAACCAGGAGTCCACATGACCCGAAAAGAGCACGAACTCCGGCGTCCGACCCGGTATCACGGCGACCGGAAGCGTGACGCGCCGCCACCCGGTGTCGGTACGGCTGTGCAGGCGAAGCGTGACAGGCCCATGCTCCAGCGCCGCGTGCACCGCTTCGGCGCTGCTTCGCGCGATGCTGAGGATCGGTATCCGGGGAAAGAACGCGGCCGACTCAGGCGTCGGTGATCCCCAGATCGGTGAGACGATGCCCTCGTGCAGGGCATCCTCATCGCTCGGCCACGCGTGGATGTAGGCGACGGCTCCCTTCTCCTGGGCTGCCTGCATGTTGCGGCGGCTACCCGCTTCGGACAGGACGATCTTGCCGGCGATGCCCGCGTCATCCAGCCGTCGGTGCGTCTCTGTATCCCGGAAGAGGTCGTGACCCCCAGGAACATAGATCACCTCCGCGGCAAGCCCATCGGGAGGGGTGTTGCCTGAGAACGCCCGCGTCTTCGCGGCGAACCCGGGCGGCAGGTCCTTGCCCGCGATGACGGTTACATCGCCTGATATTGGGTAGCTGAGGTAGGCGTCAAAGGAGTGCAGCTCGACCTCCACCCCGGTGGCCTTCAGCGAATCGGCGATGTACGCCATCGCCCTTGCCTCACCGTCCGTGCCCGATGTTCGGTCCAGTGAGCACAGAAACTCGAGGTCGCGCCACACGCGTGACGGGACGATCTGATCGAGCACCTTCTGTTCGGCGTTAGATGGCATTCCTGCGATCCTCCGTGGGCGGAAAGGGATAAGCGATCTTGGAGTGGGTGAGTCGCGACCCCACCAGCATCTCAGCCACGCGCACCGACGCGCGCAGCACATTGACCACCGGTGCGGGTAGCGCAGCAGCCAGCCTGTCGCCAAAGACGTGGCTCAGGCTCGCGCAGGCCAGCACGATAGTATCCGCGCCGTCCTCGGTTATGCACCGGTGCGCCACCGCCAGCGCTTTCTGGAAAGCTTCAACCCGACCTTCCCGCAGCGCCTGGACCGAGCAATCAACCGGGCGCACCGAGGAGCATCGCCCGGAGAGACCGGCATGCGCCACCAGCGTCCGCGCCGGCCTTACGGTGCTGTCTATCGGTGTTAGAACCGAGAACGTTCCGCCCAGCAGCGCGGCAACGTGGAACCCCGCTTGCCCCGGTCCGATCACGGGGATCCGGACCATTTCACGCGCGGCCTCGACCCCGGGATCACCGGCGCAGCCTGTGATGACCGCTTCGTATCCGCGCCGCTCCGCCTCGATCGCCATCTCGATGTTCCAAGGAGCGAGCCGTGTTTCATCGTAAAGCGACTCTATCGTCTCAGGGCGCGCAACGGATGGGGTGAAGTCGGCGAGCCGCTCCACGACCACGCCGGGGCTGGCCGCATCCTGCAGGTAGCTTCGCCGGTTCTCGTTTCCAAGGTAGCACAGTCGCATCAGCACCCTCCCGAATTCGTTTGGAGTTCGCCCGGTTCTCGGGATGTTCCTGCAACTCGCCCCTGCCGGCGGTTGTGATGTGCAAGTTCCGTACCCATACTATCTGCAAGTGCAGTACAAAGCGTTGACCCGGCTCCAGCCGGTTGCTAGACTACGAAACGCAGGTGCCGGGGTAGCTCAGGTGGTAGAGCGGCGGCCTGAAGAGCCGCGC
>CAYLKW010000125.1:0-6003 GCA_964384245.1 uncultured bacterium
TGCTGATGATCCCAGTAGCGCAGGACCTAGCCGGGTTGCTGGGCACGAGCGCGTGGCCGCTGCTGTTTGGAATGCTGGTGGGCACGGGCAGTGGTGGCAACATCACCCCGGTCGGCGCCACGGCCAACGTCTTCGCGTGCGGGTTTCTGGAAAAGCACGGCGAGAAGGTGGAGTTGGGGCGCTACATGAAGATCAGCGTGCCTTTCACCGTGGTGGCCGTGGCTGTAGCCCACATCCTGCTCTACATCTTCTGGCTGCGCTAGCGCGCGCTGTGCGCGTGGATCCAGGCCATCGCCGCCTCTGTTGCCGCGTCCTGCGACGCCCGCTCGGCACTTGGCGGCGGGATAGGCGGACCGATCCGCACGACCACGCGGCCGGGTCGGGGAAACCTGGCGCCCAGAGGGAAGACCCGTCCGGTCCCCACGATCGCAACAGGAACCACCGGCACCCCGGCGCGCGAGGCCAGCAGCGCAGCGCCGCGGTGCCCTGGGGCGGGCTGTGGGCTTATGCGTCCCTCGGGGAAGATCGCCACCTTGCGCCCATCCGCCAGGGCGAGCAGCGCCCCCCGCACGGCCGCGGAGTCGGCCTCGCCGCGGCGCACCGGGATGCAGCCGTAGGTGCGCATGGCCCATCCCACCGCGGGCAGCGCGAAGAACTCCGCCGCGGCCAGAAAAAGCATGCGCTCGGGCACGGCCGCGGCCAGGAACAGGGGGTCCAGCGCACTCGGGTGGTTGGCGACGAGCACCGCCGGGCCCGCGGGAAAGCGTTCGATCCCCTCGACACGGAAACAAAAGAGGGGCCGGAGAAGGGCCCTTGCGGCAGCCCACGTCACCCGGAACAGCCGGGTCTCGCGCTCGAGCAGGAGCCTACCTCCGGGTCCCAGTCGTCCCTCGGAATTGCCCAACATCTGCAGGCAGGGCAATTGTCACGCGTCGTGAAGAAACTGTCAACGAAGCGGCAAAAGCCTCCGGACGAGGTGGGCGATGGAGCGAAGATACGTGCAGGGCTTGGCACTGATAGCCGTTGGCGTCGTCCTGCTGCTGGCCATGCGGGCGCAGCCCATTGGTGACCAGAGCGTCCTGATCGTCGGTGCGCTCCTGCTGGTGGCCTACGCCTACACGGGCAGGTACGGCCTTCTTGTCCCGGCCGGGATCGTAACAGGGCTGGGCGCCGGCATCGCGGCGCGCGACTGGGTCGGCGCCGATCGCGCACCGGTGCTGCTCGGGCTGGGCATCGGTTTCCTGTTCATCTACGCGGTGGATCTTGCGAAGAGCGGCAGGCAGGCGGCCGAATGGTGGCCGCTCATCCCGGGCGGGATTCTTGTGGCCATCGGGCTGCTGCGGGTCGCGCGGGCCGCGGGCGCCATGCAGGCCATAGTCACATGGTGGCCCGCGCTGCTGATCGTCCTGGGGATCTGGCTGCTGGTGCGGCCCAGAGCGGCAACCTAGCCCGGTCCCATGGATTGAAGGTACTCCCGCAGGGCTGGCTCATCCAGCCCTGTCATCCTGGCGATGCTCGAGAGCTTCGGTAGCGCCCACGTGCTCGTGCCTTCCGCCAGCAGCTCGCGTGCCGGATCTCCCGCCGGCGTTACGGACGCGCGCACGATCGCGCTCCTGCCGTCGTGGCTGATGACCTGCCCTTCCACCTTCAGCTCGACGCCAGTGGGCACGGGCCTGAGGTAGCGGATCGAGATCTCACGGGTGACCCCCAGCCTGCCCAGGCACGCGATGACCGTCCAGGCCGACACCTCGTCCAGGAGCGTCGCAATGATCCCTCCGTGGGCAACCTTGTCGAAGCCGCACAGGTGCTCGGGGATGGCATATCTGGTGAAGCAGCCCTGCTCCGAGCGCCAGAAGCGGAGGCGCAGCCCGTGCGGGTTGGCCGGCGAGCAACCGAAGCAGTGGCCCGGCCATCTGTTGGCGATCTCAGGGTGGTCCAAGCAGATCACACCTCCCGAAGGGATCCCAGCCGCATGCGTGGCAGACCCCTGGCGGATAGCGCCGCGACCAGCCCGCCAATGCCCAGCACGGCAAAGGCCCATCCCCAGCCGGCCGCGGACGCCCCTCCTGGATTGGTCGCGTCCAGCACCATGCCGAAGACGACCGGCGCTACCGCACCGGCGCCGAATCCCAGGAGCGATCGGATGGCCAGGGCCGAGCCGAGATAGGCAGGGCGCACTGCCTCCGTCAGGGCGACCGAGAGCACAGGTGAGTCACCCAGCGCCGTGAAGCCATAGACCGCGCCCACGACGGCGACCAACAGGAGCGGCCCCCCGACCAACCACCCGAAACTGAACGAGCACGCGGCGCTCGTCGCGGCCAGGGCGAGAATGACTGTGCGGCGTCCGAGCTTGTCCGAGAGATGTCCCATGGACGACGACGCCACCAGCCCCATGAGATGAAATGAAGCCGCAAGGTAGGCGCCCAGCTCAGCGGCCCGCAGCGTCATCGCCCCGGAAACAGCCAGGCTGGCGGCCACGAACGCAGGCGCCCACGCCCACATGCCCAGCAGTTCCCACGAATGGGCCGTGTAGCTGACGATCAGGCGCCTGGCATGCGGGTTGCGTAGCAGCTCGGCCCTGGCGCCGGGTCCTCCATCGCTAGGATGAACCACGTTCGGCGCACCCCGCAGGACGAGCCAGCCAATAAGAATCCCTGCCAGCGGACCGGCGGCGGTTACCAGGAACGCCGCCTGGTAGCCTCCCCGGGGCAGCACGACGCCCGTGACCAGCAGCGACGCAGCATGGCTCATCGAAGAGGCGGCGATCAGCCAGCCCAGGGCCGCGCCGCGGCGCGCGGAGCGGTAGCGGTCCGATATGAGCATGATGGCCGTAGTGTAGGTGCCGCCCTGGGCGAGCGCGGCCAGCGTGAACAGCACCAGTCCGGAAGCGTACGACCGCGCAAACAGCGCAAACCCCAGCGCCGCAATCGCGCTCATGACGCCGGAAGTCAGGAAGATGCGCCGGGCGCCGACCCGGTCGGCCAGCCACGAGAAGCCCAGCAGGGAGACCGCGTAGCCGGCCTGGAACCCGGTGGCCACTGACCCGGCCTGGGCGCCAGACATGCCCCAGGCCGTCCTGAGCACGGGCAGGCACGCGGCGTAGGTCATGAAGACCATGGTCATGAAGAAGCGCGAGGCGCAGAGCCCTGGCAGCCAGAGGTCAGGCTGGACGCGGGCCTTCACCGTCTGGCCCGGCAATTCACGGCGTAGTCCGGCGCAATGGGCCTATCCTACCTCCGGCCGACGAGCAGCGGCAGGATCTCGATGCCACGCAGGTGCCCCAGCGCACCCCGGGCAGCGGCGGCCTCGGTGAACCGGCCGGCGCCGTCAGGTGTCGTGCCGCCGCCGCCGATCAGCAGCGGCACCGGGTCGGGCGAGTGACCGCGCACCTCGCAGGGGGTTGCGTGGTCCGCGGTCACGGCAACGATCGTCGTGGATGGGTCGAGCGCAAGCAGCAGCGCGCCGAAGAAGTGAGCATCAATCTCCTCGATGATCTGCTGCTTGGCGGCGAAGTCCCCGTCGTGCCCGGGCTCATCAGGCCCCTTCAGGTGCATGTAGAGCCCGTCGTACTGCGGAAGCACTTCGAGCGCGCGGCGCGCCCATGTCTGGTAGGCCTCGGCACGGCTGCTCGAGGTACCGTGTGGGATCTCGACCACGCCCATCCCAAGGTAGCGCGCGATCCCACGCTCGACCGGCATCTCCACGAAGCACCCCAGCCGCACGCCGAAGCGCTCGTGTATCGAGGGAACTTGGGGCAGATGGTCGCCGCCGTCCCGCAGCAGGATCAGGTTGCCGGCCAGCTTGCCCTCGGCCCGCCGCTGATCGTTCAGCGGGTGCGCGTCCATGATCTTGCGGCTCTTCCATGTGAACTCGTTCACCAGCGCCGCGGCCGCGCGCGCCTCGGCCGATCCATCGAGCGGCACGCACTCCTCGACCTGGTTCCCGAAGGTGGCGCGCGCAACGCCCATACCGCCGATGCGCGCGTAGGCCGGATCGGTGTTCGAGATCTGGGCGCTCAGGCGTCCTTGGGTGGGATGGAAGACCACCGCGCAGCGGTGGCCTATCGTCGCGGCTACGACCACCCTGGCGGGCGCGCTCTCGAGATTGATCTGCGCGGTGATCGCCTCGGCCAGCGTGCGCGCCTCTTCAGAGGAGAGGTTGCGGCCCACGCGCCTGTCAACGATCGAGGCGCCTTCTCCGCCGGTGGCGAAGTTGCCGCGCAAGGCCAGGTCGCCCCCCCTGAAGTCCAGCCCGGCGCCGAGCGCTTCCAGCGGCCCCCTCCCAACGTGATAGACCATCGGGTCGTACCCGAGGACGGCCACCACCGCCACGTCCGACTCGGGCGCTATCCCCTCTCCTACGGTGGTAACCAGACCCTGCTGGCCTGAAGCGGCCAGCCGGTCGAGGTGCGGGGTGCGCGCGGCCTCCAGGGGCGTGCGGCCTCCGAGCGCGGCGATCGGCCGGTCGCCGACGCCATCCAGAATCACATAGAGGATCTTGCGGCTCATGAAAACCCTCCCATCAGAACCCTTCCATCGCTGCCACGAGGTCGGCGCTCAGCGTCCCCGCGTAAACCTCGGACGCCGGGCCGGTCATCCGGATGCTCCAGTCCTCGCCCACGGTCACGCGCAGGTCTCCTCCCGGGGCCGAGACCGTCATCTCGCGGTCGGTCATGTCCTCGCGCACTGAGGCGGCCGCCACCGCGCTCGCGCTTGTGCCCGAAGCCATCGTCTCGCCGACGCCGCGCTCCCAGATGAGGATCTGCACCCGGTCGCGCGCCACCACCTGCGCGAACTGCACGTTGGTGCGCTTGGGAAACAGGGGATGGGTTTCAAGAAGCGGCCCGAGCCGGTGCAGATCAATCAGTTCCAGGTCGGGAACAAAGACGACGCAGTGCGGGTTGCCAACCGAAACCGCCGTGATCTCCAGCTTCTGGTCGCCGACCTCGATGATCTCGTCCACCACCTCGCGGGGCGGACCCGCAACCGGGATCTCGGTGCTGTGGAAGGTCGCGCGCCCCACGTCCAGCGTCATCTGCTCGATCCGGCCGTTTGCGAGGTGCAGCGTGATGCCTGCGATCCCGCCGGGCGTGTCCACGGTGAAGACCGTCCGGTCCGTGTACCCGTGGTCGTAGAGGAACTTGGCGAAGATGCGCAGGCCGTTGCCGCTCTTCTCGGCCTCGCTGCCGTCGGGGTTGTAGATGCGCAGGCCGAAGTCCGCCCGCGCCGAAGGGACCAGCGCCAATATGCCGTCGGAACCGGCGCCCAGGTGCCGATCGCAGATGCGCTGTATCGCCTGGGGAGTCAGGGCGAAGGTGAGCGCGGAGGGGTCGAGCACCAGGTAGTCGTTGCCCAGCGCGTGGGACTTCACGATCCAGTTCTGCCCTGGTGGGGGCGTCATTCTTCCTGCACCTCCTCGGATGGCCTCCGGGCGCGGCGCAGCGCGGCCGCGATCAGGCGGTCCACGAGTGCCGGAAACTCCAGCCCCGCGGCCAGCGCGGCCTTCGGGAAGAGACTCCGCTCGGTCAGACCCGGAATCGTGTTCACCTCGAGTACCGCAACGTCCGCCTCGCGGACGAAGAGGTCCACGCGCGCGAAGTCGGCGCAGCCCAGCGTGCGATAGGCGCGCAGCGCGGCCGCCTGCGCGCGCCAGACCGCGGCCGCGGGCAGGCGCGCCGGGCAGATCTCGTCGGCCGCGCCCGGAGTATACTTGGCTTCGAAGGTGAAGAACTCCCGCTTGGGCACTATCTCCACCAGCGGCAGCGCCACCGGCGCGCCGCGTTCGGGATCGTCCAGGATCGCGCTGGTCAGCTCGGTGCCCGTCAGGTGCTCCTCCACGAGGGCCTCGCGATCCAGGGCCAGCGCCACTTCCAGCGCATCCGCCAGGCCCTCCGGCTGCCGCACCAGGCTGACCCCGATGCTACTGCCCAGGGCATTGGGCTTGACCATGCAGGGAAAGCCCAGCGTGTGCGCGACCTCATCCACCAGCGAGGGCAACCTGGCC
>CAYLKW010000126.1:0-6000 GCA_964384245.1 uncultured bacterium
GTTGTCGCCTGGCGGCGACGACCTGGCGTGGGCCGGGCTCGGCGGGGGTGCTGATGACGTACACGTCGATGTTCGGGCTGTGGCGGATGATCCACTCCACGAGCGATCCACGCAGGAATTGCTCCCACCGAGAGCGCCGCGATGCGCCCGCGAGGATCTTGGTCACGAAGTGCGCCCGCGCGTATTGCGTGATCTCCTGTGGCGGGCTGGCGCCAGTCAGGGTCACGGTCCGGCCGCCGAGTTCTTCGGCGAGCCTGAGCGCTCGCGCGACACGGTCCCGAGCGACTTCAGGCAGCCCTTCGTATTCGGGCGTTTCTACGTAGAGGACGGTCCACTCCGCATCCAGGCTGGCGGCGAGCCGGCGCCCCGCGCGCACGAGCTGTTCTGCCCGTGGGTCTGGACCAATGCAGACCAGCACACGCTCGCCAGCCGGCCACGGCCCCGGGATGGCGTGTACCCCCATGTAGGTCCGCACCTGCTGATCCACGCGTTTGGCCAGGCTGCGGAGCGCAAGCTCTCGCAGCGCCGTCAGGTTCCCGGGCCTGAAGAACCTGCGCACCGCGTGCGCGGCCTGCTCGGGGACGTACACCTTCCCCTCATGGAGCCTCTGGATCAGCTCATCAGGAGGGAGATCGATCAGGATGACCTCGTGGGCTTCCTCAAGAACGCGGTCAGGCACCGTTTCCCTGACGACGACCCCTGTGATCTGGGCGACCACGTCGTTCAGGCTCTCGACGTGCTGGACGTTCAGCGTCGTGTAGATGTCGCTGCCGGAGGCCAGCAACTCCTCAATGTCCTGGTAACGTCTGGTATGGCGGGAACCGGGAGCGTTCGTGTGGGCGAGCTCGTCGACGAGCGCGAGCTGTGGCCTGCGGGCCAACACCGCGTCGAGGTCCATCTCCTCGAGGGTGACCCCCCGGTACTCGATACGGCGGCGTGGGATCAGGGGGAGGTTTTGGAGAAGGACCTCCGTCTCCTGACGGCCGTGGGTCTCCACCAGGGCCGCGACAACGTCGACGCCTTCGGACTGTCGCTGGCGCGCGGCCTCGAGCATGGCGTAGGTTTTCCCGACGCCCGCCGCGTATCCAAGGAAGATCTTGAGCTTCCCGGACGTGCGCTGGCGCTCTTCGCGCTGCGCTTCGGTGAGCAGCGCCTCGGGATCGGGGCGCTCAGACTCGGGGGACACGAGTCGCCATCACCTCAGCTCGTCCAGTGCCAGGTTCAACTCTAGCACGTTCACTCGCGGCTCTCCCAGGATGCCGAACTGGCGGCCCTGCGTGAACTGCCGCACGAGGCGTCTGACCGCATCCTCGCTCATCCCTCGGGCCCGGGCCACGCGACGCACTTGATACTCAGCCGCCGCCGGGCTGATGTGCGGGTCGAGCCCGCTCGCTGATGCGGTCACCAGGTCGACCGGAACAGGTCCGGCGGCCTCCGGATCGGCCGCGCGCAACGCTGCAATCCGCTTGCTTGCGAGTTCGCGCAGGGCCTTGCTGGTCGGCCCAAGGTTGGAACCGCTGGATGCCGCGGCATTGTACGGAGACGGCCCCGTCGCCGACGGGCGGCCCCAGAAGTACCTCGGGTCGTCAAAGGGCTGCCCGATCAGCGTGGACCCGGCCAGGCGGCCGTCCCTCACGATCAGGCTGCCCGCTGTCTGGCCTGGGAAGACCACCCGGGCCACTGCCATGACGGCCAGCGGGTAGAGCAGCCCGGTCAGTATCGTGAAGACAAGCACGGCCATGAGAGCCGGACGAAGTTCTCTCCGCATTTCTCCTCTACCTCCCGAGAACCATGACGATCAGGCTCGGCCCGTGGGTGCGCTCTGTTCCACGCATCGATGCCGTCGTCACCTGGCCAGCCCTAAAGCAACCAGCAGAACGTCAATTAGCTTGATCCCCACGAACGGCGCGATCACGCCGCCGACCCCGTAGATGAGGACGTTGTCCCGGAGCACCCGCGCCGCGCCGATGGGCCGGTAGCGTACCCCCCGCAGGGCCAGCGGGATCAGGGCAATGATGATGAGCGCATTGAAGATGACCGCCGACAGAATCGCGCTCCTCGGGGTTGCCAGATGCATGAAATTCAAGGCGTCCAGGACCGGGTAGGTCGCGGCAAACGCTGCAGGGATGATGGCGAAGTACTTGGCCACGTCGTTGGCGATGCTGAACGTGGTGAGCGCCCCGCGCGTCATCAGGAGTTGCTTGCCGATCTCCACGACCTCGATCAGCTTGGTGGGATTGCTATCGAGATCGACCATGTTCGCGGCTTCGCGCGCAGGCTGGGTGCCGGTGTTCATGGCCACGGCCACGTCGGCCTGCGCCAGGGCCGGGGCGTCGTTGGTGCCGTCGCCGGTCATCGCCACGAGATGCCCCTCGGCCTGGTACTTCCGGATCAGCTTGAGCTTCTCTTCAGGCGTCGCCTGGGCCAGGAAGTCGTCGACACCGGCCTCTGCGGCGATGGCCGCCGCAGTCAGCGGGTTGTCTCCGGTGATCATCGCGGTCCGGATTCCCATCCGGCGGAGCTGCAGGAAGCGCTCGCGGATCCCGCCCTTCACGATGTCTTTCAGGTGGATTACGCCGACGAGTGTGGCGTTGTTGACCACGGCCAGTGGCGTACCTCCCGACTTCGCGATGCGCTCTATGACCGCAGCGAAGCCGGGTGGCACGGTGCCGCCCAGAGCGCGCACGTGCGCCACAATCGCGTCGGGCGCGCCCTTCCGGATCATGTGCCCGTCAAAGTCGACCCCACTCATACGCGTCTGCGCACTGAAGGGGATGAAGCGCGCGCCGTGCGGGGCTTCGGGACCGAACCCCACCGACCGCTCGCGCAGGCCGTACTTCTCCTTTGCCAGCACCCTGATGCTGCGGCCTTCTGGGGTCTCGTCCGAGAACGACGCGAACTGGCTCCATTCGGCCAGCTTCCGGGGATCGGTCTGGCCGAGCGGGATGAACTCCACCGCCTGCCGATTGCCCAGCGTGATGGTGCCGGTCTTGTCCAGCAGGAGGACATCCACATCGCCCGCAGCCTCGACCGCGCGGCCCGACGTCGCAATGACGTTGCGCCGGATCATGCGATCCATGCCCGCGATCCCGATCGCACTCAGCAGGCCGCCGATCGTCGTGGGAATCAGACAGACCAACAGGGCAACCAAGACCGTGATGGTCACGACGCTGCCCTGTCCGGCCGCCAGAACGCTATAGCCCGAGAATGGTAGCAGCGTCGCGCAGACCAGGAGGAAGATGATCGTGAACCCCGCCAGAAGGATGTTCAGTGCGATTTCGTTTGGCGTCTTCTGACGCTTGGCGCCCTCGACCAAGCGAATCATCCTATCCAGGAAGCCTTCGCCGGGGTTGGCGGTCACGCGCACAATCAGCCAGTCGGACAGGACACGCGTGCCGCCGGTCACCGCGCTCCGGTCGCCTCCCGACTCACGGATCACCGGCGCACTCTCACCGGTCACTGCGCTTTCATCCACCGAGGCGATGCCCTCGATGACTTCCCCGTCTGCCGGAATGATATCCCCCGGTTCGACCAGGAAGACGTCGCCCTGGCGCAGCGAAACCGACGAGACGACGTCGCACCGGGCGCCACGCTGCGGCTTCTGCAGCTTCTTCGCCGAGGTCTCCCGCCGCATGCGCCGCAGCGCCTCTGCCTGAGCCTTCCCGCGGCCTTCGGCAACGGCCTCGGCGAAATTCGCAAACAGCACCGTGAACCACAGCCAGGCTGTGACCCACCCGATGAATCCGGCCGCTTCCTCGCCGCGGCCTCCGAGGGCCTGGACGAACAGGAGCGTGGTCAGCGCGGCGCCGACTTCAACCATAAACATCACGGGGTTCCGCACCTGGACGCGCGGATTGAGCTTCACGAACGCATCAATGAGCGCCCGGCGAAGCAACCCCCTCGAATACGCCGAAGGCTTCATCGATTGCACGGCCATGTCGACTCGACCCTCCCTAGAATCCCACGCCCTGACTCAACAGCAGATGCTCGACGATTGGGCCCAGCGCCAGCGCCGGGAGGAAGCTCAGCGCCCCAACGATCAGGACCACGCCGATCAACCAGAAGATGAACAGGGGAGTGTGCGTCGCAAGCGTGCCAGCGCCGGCCGGGATTCGCTTCTTGGCGGCCAGCGACCCGGCGATCGCCAGCGCGGGAATCACCAGCCAGTAGCGCGCAAACAGCATCGTCAGCCCGCCCGTGATGTTGTAGAAGGGCGTGTTCACGCCCAGCCCCGCAAAGGCGCTGCCGTTGTTGTTGCCCATCGATGAGAAGGCGTAGAGCACCTCGCTGAACCCATGGGGGCCGGCGTTGAAGATGGTTGCCCGGCCGGCCTCTGTGGCAACTGCCAGAGCGGTACCTCCCAGAACGAGGGCCACCGGGATCAGGACCATCAATGAGGCCATCTTCATTTCGTACGCTTCGATCTTCTTCCCGAGGTACTCGGGGGTCCGACCAACCATCAGGCCGGCGACAAAGACGGCGACGATGACGAAGGCGAGCATCCCGTACAGCCCGGAGCCGACACCGCCGTAGACGACCCCACCGAGCTGCATCATCCACATCGGGATCAGCCCGCCCAACGGCGTGTAGGAGTCATGCATCGAGTTGACGGATCCGTTGGAAGCTGAGGTGGTGGCGACGGCCCACAGCGCCGAGTTGGCGATCCCGAACCGGACTTCTTTGCCCTCCATGTTGCCCCCAGCCTGGCCGGCGGTGGCGGCCTGATTGACACCAACTTCGGCCAGCGCCGGATTCCCGCGCTGTTCCTGAACGACGGCGACGGCCAGCACCGCCACGAAGACCAGTGTCATCGCCGCCAATATAGCCCACCCCTGCCGTGTATCGCCGACCATCACGCCGAACGTGTAGCAGAGCGCCGCCGAGATAACCAGGATCGCCAGGACTTCCAGGAAGTTGGACCAGGGGGTGGGGTTCTCGAACGGGTGTGCGGAGTTCACGTTGAAGAAGCCACCTCCGTTGGTGCCGAGTTGCTTAATGGCGATCTGGGAAGCCGTCGGGCCGACCGCGATCACCTGCTCTGTGACCTGCTTGCCGTCCGCGTCGGTTATCGGCTGCAGGAGTTTGACAGTCTGGTAGCTGCCAAAGGTCTGCACGACACCCTGGGACACGAGCGCCAGCGCGAAGACCAACGACAGTGGCAGGAGAATGTACAGCACGCTGCGCGTCAGGTCGACCCAGAAGTTGCCGATCGTCTTGGCGCTATGACGTGCCAGGCCGCGAATGAAGGCCACCAGCACCGCCATCCCCGTGGCCGCTGAAACGAAGTTCTCCTTCGCCAGGCCTACCATCTGCGTCAGATAGCTCATCGTGGTCTCGCCGCCGTACCCCTGCCAATTGGTGTTGCTGGCAAAAGACGCGGCCGTGTTGAACGAGGAGTCGGGCGTCACGGCGCCGAGGCCCTGTGGATTGAATGGGAGGAATCCCTGCAATCGCTGGAGCGCGTACACGAGGACGAGACCGGCAATGTTGAACAGCATCACGGCGATGGCATAGGTGTGCCAGGCCATCTCCGCGTCCGGGCGGATGCCGAGACATCGGTACGTGAATCGCTCGATCGGCCGCGCCAGCGGATCGAGGAGCGTGCGGCCACCGGAATAGACTCTTGCCATGTATGACCCAAGGGGCTTGGCCAGGGCCAACAGGACGACGATATAGAGCACGAGCTGGAGAATCCCGTTTGCGTTCATGCGAACCACTCCGGTTTCAACAACGCGGCCACGAGGTACACAAGCAGCAGACAGGTGAGCACACCCGCGATCACGATCATGGCCTTCATGACCCCCTCAAACGCTCGAAGCCCACGATGAGCTTGAGGCTCAGCCACAGGAAGAGCAACGACACTGCGATGAGACCTAGATCACTCACGTGAATCCTCCTCACAGGCCGGGCAACTGACATGCGGTGGCCGGGAACATTGTGGCCAGGATTTCCATTTTGGGTTCCCGGCTGGCCTTCAGTATACATCCTGCCGCCTTCCAT
>CAYLKW010000127.1:0-5948 GCA_964384245.1 uncultured bacterium
GGTCAGGCCGTCCCCGCCCGCAGGAGCCGGGGGTCGAACGCATCCCTCAGCCCGTCGCCAAAGAGGTTCAACCCGATCACCAGCAGCATGATCGCCAAACCGGGGAAAACGGTTATCCACGGGGCCTGGCCCATGTACACGCGGCCGCCGCTGAGAATAGTTCCGAGACTGGGAATGTGCGGCGGTACGCCCGCGCCCAGGAAGCTCAACAGCGCCTCCCCCAGCACCGCGTAGGCGAAGATGAACGTGCCCTGAACGATCACCGGCGACATGCAGTTGGGCAGCACGTGGCGCGCCATGATCATGGCGTCCGAGAGCCCCACCGATCGCGCCGCGGTCACGTACTCGAATTCGCGGACCACCAGGACGCTCCCGCGGATGATTCGAGCCATCCGGGGAGAGTATACGATCCCCAACGCAACCGCCACGTTGACCGCGCTCGGACCCAGGGCCGCCATCAAGGCGATGGCCAGGATCACCGCCGGAAATGCCATCAGCGCGTCCATGAGGCGCATCAGCACGTTGTCCAGCCGCGGCATGTAGCCGGCAGCCAGGCCTACCGGAAGCCCGATCGCGGTGCTGATGACCACCACCGCGGTGCCGATGGCCAGTGACAGGCGGACGCCGTAGAGCACCCGGCTGAGCACGTCCCGCCCGAAGTCATCGGTACCCAGGGGGTGCGCGGCTGAGGGCGGTTTGAGGCGGTCGGCGATCTCCATCCTCTGTGGGTTGGCCGGCGCCAGCAGCGGGGCCAGCGCAGCGACCATGAGCAGCCCTATCAGGATCAGGCCGCCCAGGATCACGATCGGCCGGCGGAGCATCAGGCGCCACCGCAGCCGCCACGGCGAGATCGGCTCGGCAACGATCCTGGGTGGAGGCGGGATACGTGGCATCGTCAATACCGGATCCTGGGATCAACGGCCGCGTAGACGACGTCCACCAGCAGGTTGATCACAACGTACGCGGCGGCAATCAGGAGCACGATCCCCTGGATCACCGGGTAGTCGCGGCGAAGCACCGAGGTGATCAGCAGTTGCCCGATGCCCGGGATCGTGAAGATGGTTTCCGCAACAACGTTACCGCCCATCATGACCGAGAAGATGATCCCTACAACCGTGATCACCGCGATGAGGGCGTTGGGAAAGGCGTGGTGGAGCGTGACTCGATTCGACGACAGCCCTTTGGCCCGCGCCGTCCGTATGTAATCCTGGACGACCACGTCCAGCATGGCTGCCCGCGTCATGCGGGCTATCAGCGCGGATTGAACGAACCCCATGGTGAAAGCCGGCAGCAACAGGTATCTCAGGCTCGTCCACAGCCCTGCGGCAGGCGAGGCGTAGCCCGCCACCGGGAGAAGCCCCAGGTAGACCGAGAAGAACAACACGAGGTTGAGCGCCAGCCAAAACTCGGGTACCGACACGCCTAGGAAGGCGACGAGCGTCACCCCCTGGTCCATCAACGAGCCCCGCCGCACCGCCGAGATGATGCCCGCGGGCACCCCAATGCCCACCGCAAAGGAAATCGCCAGGGCGCTGAGAAGCACCGTGGGCAGCAGGTGCTGGCGGATGGTGGTGGTGACAGGCAGGCCAAAGAAGATGGACGTCCCAAGATCGCCGACCAGGACCCGCTGGAACCACCGGAACCACTGGGTGAGGAGCGGGGCATCCAGCCCCAGTTCCTGGCGCAGCCGTGTCACGGCCTCGTCCGGGGCGTCGGGCCCCAGCATTATGACCGCGGGGTCACCGGGCGTGAGGTGCATGAGAAGGAAGACGATGGTCCCGACCAGGATGACGATCGGGACCATCGCCGCAAGCCGGCGTGCAAGGTAGGCCCGCATGGCCTCCTAAGGAGCGACCCACACGTTCCAGAAGAATAGGTCGGGCCGGGTGGCCAGCCCCTGCACTCCAGGCCGTGCGATCGCCAGGTTGAAGAAGTCGCCGAACTTGACCCCGGGCACGTCCTCCCAGTAGAGCCGCTGGACCTCTTCCCAGATCCGCTTGCGCGCCTGGGGGTCGGGCTCGCGGATCAACCGTCCGATCAGGCGGTCCTTCTCTTCGGTCGTCCACCACCCCGGCCAAGTGGGACCGAGGATAACGGGCTGGATCGGCGGATCCACGCCCGGGCTGAAGATGAACGAGGTGCTGAAGACCTCGTACAGATCGGGATTGGCCCGGCGGGAGAGCACGGTCGCCCAGTCCAGAACTTGAAGATCCATGTTGAACCCGGCCTCCTCGAGTTGCTGGGAGGCGATGAGCGCCGGCTTGTACGCCCAGTCGAAGGCGGCGCTGGTGATCCACCGCACGGGCTGTCCGCGGTATCCGGCTTCGGCCAGCAGGCGGCGCGCCGTGGCCAGGTCGCGGCGGTTGTAGGGGCCCAGCCCTTCACGGGAGTACCAGGGAGACTCCTTGAACATCAGGCTGCCGTCCACCCGGAACATGAGCGGGTTGCCGAAGGTGCCTGCCATGACCTTGCTCATGTCCAGGGCCGCCAGAAACGCCTGCCGCATCCGACGGTCGGCGAACAGCCCCCGGCGCTTGTTGAAGACCGCCATGGGCTGGCCGTAGGGCTTGAGGATCAGGGTGCGGACCTTGGGATTGTTGCGCAGGTCGCCGTAGGCGTCCGGGGTGATGCTCTCCGCGTAATCGTACTGCCCGGTCATCACGCCGTTGATGCGGGTCTGCACGTCGGGAACGATCACGAACCGCAGCTTGTCGACGTAGGCCACCTTCTGGCCGCCGTAGCCGTCAGGACTCCCGGCGCGTGCCGAGTACCCCTCGAACCGCTCGAGCTCGATCGCCTGACCAGGCACCCATCGCGTGAACTTGAACGGCCCGGTTCCAATTAGATCCGCGAGCTCGGTGATCCGCCTGGTGCCAGCCGCGTCGGCAGCCGCCTGCGTGTAGATGCCAGCAAGCTGGATGGGCTGCGCCAGCGCCGCGATGAGGATGCCGGAGGGCTGCTTGAGCCGTATCACAACGGTCCGGGCGCCCCTGGCCTCGATCGCCTCGATGTCGTCGCGGAAGAACGGCACCGCGACCACGGCCATCTTCACCCATCGCTGCAGCGACGCCACGACGTCGCGGGAAGTCATCACCCGACCGTTGTGGAAGCGCACGCCCGACCGCAGCGTGATCGTGTACTCCTTTCCGCCGTCACCCACCTTGTAGCCTTCCGCGAGCATTGGGATGATCTGGAAGTTCTTGTCGTAGGTGAACAGCGGCTCGAACACGTGCCAGGCGGTGATCTCGGTCAGGTAGGCCGTGGTGGAGTGGATGTCCAGCGCCGGCGGATCCGCGCTGATGGCCACGGTCAGCGTCCCGCCGCGCTGCGGGGCCGGGGGCTGGGCCCAGCCGCTTGCGACGGTCCCGAGCAACCCGGCGAGTGTCAGAGCAAGAACCACTCGCATGCCTCTCATACTTCAACCTCCTCTTTCCCCTCGGCGCACTTCGACGTCCGGACTGCCTCGGGGTCAACGTTGAGGTTCGGGCCGGCACCTTGAGCCTCCTTCCGCTATCGCTGCGCGGGGGACGCGGGCCGCAGGAGAGCGGTGCCCGGCGCCGAACAATAGCCGAACAACGTAACGTTCAAACGCATCAGCACGAGTCAACAGGGGAGGGTTGGGTATGAGCCGCGAACGCGATCTGGATCAGGTGCTGCGCGAGCTGAATCCCTCGACGCGGCGGGAGTTCCTAAAGCGGGCAGCCGCGATGGGCTTGACCGCCGCCGCCGCCCAGGCCATGCTCCTCAAGAATCCCATAGTCGTGACCGCGGGACCCAGCGCGAGGCGGGGCGGCACCATCCGCGTCACGGGCCACCAGGAAGTGGCCAGTCTGAGCCCTGACGACATCGGCCCAATCGTCCAGTGGGCTGTGATCACGCAGATTCACAACGCGCTGGTCGAGATCAACGAGAACTACGTCCTCGATCGCGTCCTGGCCTCGAACCACGTCGCCTCGAAGGACGGACTCACCTACACCTTCACGCTCCGCGAAGGCGTCAAGTTCCACGACGGCACCGAGTTCACCTCGGAAGACGTGAAGTACACCTACGAGTTCCACAAGAACCCCCAAAACGCGACGATCATGGGCGTCCACTTCGTCAACATGGACAGGGTGGAAACCCCTAATAAGTACACCGCCGTGGTCAGGATGAAGGAGCCCCATGCCGGCTTCCTGCGGCAGGCGGCGACGGTCTTCATCGTGCCCGCCCGCTACCACAGCCGCATAGGGGAGAAGGCGTACAAGGCCGCCCCGATTGGAACCGGCGCGTTCCGTCTCAAGGAGTGGAGACCCGCGGAGTTCACGGTCGTCGAGGCGTTCGACCAGCACTTCAGGGGACGGCCAAACGCCGACTTTTTCCGGCAGGACGTCGTGCCGGACCCGTCGGTGCGTGCGATCGCGCTGCGAACTGGTGCCTCCGACTCCGCCACCTGGCAGCTGCTGGCCGAGGACAACCTGCGCTTCGAGGCCGATCCTAGCTACACCGTGTTTCGCACCGCCGTCCTCCACGTCAACCACTTCCCGCTCAACAACGACCACCCGATCCTCTCCGACAAGCGGGTCCGGCAGGCGATGATGCACGCGCTCGACCGCCAGCGCATGATCGACGATGTCTTCAGGGGCACCGCTGTGATCGCGCACTCCATTTTCCCAACCGCGCTGACCTACTGGTACGAGAAGGACGTCAAGCAGTATCCTTACAGCCCCGACCGCGCCAGGTCGTTGCTGGAGGAGGCCGGCTGGCGGATGGGTCCTGGCGGCGTCCGCGTGAAGGACGGGACGCGGCTCTCGTTCACCTGCGCGGTGATAACCGGAGACCGGGCGAGGCGGCCGCAGGCCGAGGTGGCACAGCAGGACCTGGCGGCGGTGGGGATTGAAATGCGCATCGTGGAGCGCCCCATCGCCACGATCCTCGCACAGCTTCCAAAGGGCGAGTTGGATGCCTCGCTCTTCAACTGGACCTACAACGGGGGCGGGGGTGAGCCCGACCCGTCGGCGACCCTGCGCGCGGGTGCGGCCCGCAACTTCTCGCGGTTCAAGAACCAGCGGGTCGAGGAGTTGCTGAGCGCCGGGCTGCGCGAGGTGGACCCCCCCAAGCGCAAGAAGATCTACAGCGAGATTCAGAAGATAGTCGCGGAAGAGGTGCCGTTCCTCCACATAATGTACTGGGACTGGTTCAACATCTTTACCAAGCGAATCAAGGGTCTGCCCACGTCAGCGCAGGCCGGAGTCAACCTCTATCGCAACGCCCACAAGTGGTGGATCGAATAGTTTTGGGTCGATCCGCAACACACTCCCGGGGGGTTTGGCGAGAGTCGCCGACCCCCCATGCCCGAAGTCTGGGCCGCGGGTGTGCCAAATGCTCAAGTACCTAGCCTCGCGTCTCATGCAGGGCGCCGTTGTCATTCTGCTGGTCAGCATAGGAACGTTCTCAATGATGCACCTGATCCCAGGGGATCCGGTGGATCTGATGGTGGGCGAGGCGCGCATAACTCAGGAACAGCTTGACATGATCCGCCGCCAGTGGGGGTTGGATCGGCCGGTGCACGAGCAGTACTTCACCTGGATGGCGAACATGGCGCGCGGCAACTTCGGGCAGTCGGTTGTACGCACAGGCTTCCCGGTGCGCGACATGGTATCCGAAGCCGCCGTCGTCACCGCCAAGCTCAACCTGATGGCGTTCTTCATCTCCATTGCGATAGCCATTCCGGTGGGGATCGTAGCGGCTGTCAGGCGCTACTCCGGAACCGACTACGTCATCATGGTGCTTTCAACGATCGGCCTTGCCATGCCCAACTTCTGGATAGCCCTGATGCTAATCGTCCTGTTCTCGCTGCTGCTCGGCTGGCTGCCCCCGTTCGGGCTGCCCTCGTGGAAGGGCTACGTCCTGCCCGTGGCGGTGATCGTGGCGAATCAGACGGCCCTGCTGGCTCGGATGATGCGCGCCTC
>CAYLKW010000128.1:0-5916 GCA_964384245.1 uncultured bacterium
AACCCCCGCTAACGGGTCCAGAGCCCGTCGTCCTACCGCTAGACGATCCCCCAGCGTGCAGATGCCGCGGGCAGACCGCGGCGTTCCTACATGATTATAGAGAAGGTTTGGAAACAGGGTCAAGCATGGTGTATCCTGGGGCGCAGGAGTCATCATGAGCAGCGGGACGAACATCCCAACCAGAGAGCGGCGCGTCAATCCAAACTTCATCACGGAGATCATTGACGAGGATCTCCGGCAGGGCCGCGTCGCGAAGATCGTCACCCGCTTTCCGCCCGAGCCCAACGGCTACCTGCACATCGGGCACGCGAAGTCCATATGCCTCAACTTCGGGCTCGCGCTCGACTACGGCGGGGAGTGCAACCTGCGCTTCGATGACACCAACCCCGAGACCGAGGATATCGAGTATGTCGAGGCGATCAAGGCGGACGTGCAGTGGTTGGGCTTCCAGTGGGCCAGGGAGCTCTACGCCTCCGACTACTTCGAGCGCCTCCACGAGATGGCGGTGCGGCTGATCAGGGACGGCAAGGCCTACGTGGACAGCCACAGCGACGAGGAGATCAGCGCGTACCGGGGCACCGTGAACGAACCCGGCACGCCAGGCCCCTACCGCGACCGCAGCGTGGAGGAGAACCTGGACCTCTTCGCGCGCATGCGGGCAGGCGAGTTCGCCGGCGGCGCCCATGTGCTGCGGGCCAGGATTGACCTCTCGAGCCCCAACATGAAGCTGCGCGACCCGGTGCTCTACCGGATCGTTCACGCCTCGCACTACCGAACGGGAGACGCCTGGTGCATCTACCCGCTCTACGACTTCGCGCATGGACTCTCTGACGCGCTGGAGGGCATCTCGCACAGCATCTGCACGCTGGAGTTCGAGAACAACCGCGCCATCTACGACTGGCTCCTGGAGAACCTGCGCGGCAAGTGCGGCCTCCCGGAATCGCCCCGCCCCTACCAGTACGAGTTCGCACGGCTCAACCTGGACTACACGGTCCTGTCCAAGCGCAAGCTGATCAAACTCGCGGAGGGCGGGTGCGTGAAAGGCTGGGACGACCCCCGCATGCCCACCGTCTCGGGCCTACGGCGGCGCGGGGTTACCCCTGAGGCCATCCGGGAGTTCGCCAACCGCATCGGCGTGGCCAAGGCGAACAGCCGGGTGGACCTCGGAATCTTCGAGGCAGCCGTGCGTGACGACCTCAACTACCGCGCCCCCCGCGTGATGGCCGTGATCAGGCCTCTCAAAGTTGTGATCACGAACTGTCCCGCAGAGAAGGTCCAGCACCTTGATGCCCCCTACTGGCCCCACGACGTGCCCAGGGAGGGATCGAGGACGGTGCCGTTCTCGAGAGAGCTCTACATCGAGCGCGATGACTTCATGGAAGAACCGCCCAAAGGGTTTCACCGCCTGATCCCGGGCGGGCCGGTGCGACTGCGGCACGCCTACGTGATCCGCTGCGACGAGGTGGTGCGGGACGCATCCGGCGAGATCGTCGAACTACGCTGCACCTACGATCCCGACACGCTCGGTAGACATCCCGCCGGGGGCCCGGTCAAGGGCACCATTCATTGGGTATCCGCTGCGCACGCCGCAAGGGCGGAGGTGCGCCTGTACGATCGCCTCTTCCGCGTGCCCGATCCCGAGGCAAGCGAGGGTGAGTTCACCGACTACTTGAACCCGGAGTCGTTGACCATCGTCGAGGGCTACATTGAGCCCAGCGTGCTTCAGGACACCCGGGACACCCGGTACCAGTTCGAGCGACTGGGGTACTTCTGGCCGGACCCGGTGGACTCCAAGCCCGGCCGCCTCGTCTTCAACCGCATCGTGGCGCTGCGCGACTCGTGGGCCAAAGCCAGGGAGGCACCCAAGGGCAGTGCCAAGGTCGAGCCCAAAGCCGCACAAGGGGTTGAGTCTAGGCCGAAGACCGGGACAGAGCTCACCCCCAAGCAGCAGGACGAGCGCGCGCGTCTTGCGGCCCTGGGCCTGGGTGAAGCCGAAGCCGCGGTCCTGGTGCGGGAGCCCCGACTTGCGGCATACTTCGAAGAGGCCGCCAGGGATGGGGACGCAGCCGCAATTGCTGTCTGGGTCGTTAACGACCTGGGCCCGGCCATCCGTGCCGGTGATGTAAAGGTCTCCCCGACCCAACTTGCGGTCCTGGTGGGACTCATCCAGGAGGGGACCATCAACGGCCGCATCGCCAAGGGCGTGCTGGCTGAAGCCCTGGAAACCGGAGCCGCCCCTGTCGAGATCGTGAAGGCGAAGGGCCTGCGTCAGATCAGCGACGCGGGCGCCATCGAGCCAATCGTGGACCGGCTAGTCGCCGAGAACCCGGAGAAGGTCAAGGCATTTCGAGGGGGCAAGACAGCGCTCGCGGGCTTCTTCGTCGGGCAGGTGATGCGGGAGACACAAGGCCGGGCCAACCCTCGGTTGGTGCAGGACCTGGTCGCGCGCAAGCTCTGCGGGGACTCCGATCCTACGTGGAAGTGAATCCGGCCGCCCAACGTAGCCGCTCGACTGCTTTCTCCCGACCAAGGACCTCGATCAGCTCAAACAGGCCTGGCCCGGCCGTTCTTCCGGTGAGGGCCACCCGCGCCGGGTGAACCAGCGCGCGGGCGTCTACCCCAGCCCGGGTGCAGACCTCGCGCAACGCGGTCTCTATGTTTCCCCGCTCGAAGGGGTCCAGCGCGGCGAGCGCGTCCGCGTACTTGGAGAGCAGCGGTGCCGCGACCGGCGTCAGGTGCTTTGACACGGCCTCGGGGTCGTGGACGGGATCTCGGAAGAAGAAGTCGCCGTAGGCCACGATGTCGCGGCCGACCTTCAACCGGTCCCCCGCCACCCCGATCACCCTCGCTAGGTATCGCCGCTGCTCCGGCGTCGGCTCACCTGTCAGCAGGCCTTCCTGGCCTAGAACCTGGGCGCACAGATCAACGACGCGGTCACGGCTCTGCTCGATCAGCCCCCGCATGTACACGCCGTTCAGCCAGGTGAGCTTGTCGAGGTCGAAGATCGGCGAGGAACGACCCACGTCCTCGAGTCGGAAACCCTGGATCATCTCCCCCAGCGCGTAGACCTCGCGCTCCGCCTCGGGATGCCAGGCCATGAGCGCGAAGAAGTTAAGGATCGCCTCGGGCAGGTACCCCTGCTCGCGGTACTCGCGTACGGCGGTGTCGCCGTGGCGCTTGCTGAGCTTCTTGCGGTCGGCGCCTAGGATCGTGGGCAGGTGGGCCACGGCCGGTGGCGTCCAGCCCAGGGCCCGGTACATAACGAACTGCTGGGGCGTGTTCGAGAGGTGCTCGCTGCCGCGGATCACGTGGGTGATCTGCATCAGGTGATCGTCCACCACGTTGGCGAAGTTGTACAGCGGCGTGCCGTCCGAACGGACGATTATGTAGTCGTCCAGGTGCTCGGGATCGAAGACCACGCGGCCGCGCACCAGGTCGTCCACGACTATGGGCTCGTGCACCCCGCTCACGCGCAGCCGGAGCGAGGGGCGCACACCCGCGGCCTCCAGGGCCGCGCGATCCGCGCTGCTGCGATCGCGGCAGCGGCCTGAGTAGCGGTGCGACCGCCCTGCTGCTGCGGCCTGCTGCCGCTCGGCCTCCAGTTCGTCGGAGGAACAGTAGCACGGGTAGACCGCGTCGCGGTCGAGCAGATCCTGCGCGTAGCGCGCGTAGATGTCGCCGCGCTCGGTCTGCCTGTAGGGTCCGAAGGGACCTCCCCCATCAGGCCCCTCGTCCCAGGTGATCCCCAGCCAGCCGAAGTCCTCGAAGATCGAGTCCTCGTACTCCTGGGTGGAGCGCGTCCGGTCGGTGTCCTCCACCCTGAGGATGAACTGCCCGCCGCGGTTGCGGGCGTGCAGCCAGTTGAAGAACGCCATCCAGGCCCCACCCAGGTGCAGGTATCCCGTGGGGGACGGCGCGTAGCGCGTGCGGACTTGGGCCATGCCGGGATCAGACAAACAGCAAACTGACGGACTGGTTCAGGTGGATGCGGCGGATCGCCTCCGCCATCAGCGGCGCCGCCGAGAGCAGGGTGACCTTCGCGGGCGGCCCCCCGGCGGGGAACGGGATGGTGTTCGTGACGATCACCTCGCGGATCTCGGGCCGAGACAGGCGATCAAATGCGGGGCCCGCAAAGACCGGGTGGGTCGCGCACACGTAGATCTCGGGCACGCAGCCCTGCGCGAGCAGCACGTCCATGGCCCGGTCCACGGTCCCGGCGGTGTCAATGATGTCCTCAATGAGGATGGGCGTCCGTCCCTGCACTTCCCCGACGACCTGTATTGGCTCCTTGGCATCGGTGCCCACGCGCCGCTGGAAGATTACCGCCAGGGGGAGGTCCAGCCTGTCGGCAAGCTGCTTGCTGCGGCGCACCGCGCCGTCGTCGGGCGCCACCACCACCCCGTTGACCAGGTCCTTGCGCGCCAGGTAGTCGGCGAACAAAGGAAGCGCCCGCAGGTGGTCCACCGGGATGGTGAAGAAGCCCTCGATCTGCCCTGCGTGCAGGTCAACCGTCAGGACCCGGTCCACCCCGGCCGTTGTAAACAGATCCGCCACGAGCCGTCCGGTGATGGGCTCGCGCGGCGCGTCCTTCTTGTCCTTCCGGCCGTAGCCGTAGTAGGGGACCACGGCCGTGATGCGCCCGGCGGAGGCGCGGCGGAGCGCGTCCACCATGATCAGGAGCTCCATCAAGTGCTCGTTTACGGGGTGGCAGGTGGACTGCACCACGAAGGCGTCTTCGCCGCGGGCGTTCTCTTCGAAGCGACAGTAGACCTCTCCGTCGGCGAAACGCGTCAGCGTTACCTGCCCCTGGGGGATGGCCAGGTAGTCGGCAATCTCCCGGGCCAGGGTGGGCACCGAGCTGCCGCAGAAGAGCTTCAGCTTCCCGTAACCGGTAGCATCCATTGGCGCGGGCTACCGCGGCTCAATGAGGAACTTGATTGCGGTCCGCTCCTCCCCGCCTATTTCGACCTTCGCAAAAGCCGGGATGGCCACGAGGTCTATCCCGTTGGGCGCGACGTATCCCCGGGAGATCGCGATCGCCTTGACCGCCTGGTTCACCGCGCCGGCGCCGATGGCCTGTAGCTCGACCGAGCCCTTTTCGCGCACCACTGCGGCCACTGCCCCAGCCACTGCCTTCGGCTTGGAGTCCGCGGAGACCTTGAGCACCTCCGGCATGGTGGACGACGCCTCCTCGAATGCGGCGACGAAAACGTGCGTCGTAAGCGGTATCCAGAAGGTTATTCCGTTCACCGGATCGGAACTCCTGCCGGTTCCGGATCAGCCGGCTCCGGATCAGCCAGGGGGCGCCAGCAGCCTCACAACGCCGCGGAGGCCGGATGCGGCTGCCTCCCTCAGAACAGGAGCGGCTGACCGAAGGTGAGCGCGCGCGCCCGCGCGTGAGCTCCAGGCAAGCTCGAGCGCCTCCTCGAGGTCTTGCTCTGAGACGTCGGCGGCCAAGGGGCCGGGCAGGTCCATCCCGGACGCGAACGCGGTCACCTTGGGATCGTAGGCCAGAGCCACCGCGGGCACGGCCTGAATCGTCGCGAAGATCAGGGCGTGCAGGCGGACGGCCAGCATCAGGTCCACCGCACCCACCAGGCCCAGCAGGTCCTGGGGGGTCGCTGCCTGCACGACGCGGCCGCCGGAGGCCTCTGCCACGGCGTGGCTGATCTCCAAATCGCGAGTGCGGTCAAACGGGAAGACCGCGATCTCCGCGCGGTGCGCCGCTGCGAAGCGCCGCACCGCCCTGCCCATATTCGAGACCTCCACCAAGCCCCTCCACGGGCGCACCACGACCCCCAGGCGCGGGACCGAGGCGCCGAGCCCAGATCCGGCCAGCAAATCCTCCACACGCGGGGGCTGGGACGGGGTCATCAGCGCGGCCAGGTCCGCTCCCACGTCTACCGGGCGGACCAC
>CAYLKW010000129.1:0-3832 GCA_964384245.1 uncultured bacterium
GCCTCCGTGACCCGCCCGATGTGCCACGCCGTTGAGAGCGCAAACCGCGACACGGCTTTATCCATCACATAGCGTCGGTGAAGACCGCGGCCACCTGATCCACGCTCAACTCCCGCGGGTTGTTGTCCATCAGGCGCCGGATCGCGTGCGCCTCCGCAGCCATCGCTGGGATGACGGCCGGATCCACGCCATGCCGGGCCAGGCCCATGGGAATCCCGATCTCATCGCACAGGCGACGCACCGCCGGCGCCGCCGCGCTGCCGCCCTGGAGCAGGCCCGCTATCTCCGCGTACTTCGCCTCAGCCGCGGGCAGGTTTGCGGCCATGACGCTGGGCAACAGCAGGGCGATGGCCAGGCCGTGTGGGACATGGTAACGTGCGCCCAGCGGGTAGGCCAGGGCGTGTGTGGCCGAGGTACCTGCCTGGCCGATCGCGGCCCCTGCCAGGAAGCTGCCCAGCAGCATGCCGGCGCGGGCATTCAGGTTGTCGCCCTGGCGCACCGCGTCGCGGAGGCTCTGACCCGCCAGCAGCGCGGCGTGCCGGCTGTACATCTCGGTGTACCTGTCCGCCCGCCGCGACGTGTAGGACTCGATGGCGTGCGCCAGCACGTCCATGCCGCTCTGGGCGGTAACCGCGGGAGGCAGGGTCACCGTCAGATGCGGGTCCAGGATCGCGTGGGTGGGAATCAGGTACGGGCTGACCAGGGCCACCTTCTCGCCGCGCTCATCGTCCATGATAAGGGCGTTGGGGGTCGCCTCAGAGCCGCTCCCTGCTGTCGTGGGAATCAGGATGCTCGGCAGACCCGGCCCTGGAACGAGCCCGACGCCTATGTAGTCGCGCACGTCACCCGGCCGGCTGGCCAGGGCTGCGCAGACCTTGGCGGCGTCCAGCGTGCTGCCGCCTCCGAGACCAATGACGAGATCGTGCCGGCCCTCACGCGCCGCCTCCAGCGCCGCCCTCACGCAGGACAGTGGCAGTTCCGGCTCCACCTCGTCGAAGATGCTCACCGATCCCGCCGGCAACCCGGTAGCGGATATCACCCTCTCCGCCGTACCTAGCCGCGCCACCGCACGGTCAGAAACCAGCAGGGGACGCCGCGCCCCTGTGCTCGCCACATATCCCTTCAGCGCCGACAGCGCGCCGGGGCCGAAGACGTGCTCGGGCAATCTCCATGCCCGGACCTCGAATCCGTTCAAACGCGTCAACCTCCCAGTGGCACCTCGATTCTCGTCTGTTTCGCTCATCGCGATCGGCTCACCTGCGATTTGGCCACCGCCCACGGTTTGGTCACCGGCTGTCCTTTGATCTGTTCCTATCGTTCACAGAAACTCCGGACATCATTCACGGCGCATTCATAACGGCCCGCTACCGTGGGAGATAAGAAGCTTGGATCAATGACTTCATGAGGAGGCGGCAAGAGATGAGAAACACAGGGATCCTGGCAATCGCCATCGTGCTCCTGGCTGGGACGCTGGCCATTCCAGCCATAGTATCTGCTCAGGGTATGTGGGGACCGGGCATGCACTGGGGATACCCCGGACAGACTCGGAGTAACCAAACCGTGACCATTGACAGGGCTGCAACGCTGGCGCGACAGGCGATTGCCCGTTTCGGCAGTCCCGACCTCGTCGCCATGGAGATCATGGAGTTCACCAGCAACTTCTACGTGGTGGTCGCGGAGAAGAGCACCGGCGTCGGGGCCTTTGAGTTGATCGTAGAGCGCAACGGCTTTGTACGTCCTGAACCCGGGCCCAACATGATGTGGAACTTGAAGTACGGCCACATGGGCGGCGGGATGATGGGCGGTGGCATGATGGGCGGCTGGGGCGCTCCCACGGGGCAGTCACTGACCCGCGATCAGGCCCGGCAGGCCGCGCAGGGGTGGTTGAACCAGGCCTTCCCTGGCGCCAAGGCCGAGGAAGGCATGCCGTTCTACGGCTACTTCACGTTCGATTTCGAGCGCGGCGGCAAGGTAGTGGGAATGTTGAGCGTGCACGCCTACACAGGTCAGGTCTGGTACCACACCTGGCACGGAACCTTCGTCCGGGAGAAGGAACTGAAGTAAGACCCTGCGCCGGCGAGGACAGGACGCAGCGCGCAACCTGCGTCCTGCCTTCGTTAGGAAGATCCGTTGCTCAGCAGCGCCGCCAACTGCGCCGCGTGCTCCGCGTGCACCACCGCCAGTACCTCGTCTTCGGACTGCAGCACCAGCGAGTACTGCCCCTTGCGCAGTTTCAGCAGCGTCATCATGTCGCCCAGTGACATCTCTTCCTCGATCAGGCGGGCCATCAGGTCAGCCTGGTTCAGCGCGACGTCCACGCCCATCTCGTGCGTGAACATCCAGGCATTTCGGGGGTTGTTCACCCGAGCGATGATGCGCGGCACCTGGAACTCAAAGCGCGCCAGGCTGGTGACGGCGAGGTTCACTTCATCATCGCCGGTTACCGCCGCGACCACGTCGGCCCCGCGGATGCCCGCGCATGGTCGTCTATGGACTGCTCGATCTGCCTCCGCATTCAGACGCCTCGGAGCCAGGGAGGCAGCCCTCCAAGTAGGGTCGGGGCGACCGCGCGGCAACATGAATGGCAACGGATAAAGGTCATTCTCGTCGGGGCCGTTCCCATCGCCCTTCGTCCCAAACCGGCGTCAGAATCTGCTCCAGTCTCGCGCGCAGATGCTCAAACTTGGGCGGCAGTGAGAGCGACTGGCCGAGATGCTCGAGTGGCTCATCGGCGGTGAAGCCAGGACCGATCGTTGCGATCTCAAATAGAACGCCGCTCGGCTCGCGAAAGTAGATCGACCGGAAGTAGAACCGGTCGATGATCGGCGTCGGGTGGCCGCCGCCCCGAATCACCCGTTCGCGCCAGGCAGGGTGATCCTCGGTCGGCGATGCCCATGCGACGTGATGTACAGTGCCAGCACCGCTGACGCCCTCGGTAGTGGTGCCGTCGTAGGCGTAGAACGAGCCGCGTTGCTTCCCCCGAACCCCAAAGATGTCGGCACCGGTGAGCGCAAAGCCGAGCGTTTCCTGAAGGAAATGCCGGCTTCGCTCTGGATCCGCGCTGTAGGCGCGGACGCCGTCGAAACCCTGGATCGCTACCTCGGCTGGGATCTCCGAGTGCTTGGCGACTAGCGGTGCGTCTCCGGTCTCAACGACGCGCAGCTCGAGTCCGAGTCCCTCGGGATCCTCGAAGTGCAGGCTGCCATCGTCGCGTTCGACCTCGACCCCCTCACGGCGCAGACGATCCTCCCAGAAGTCGAGCCCCTCGCGCGATGCGACGCGCCAGACGATCTGGTGCACCATTCCAACGCCGGCTTGGCCGGGTGCGATCCCAGGGTACTCGAAGAACGTGAGATCGGCCCCAGGGCTACCGGATTCGTCAGCGTAGAAGAGGTGGTAAGCGGTGGGATCATCCTGGTTGACCGTCTTCTTGACCAGACGCAGACCGAGCACCCGTGTATAGAAGTGGACGTTTCGGCGGGCGTCGGCGGTGATGGCCGTGATGTGGTGGATGCCTTCGAGCTTCATTGCCTGCCTCCGCGAAAAAAGGTTCCGTCTAGTAAGTAACTACGATTTGGCAGGCAGCTTTATTCACTCTCTTCGGCAAAGGCACGTTAGCTACCGCGGCGCCTCGCGGAAGAACTCCCTTGTGTAGTAGCGGTTCAGGACCGCCGTGGCCGGATCGGGGACGTCGACGATGATCAGATCGTATCTCTCATGAGCCGACTTCACGAAGAGGCGGCCGTCGGTGTGAACGAGGCGCACTCGGGGATCGCTAAGCGCCGCCAACGTCTCCGGGGAGACATACGGCCGGGCCGCTCTGGTCAGCACC
>CAYLKW010000129.1:3932-5915 GCA_964384245.1 uncultured bacterium
CACCGCGCAAGCCGCCGCCGAGCACATTGCCCGCCGCTTCGCCCACGTAGGTCTTCCCGGCGCCGGAGGTGTCCTGGGCGCGGTCGCTCTCGCGCCAGACCCTCGAAAGCAGCACGAACTGCGCCCCGAGCAGCAGGCAGGCCGGCCCCATCAGCACGAGACATGAGGCGGTCATATCGAGCAGAGTGAGATAGGTGCCTGGGAGATCCCTGAAGAAGGCGCGCAGCAACCGCATGAGCAGAATGGTCGCCGGCAGTGTCAGCGCCACACCCACCGCGCTGAGTCTGAGCAGGAGCAAGGGGCGGCCGAACCGGGCAACCAGACGGGCCCCCGCATGGGCGCCTACACCAACCCAGGCCAGCCAGGCAGCAAGGATGAGCCCGATGGAGAGCTCGCTGCCCTGGAACGCCATCAGCAGCTCCCGCAAGAACAGGACTTGGGCAATCTGGGACACGGTGCCGAGCACGAGCACCGCGGGGAGGTGAGACGGTATTCTCCTCGTCATCGTCATCCCTGGGCTGTCTGCCGCCTCTTCAGCGCAATTCAGCGACGCTACGCCCGGGTTCCTGCCAGGGAGAGCATGTGGTGCAGAGATAGTAGGGGACGGAGGGACAGCGGTGGAGCCGAGACGAAGCTATGCCAGCGGGCGCGGCGTGCTAAGGAATCGTGCGACAGCCTCCTGGCCGATCGCGCGGCCGGTGGCAGTGCGGTAGAAGCGCTCGACCAAGATGCGGGCCTCTTCCGCCGCCTTTCCCCCGCATTCGTCGGGGATGTTCGCCAAGCGGCCGGCGTCCCACAGGATGCAGGACTCCGGCGTATCGGCGTCGCGGGCCGATTGGTGGTTGTCGATGATGCGCAGTACGTGCCCGGCGCGCTCGGCGTCTACACCCAAGCGCTCCAGGATGGGACGGGCGTGGATGCCGATACCGTGCAGAACCGCAGCCGCGCGCACGACCAGCGGGTCGCCACTTTCTCCGACGAGTATCTGCTCGGCGTAATCGAGCACCGCTAGGGCACGGCGTATCCGGTGATGGTCGTCGCCGAAGGTGGCGCACATCTCGCGGATAAGAGCATCCACAAGCGCCTCTCCCGTGTCGCCAGTCGGCTGCCCCAGGCAGTTCGAGGCGGACTGGCACCACTGGGCGCAGCCGAGGTCGAATCGCGGGTTCAGCACGATCTGGCCGCACGAACGACAGCGGCGGCGTGGGTCGTCTTTCCAGAACTCCAGGGGCTCGCCGCAGCAGGAGCACGGCGATTCGAAAACGTCCGCCGGTTTCCAGAACCGCTTGTTCTGGCCCGGACACTGGCCTATGGCCATGATGCACCTCCTGCCGCGAGGCCGGCGCGGCCGCTTCTGCTTCGCGGCAGCGCCCTCATCCATCGTAATCTTAGGGCGAAGGGTACCGGAGAGCTTTGACGCAAGTCAAGATGAGCGAAACGCGCCCGTTCGTCCGGCTCCACGTCGCCGGGCATTCCTCGACGGCATTCTCCCTGGACCGCTACCCTGGGTCTTGCTGGACGGGGTCGCCGCTAGCAAGCCGTTAGCAGGGCCTCGGGAAGCAGAACAGGACGCGAGCCGAAACCCGCGTCCTGCTTCGATTTCTGGTAGCGGGGGGAGGATTCATCCAATCTTTCGCCCCGCACAGGATTCTGATCAGACTCACTTGATGGCTTTGAGCGGCGTCCCGCCTGCCGAGGCGAGAAGGCAGCGGGCTCGCCCTGGCGACCAGATCGACTCTGGGAGTGAGCCTACCATGCGGGACCCATGTGCACACCCACTTTGGGTGGATCCACCTGGTGCGCTGGCAGGTCCGGGATCCTCAGACAGACCGCTATGCCTGTACCTTCGATGCGACCTTGGGGTTGTGATCCCACCAGCATGTAAGTCCCTGGGTGCGCCACCAGGTGGTGGCCTTAGCCACGGACGTACCGGCAGGCAACCCACCTGTTGGGAACGCCCCTCGCAGTGCCGCTCGACCATCG
>CAYLKW010000130.1:0-5809 GCA_964384245.1 uncultured bacterium
CCTCGCGCGGCATCAGCACCACCCCGACGCCTGAGAACGCCGCCTGCTGGCGCTGCCGCGCCTGACGCTCACGGTTCTGCTCAGGGGTGAGGAAGCCGGTGTGAGAGTCGCGGAGCACCGCGGTCATGGCACGGATCGCGGCGTAGGCCAGCGAGGCGCCTGAGACGCGGCCGCCAGCCGCCGCGACCGCGGCGTCAAACCGGATGCGGAAGGCGGCATCGGCCTGCCCGTTCGGGGTGCCGGGCGGGATGTCGGCAAGGCTGGCCTGGATGCCCGCCGCCGAAAGCGCCGAGCGCAGCCCTCCGGTCGCCCCGTTCAATAGAACTACGGAGTCCACGTGATCCACGTACCGCTCGCGGAGCAGCCCCAGCGCCTCCAGCACAAGGCCTGCGTCGGCGGCGTGCGCTGGAGGGGCTGCTGACAGCGGCACCACGACCAAAGACAGGAGCAGGATGGCTACGGGAAGGTGCAGTCGCGCCCACCGGGTTACGAATGGCCTCATCTCAAGTTCTCCCAGTTTGCTGGATCTCAGATGACAGGCCGGAACGGCACCAGCCGGATGATCCAGGTGTTGAACGCAAACAGCAGGTCGGTTGCCATGGCACCGCCCATCACGATGAGAAAGACCCCGCTGACCGTCGAAACCGAGCGGGCGTGTTGGCGCAACCACCCCACGGCATCGAACGCGACCGTCATCAGTACCGCCGTGACGAGAAATGGCAGGCCAAGGCCGAGCGAGTAGGCAAACAGCAGCAGCGCGCCGCTTGACGCCGTCTGCGCCGTCGCTGCCATCGTGAGCACCGCGGTGAGCACGGGACCCACGCACGGTGTCCAGGCGAAGCCGAACGCCATGCCCACGGGAAACGCGCCCATCAGCCCAAGGGGCCGATGTCGCACCTGGAAACGGCGCTCCCGCGAGAGGCCGGGCACACGGATGATGCCCAGCACGCCAAGGCCCATGAAGATCACCAACGCCCCTCCCAGGCGCGTCAGCAGCAAGCGGTTCTCGAGCACAAGGGCGCCTAGGACTGAGGCCGAGGCGCCCATCGCGGTGAAGATCGAGGCGAAGCCCAGAACGAACAGGCCCGTGGCCGTCAGAATCCGGCCCAGGTGTCGCCGCCGCTCCTCCACGCTCATCTCAGCCAGGGAGAGCCCTGAGACGAACGATAGGTAGCCCGGAATCAGCGGAACGATGCAGGGACTGAGGAAACCCAGCACGCCGGCCGTGAAGGCCAGAATCAAGCCCACCTCGCTCATACTGGTATTATGCCACAGCACCACCTTTGTGTGGTGCCGTCGACAGGGCCATGCGCGCGGCCTCCACCAGGGCCGTGGCCGAGGGCGCCCCAGGCGCCGCCCCTTCCGCCGCCTCGGGCTTGCCGCCTCCCCGTCCGCCGAACGCCGCCACGGTCTCACGCAGCACCGCGGCCGCGTCCACGGCCACCGCCGGGCTGCGTGCCACCAGCAAGCGGCGACCCGGATCGGTGGCAAGAATCGCAACGCAGTCCGCCTGCGCGGTGAGGACGCGGGCCAGCGCGCGGAGGTCCTCGATGGCGCGACCGTCAAACGCCGCGGCGACGACCGACAGCCCCTGGACGACCGGTAACCCCTGGACACCCGAGGGCGCGCCCGCGGGGGCAGCGCGTGCGAGGAGCTCCCGGGCCTCGTACCCCAGCAGTTCCAGGCGGGTGGTCTCCAGAGCGCGCTCCATCTCCCGCGCGCGGCTCTGAAGGCGCCCGATCGCGCCGGCTAGGTCGGGCTCGCCCACGGTGAACTCGGTGGCAAGGGAGGTGATCAGGCCGCGCGCCCACCGGTAGTGACGCAGCGCGCGCCACCCGCACTGGAAGCCCACCCGCACGCCACCCTTGTGGCGCTCGTGGCGTAGGAGCGCTATGGCGCCGACCTCGCCGGTGGCGCGGACGTGCGTGCCGCCGCAGGCCGAGCGATCGAAATCCGCCACCTCCACCACGCGTATCCTCCCGACCTGCCTGGGCGGACGACGCAGCCCCATCGCGACTGCCTCCTCGATCTCAGCCTCGCGAGCGGTCACCACCCGGTTCTCGGTGACGATCGCGTTGGCCAGGTCCTCTGCGCGGGCAATGGCTTCCTCGTCGAGGATGGAGAGATCCAGGTCCAGTGTGCAGGTGGCGCCGATGTGCACGGACAGCGTCTCCGCCCCATAGGCCTGCAGGAAGGCCGCTGAGAGGATGTGCTGGCCGGTGTGTTGCTGCATGTGGTCGAAGCGGCGCTCCCAGTCGAGGGTTCCGGTGACAAGGAGGCCTTCCCGCAGCGTGGATGGCGTCCCCCGGATGAAGTGCCAGATCTCCCCGTCCTCCTCCAGGACGTCCGTTACCTCCAGGGCGTCGAGATGGCCCTGGTCCGCGGGCTGGCCGCCGGCCGCGGGGTAGAACGCGGTCTCCGCGAGCGCAACCGCGGTGACCTTGCCTTCGCGGCGGCGCACGCCGGTCACCACCGAGGTGAACTCGCGCGCGTACGCATCAGCATGAAAGAGCTTGACCGTCATGGGCTATCCTCACGGCCATCTTCGACGGCTGCCCGGACCCTCCCCCCGGCCTCCTCGTGCGCTGGGGGTTCGTTGCCTGCCTGGGACCGGCTTGTTACAATGATGATCGGGCTCCGCGCGCCGCCAGGGAACTGCCACGGGAGAAACGGATGCTGGAGCTGGTCTACTTCCTCGACCTGGCCTACAAGATAATCACCACGCTCATCTTCGCGCGCGTGGTCCTCTCGTGGTTCCCGGCCCTCCGCCACCCCGCGGTCAAGATGGTCCACGATCTGACCTCGCCCATCCTGGATCCGATCCGCAGGGTGATGCCGGCAGCCGGAGGCCTCGATCTGTCACCGATTATCGCCATCTTGTTGCTCTATCTGGCGCGCAACCTGCTCGTGGATCTGCTGGTGACGCTGCGGCCCTGAGACCGGGCAGAGGAGGGAGAAGCAATGGTTCAGGCGTACGTACTCATTCGCATTCTACCCGGCAAGCTGTCTGACGCGCTGGCGCACATTCTGCGGACCCCAGGGGTCAAGATGGCGCACGCCGTTACCGGGCCGACCGACATCATCGCGTTCGTGGAAACCGAGAGCATGGACACGCTGGGCAGGTTGATCGTCTCCCGGTTCCAGGAGACAACCGGCGTCACGCGGACGACAACCTGCGTGGTCACGCCGGTTAGCGAGAAGTGAGCGGGATCAGTCCAGCGTAGTCCTGGCGCGCGGGGGCTGCGCCGGCAGCGCCCAGATTGCCACCAGCGCAATCAGGAAGAGACCGACGCTGGCGGAGAGGGTCTGGACCAGCCCGATCTTGTCCGCAATCGCGCCGATCAGCGTCATGGATAGGCCCGCTGTCCCCCACGCCATTCCGGTCACCAAGCTGCTGGCCAGGCTTGCCCGTGAGGGGAACATCTCCTGGGCCATCACTATGCTGACCGGAGCCGCCAGGAAGAGCGTGAAACCACCCAGGGCCAGTGGCACCAGGCCCCAGCTGCTCTCGATCATGCCGAAAAGCACGAGCAGGGGCGCGGTTGAGATCAGCGAGATTGCCATCACGGCGCGCCGCCCGATCCGGTCGGAGAGCGCCCCGCCGACCAGACCCCCGATTGAGCCGATCCCTCCGAAGAGAAAGATCGCGGTCCCACCCATCAGCAGCGTCGCTCCGCGATCGCGCAATAGGAGCGGGATGAACAGGATGTGCCCCAGGGTGACCACGCTCCTGATGACCACCACGAGCCAGATCAGTGCCAGGGATCTCCCGTGCCGCCTGACGTCGCCGCGGAGACCCCGAGTGGGCTTCTCCAGATCAGACCGCCAGGAGCCGACATGCCGCCAGAGCAGCAGGCAGGCCGCCACGCCTGGAAGCGCGGCCAACGCGGTTCCTGGGAGCCCTACCGCACCCACGATCGCGGCCACATAGATCGGGCCCAGCGAGTATCCCAGTTCACCGCCGGCAACGAAGATCGAAAGCCCGGCGCCCCGGCGGTCCCCGCTCACGGCCCCGGCGACGGCGAACGACTGGGGGTGAAACGACGCGGTCCCCAGGCCCGCGATGAACAGCACCGCGAGCATCACGTGGTAGGAGGGCGCGAGTCCAAGCAGCCCCATCATGATTACCGTAATGAGCGCTCCTAGAACGGTGAACACGGGCCGCGAAATCCGGTCGGCGGCCAGCCCGAAGAACGGCTGGGAGAACGCGGACGACAGGTTGAACATGCTGCCCAGAAGCCCGGCGAGCGCCAGCGAGAGACCGAACTTGGCAACCACCAGCGGCAGCAGGGGAGCCAGGAAAGCGGCATAGAGATCGTTGGTGAAGTGGGCGAGACTCAAAGCGCCCAGACGGGACCATAGCGGTGAGCGCGGTCGGCCCGGGTTCACAGAAGCAGCGCCAGGACGATCGAGATCGAAACGAAACTCGCGACCGTGGTCAGGAAGACCGCGCTGGCCACGAATTCTGGGACGGCATTGAACTGCGCCGCGATCAGAAACGCGTTGATCGCGGTCGGCATCGCCGTGGACATCACCGCGACGTCGCGGGCCAGTCCGGTGATACCGAACCACGGCGCAAGCGCGGCCACAAGCAGCGGGGAGACGATGAGTCGCAGGACTGTCGCCACTCCCAGCGGCGCGTTCAGGGCCGGAGGCCGTGCCTGGGCAAGCTGCACCCCCAGGGTGATGAGCAGCACGGGAATCGCGCCATGGGCCATGAGCTCGATTGGGCGCCACAGCGCGACCGGCACCGTCCACCCTTGGTATGCAAAGACGACGCCCGCGACCGCGGCATAGATGAGCGGTAGGCGGAAGATGTCGAGGGTGGCACGGAGGGGCTTATTCCTGCCGGCCGAGGCCAGGAATACGCCCACGGAGTGCATGAGGATCGCCGAGACCACGAAGATGAGCGTGGCCAGGCGCACCCCTTCGTCGCCAAACGCAAACAGGCTCACCGGAAGCCCGTAGTTCCCCGCGTTGTAGAGAACCGTTACGAGCGCCAGTCCGCTGCGTTCGACGGACGGCAGCCGCAGCAGCCGCCCGGCGAGCAGCGCGACGACGAGCAGCACGGCGAACTGCGCAACGATGAGCCCTACTAGCCGCGCGGCGGCCGCTGCCGACACGTCGGTTCGCACCAGCGCGGCAAACACCAGGCTGGGCGTGAGCAGGTACATGGTCACGCGGGAGAGCGACTGGATCTCGATGGGAACAAGACGGGCCAGCAGATACCCGGCCGCGATGAGCAATACTATGGGCAAGATGACCGAAAGCAGTGTCACTACGATCCCCTATCGGAGCGCCGTCCCGGGCGCGCCGTGCTAACGAGCTCGGAACGCCGGGCGCGACGGCCGCTTGGGGCGTTTGGCCACCTTCGACCGTCTCTTGTCGTCCTTTGTGGGCAGCGTTTCCTCCCAGGTGACGATACTGTGGAAGTACTGGCGGTCGCCCTCCTCCAGACCTCGGGTCACCTCGGTGATGTGCATCGTTCGCGCCCTGAACTCCTTGATCGCGTGCTCGACGGCTGCCTCGGGCTTCGCGTCGTTGCCGCAGGTGAAGATGTCGAGGGCAACGTATCCGTACTCCGGCCACGTGTGGACGGAGAGGTGCGACTCCGAGATGACGACCACGCCGGAAACGCCGTTGGGGTTGAACCGGTGGAAGGAGATTGACCAGACGGTGACCTGCGCCACCTCGGCGGCACGCACCAGGATCTGCTCAACCGTCTCGACCTTGCCGATGATCTCGGGATTGCATCCCGAAGCCTCAACGATGTAGTGGTGCCCGACCGGTTCCATCTCCCACCTCCCCC
>CAYLKW010000131.1:0-5780 GCA_964384245.1 uncultured bacterium
GCTCTGGGCCGCGCGCGACCACATAGCGTCCCTGGTTGGCGCCGGAGAGGGCTTCTAGGGGAGGACTCCTAGAAGATCGCCCCGGAGTCGTGCGTCAGCAGCGCCCGGCGCGCCAGGGGCACCGGCGGCGCGCCAAGCCCGATCAGCCGGTCGTGGAACTCCCGTAGCGAGAAGGCCGCCCCGCGCTCGGCCCTGTAGTCGTCGCGCAGCTTTCGGATAAGGAACTTGCCCAATGTGTAGTTGAGGTACCCCGGGTCGAAGGTGCCGCGCACTGCCTCCTTGCGCGCGGTGAGCGGCTCCATGTAGGCGCGGTCCTCGAACAGGGCCGCCGCCTGATCCACCGTCATCCCTCCCGCGTGCATCCTGATCGCGGCCAGGTACCTGACCTGCCGCACCAGGGCCTCGGCGAGTTGGGCCAGGTGGAACTTCGGGCTTCGGTCAACGCCGGCTTCGAGCATCATCTCCTCGCAGTAGTGCGCCCACCCCTCGACGAACGAGTATGAGGTCAGCGCCTTGGCGGCCATCGAGGGCGCGTGCCTGACGTGGAGGAAGTGGACGAAGTGTCCGGGGTAAGCCTCGTGGATGCTGACGTCCTTCAGGGTGGCGTAGTCGAACTTCGTTAGCCACTCGTCACGCTTCTCCCTGGGCCAGTCCGGCTCCGGGGGAGTAACGTAGTAATAGGACTCGGTTGCGGTTTCCTCGAACGGCCCGGCGGAATCCATCATGGCAAAGGCCCAGCGCGCAAACGGTGGCGTCTCCTCGACCAGCGGCCGCACGTCGCCGGGCACCGTCACGATCTCGTCCTCGATCAGGAAGCGCCGAAGGCCCTCCAGCATTGCCCTCGTTTCGGGGATCAGCGCCTCCTCGGTGGGATGCTCCCTGGCCATCATCGCCATGACCGCGCGCGGGTGCGCGCCAGGAGCCACACGACCGGCCACCTCCCGCACCTCTTGGGTCAGCCGGTCCAGCTCGGCCTCGCCCAGGGCAAGCAGGCGATCGAGGGGTACGTCCACCATCTCGCCGCCGCGTAGCATCGCCGCGAAACCCGCTTCGCCGATCGCGAACTCCCCGGTGGCGCGGTGCCTCGACTCGGCGAGAAACGCCTCAAAGCTCCCGAGGGCGGCTGCTGCCGCGGTGCGGGCCATCTCGAACCGATCGTGTAGCGGCGCGCCGGCGACTCCCGCGGCTGCGCGCGCCAGGTCGCTGGCATAGAATGATCGGTATCCGCCGTAGATCTCGAGCGCGGTCTCGACGACGGGCATGGCCAGCGGTTCGCTCAGGTGCGCCCGCGCTTCCTCCAGGAAGCGGGGTATCTCCTCGAGGTGGCTCGTCAGCGATCGCAGCCGTTCTGGCAGCGGCGCATAGCTGCGCTTGAGGTAGGTCGTCACGTCCAGGGGGAAGCTCCACAGAACCGGGTTCTTCTGGTGGTCACGGAGAACCTGGAATCGCAGCCGCTCCTGGGCGATCGCCTGGGCGATCAGGACCGCATCGTGGGCTTCCTGACCGCTCAGTCTCCCGGGCGGCAGCTCCGACAACCGCCGCTCCCACCCGCCCAGGGTGCGCAGCCAGGCATCCAGCGCAAACTTGGAGTAGTCGCCGGCTCTCCCGTCGTAAGCGTGCAACCCAAGGCCGGCTCCGGTGGTGGGGTAGAACTCGAAGTAGTCGGTCAGAAATCTTTGCGCAAGGCGCTCAAACTCAACATCCGGCATCATGAAAGGGCATCTTCTTCCGGAGGGAGGACGATCCCTCCTCGGCGTCTTTTGGCTTGCCTAACGACGATAATTCAGGTACCCTAAGAATCAATCGGGGACCTGATGGACACTGGCTGCCGTGGAACGCAACCTACACGCAAGAGGCAGAAACTAGGCGTGCCTGGTGGGGACCATGCGACCGCTCTCAGCGTTACAGCCTGGTGAGACCGCCCGTTTGGGCCAGATCCCGGCCATGGAAGTGGGTCTGGCGCGGGAACTCGCGGCCATGCGGCTACTGCCCGGTGAGGTGGTGACGGTCCTGGCAACGGTCGGGGGCGGTGGACCCCTCCTGGTGCAAGGAGCCGGAGGCGTCTTTGCCCTGGGCCGTAGCCTCGCCGCTCGCCTGGCTGTCGAGAGTCTGGCGCCGTGCCCATAGGCTGCCACGACGCTCAACCGCGCGTCCCGGCCTCCGGGGATCCACAGGTTGCCCTTGCCGGCAATCCCAATGTCGGGAAATCCACGGTCTTCAACTCACTGACCGGTTTTGGCTCGATCACCGCGAACTACCCGGGCACGACAGTCGAGGTGTCCGTGGCGACGGCGCGGGTGAACGGCAGCCGGGTGACCATCCTCGACTTGCCGGGTACCTACGCGCTCTCGGGCCACACCGAGGACCAGCAGGCCGCGCGGCACGCTCTCCTGGAAGAGCGTCCCGATGCTGTCGCAGCGATCCTGGATGCCACCAACCTGGCGCGCAACCTCTACCTGGTCCTGCAACTGCTGGACCTGGGGTTCCGGGTTGTGGTTGCCCTGAACCTCACGGATGAGGCCTCGCGGCGCGGGATTCACATTGACGCTGGGCGCCTCGGCACTCTGCTAGGGGTTCCCGTGGTGCCCACCATCGCTACACGACGCCACGGGACAGCCGAACTGATGGCCGAGGCGATGGGCCTGGTCGGACAACTTCCAGAGAGCAGGCGCAGGTACAGCGCGGAGATCGAGGCGATGGCTGCGCGGGTTGAGGCGCTCCTGGGTGATCACGATGTGCCCGCGCGGGGCCGCGCGATGCTGCTTCTGGAGGAGGGTACGCTTGAAGGGCTGCCCTCAGGCATGGCCACCCCGGAAGCAGCCACCGAGGCCGCGACCATTGCCCGGCAGGTTGCTGAGCGCGGAGGGGAGCCACTGCCCCTCGCGATCGCGCGGGAGCGGCACCTGGAGGCGGAACGCATCGCACACGAAGCCACGGTACACGCAGGAGAGGCGAGGAGCCTGCGCCTCTGGCGCCTGGCAACGCGACCCTCAACCGGCGTGCCCATGCTCCTTGTGGTGCTGGGTGCTACGTTTGCCGGTCTCTTCTGGGGCGGCAGTTTGCTGGCCGGCCTGATCGAGACCCTGTGGGCGCGCACTGCCTCGCCTGCCATCGCCGCGTCGTCGGCGTGGGCGTTCGGCGATGGAGTCCTCACGCGGGTCCTGAAGTGGGGCCTGGACGCCGGCCTGCTGGCAGTGCTCACCGTGGGCATCCCCTATGTGCTCACGTTCTACCTGCTGCTCTCGATCCTGGAGGACAGCGGCTACCTCAGTGTGGCAGCGGTGTTGACGGACCGGCTGATGGGCGGGCTTGGACTCAACGGCAGGGCGGCCATCCCGCTGGTGGCCGGCGCCGGATGCAGCGTGCCAGCAATCCTTGGGCTGCGGGTGCTGCGCACCGAGCGCGAGCGGCTCATCGGCGGGACGCTGGTGGCCCTTGTGCCGTGCAGCGCCCGCACCGCGGTGATCATGGGTGCGGTCGCCTACCTGGGCGGATGGCGCGCGGCAGTGCTCCTCTACGCAACCGTGGCGGTTGTCATTCTGGCCTCGGGCTGGGGACTCAACCGCCTGATACCGGGCCGGGCGCCGGACCTCCTCATGGAGGTCTTCCCGTTTCGGTGGCCGACCCCGCTCAGCGTGCTGCGCAAGGCGTGGTCGCGGGCCCGCGAGTTCGTCACCGTGGCCGTCCCGGTGGTCCTGGTCGGGAGCTTCGTACTGGGCGCGCTCTACGAAACAGGCCTGATCCGCCTCGCCGAGCGGCCGCTTTCGCCGATAGTGGAGGGCTGGCTCGGGCTGCCCGCGGTGGCAGGGCTCACGCTGATCTTCGCGGTGCTGCGCAAAGAACTCGCGCTGCAGTTGCTCGTCGCGCTGGCCATCGTGCAGTACGGCAGCGGCGCGGCCAGCTTGTCGGCGTTCATGACGCCCAACCAGGTCTTCACCTATGCCCTGGTGAACACGATCTACATCCCGTGCATAGCGACGATGGCCGTGCTCGCGAAGGTCCTTGGCTGGCGCCGCTCCGCGGCGATTTCCGGGTTCACCATCATGCTGGCGCTTGTTGTTGGAGGACTGGCCACGCGGCTGCTGGCCCTGTTGGGTTTCGGCTAGCCGCGGGAGGCCGCGATGCAGGAGGCAAGATCATGAGCGAAGAGGACCGGGGCTACACGCTTGTCTCTGACCTCGCTGCGCTTGCGGAAGCGCCGGCCGAGAGCATCCTCAGTCGCACAATCTATAAGGACGCGCGGGTAAAGGCAGTGCTGTTTGCCTTCGCCGCCGGACAGGAGCTCTCCGAACACACTGCTTCAACCCCGGCGATCATCCACATCTTGCAGGGGGAGGCCCGACTGAAGCTCGGCGCCGACGACCTCGATGCTTCATCCGGCGCCTGGATCCACATGCCGCCGCAGCTTCCCCACAGTCTCTACGCCCGGACCCCGGTCCTGATGCTCCTGCTGCTGCTGCAGTAGTCCTGGAGGCCATGCGCATGTCCACGCAGCCAGTTCACCGCCACATTGACGAACACCGCGATGAGTCGCTGGAGGTCCTCAAGACCCTTATTCGCCAGCCCAGCATCAGTGCTCAGGACAACGGCGTCAAGGAGTGCGCCCAGCTTCTGGCAGGGATCATGAACGGCCTGGGGATTCCGTCCGAGGTGATCGAGACGCCGACGCAGCCCGTCGTCTACGGCGAGATCACCCGGGCCCCCGGGGCTTACACACTGCTCCTCTACGGACACTACGATGTGCAGCCGCCCGAGCCGCTGGAGCTGTGGGTGAGCCCGGCGTTTGAGCCCACGGTGCGCGACGGCCGGCTCTACGGCCGGGGCACGGGCGACAACAAGGGGCAGTTGATCACCCATGTGCTGGCGGCGAAGGCCTGGATGGAGGCCGCTGGCGGGCCGCCGATCAACCTCAAGTTCGTCTTCGAGGGCGAGGAGGAGTCAGGGTCAGGCGGCCTCGCGGAGTTCGTGCGGAAGCACAGGTCGCGATTGGCCGCGGACCTGGTCTACATCTCCGACGGCGGTCTGCACCCTACTGGGGCGCCGGTCATATCGCTGGGCAACCGGGGGATCGTGGGGATCACGCTGATCGCCCAGGGCGCCGATCGCGACAACCACTCGGGCAACAAGGGCGGAGTGGCCCCCAACCCGGTGTGGATGCTGGTGAACCTGCTCTCGACCATGGTGGATCCCGCGGGCCGCGTGCTCATCGAGGGGTTCTACGACAGCGTGAGGCCGATCGGCCCGGTGGAGGAGCGGCTCCTGGCCGGGATGGAGTTCGACCCCAAGGCGTTCGCCGCCACGATGGGGCTCGATGACCTCTCGATGGACGGCCCGACCTACTGGAAGCGGATCATGCTGGAGCCCTACTTCAACATCAGCGGCTTCGCCAGCGGCTACGTGGGGCCTGGGTCCAAGACCATCATTCCCGCAAGGGCCGAGTGCCGCATTGACATACGGCTCGTGGTGGATCAGAAGACCACAGAGATCTTCGAGAAGGTGAAGGCGCACGCCGCGCGCGTGGACCCGAGGGTCCAGGTGCTGGCGCGCGGCTTCGGGGCGATGGAGCCCAGCCGCACCGCTCCCGATCACCCGGCGGTGGAGGTGGTGGCCCGCGCGATTCGCGCGGTGCGGGGCGTCGAGCCATTTGTCAACCTGTGCTCCGGCGGCAGTCTGCCCAACGCGGTCTGGCCCACGGTGCTCGGGGTAGACCACATCGGCGTGCCCTACGCCAACGCCGACGAGAACAACCACGGCCCCAACGAGAACCTGAGTCTGGAGCG
>CAYLKW010000132.1:0-5677 GCA_964384245.1 uncultured bacterium
TGTTTGCCTCATGGTAGCACCAGACCCCTGGTCGGACAAGCCCGACCTACGAGGCCATCACCCGCGCCATGATCTTCAGGCCCACCTCCATCGCCTTCCACGGCTTGCCCGCGTGGAACGGTTCGCCTGCCCCAAACCTCCACGGCAGATAGATCCCAAGGAGCTTCTTCCCGAGCCGCCACGGGACCGACGATCCGACCCGGTAGAGTGCCTTCGCGTCCGGCTGCACCTCGACCGGCCGCTGCGGATCCCCGGTCAAACGCAGCGGCACCTGCGCAAAGGTGGCCTTGTCGAACTGCTCCATCACGCACATGCTGATGGGTTGGAACTCGAATGCCGGCGTGGTCCCCAGGATCTGCGAGGCCAGGTGCTCCGCGGCCGCATCGCCTTGGAGGAAGGCCAGGAAGGCCTGCTTGACCGGGAAATCCCCGGCATCGCCGGCGGCATATACGTTGGGGTATCCCGCAACCTGGCGCGTGCCCAGGTCGGTCTGGAGGAATCCCCGCTCGTCGGAGGGCAGACCGGGGAATGGTGTCGCGGCGATGTATGGAGGGAACGAGACCAGCAGATCGTACGGGAGGCGCCGGCCGTTCTTGTACGCGACCGCGCCTTGCTCCACCCGCTCGACCACGTGCTGGGTGTGGCCGGTGATCCCTCGCCGGGCGAACTCGCCTGTCACCGCCTCGTTCAGGCGGGGACCAAACGCCTGGATGTACCCTGCCTCGAAGGTGGACCAGACGATCTCCACGGCGCTGCGCGCTCCCTTGCGCCGCAGCCAGGTATCGAGCATGAAGACCATCTCGTAGAGAGGACCTGCGCACTTGTTGTTGGGGGGAATGAGAAACAGAACCTGCCTGTGCCGTCCTTCCCGGGCATCGCTCAGGAGGGCGTCGAACGCCCCCCGCAGCCGGAGCATGTCCTCGGGCGTCCAGATGGTCTGCGCGTGCTCGCGGAGGCCTGGGATCTCGTCGGGACGCATTCCAGCGCCGGTGGCCACCACCAGGTAGTCATATGGAAGCTTCTGGCCGTCAACCTGGACGGTTTGGGCCGCGGGATCCACCCCGCTGACCGCGCCCTTGACGAAGGAGATCCCTTTGCGCTGGGTTGGCTTGGCAAGCGGGATCTTCAGGGTTTCCGGGTCGAGGCCGAACGGAATGTAGATCGTGTTCGGCTTGAAGAGGAACGTCTCTTGGTCAGAGATGAGGGTGATCTTCGCCCGCTCGGCCAGGCGCATCTTCAGGTAGAAGGCCGATTCCAGCCCTGCGAATCCCCCACCCGCGACCAGTATGCGCGGAGCTGCCTTGTCCATGGTCTGCCTCCTCTTGGCTGTGGACTATTTTTACTTCCTGGTCGAGATGCCAAAAGGCATGTAGAGCGGGCAAGTACCGACGAAGCTCGTCAGCAGGAAGATGATGGCGACTATTCCCAACACGATTGCAAGCGTGCCGCCTATCTTGCCGGTGAAGTATAGTGCGCCGATCAAGATCGCGACCGCGATGCGGATGATCCTGTCGGTGGTTCCCATGTTTGGCTTCATCTTGCGTTCAACCCCCTTCAATCGTGCTGCTGCACGTCAACCTAACCGGCAAACGATGCCGCCCGCGTGGTCATTCCCGCCCGACCGGAGCAAGCACAACGGCAAGCCGCCCTACGGGCTGCGGCTGAACCACTCATTCCAGTGAAACGTCCCCGGACCTCCGACCACGCCGCGCAGCTCGGCACGGTGAAGCAGCAGGGGAAACCAGTCACCCAGCCGCACCGCGACGGCCTCGCCGTAGAACCGCTGCTGCGCGCGCGCCCAGATCGCGGCGCGTACCGCAGGGCTGGTATGGCGCACCAGCAGCCGCAGGTGCGCCGCCATCTCACGGTCCTGGTACCACCCGGGCCACGACGGCTGGAGAGGGAGCAGGAAGACGGGGTCGGGCACGAACGCGAACGTGGTCGCAAACGCATCCCAGCCCTCGGGCCGCGCACGGCGGGCAACCAATGTGGCCCAGTCCATCACCTGCATCTCGATCGCGAAGCCGGCCTGTTCGAGTTGCGACTTGGCAATCGTGGCCGCGGTCATGTGATGCGGCATCTCGCTGCTGACCATCCAGCGCAGCGGTTGGCCGCGGTAGCCGGCCTCGGTCAACATCAGGCGCGCGGCAGCCGGGTCGTGCTGCCGGTAGACCGGCGCGCCGGCCTCGGTCCACAACGGGTGCTCGCGCGGGAAGAACGACGGCGTCGCGCGCCAGAACTGCCTTGGGCCGTATGTGCCTCGCAGGATCGCCTCCTCGTCAATCGCGGCGACGAAAGCCCTTCGCAGCGCCCGGTCGGTCAACAGCCCGGCCCGGTGGTTGAAGACGAAACCCGCCCACGCCGGCGTGGTGATCGGGTGCAGCGTGACCCCGCGCGCGCCCTGGAGCCGGGGATACTCGTCGTGAGGAACCGAGTGGGCGAAGTGATAGTCGCCCCGCAGCACACCGGCGATTCGGACTGAGGCATCGGGTACGGGCAGGAAGACCAACGCGTCGAGATAGGGCTCGCGCCGGCCGGCCAATCCGTCGGGCGGCTCCTCGCGCGGACGGTACCGTTCGAACCGCTCGAGCCGGATGTGCACGTCGGGCAGGTGCTCCACGAACCGGTACGGTCCGGTGCCGATGAGACGGCGGATCATCCCTCCCCCGGCCTCCTCGATCACCTCGCGCGGGTAGATCACGGCGCCCTGGCTTGGGATTGCCAGCGCCAAGGGCACGAGCCCGTTGGACTCGCGCAGGCGCATCGTCACGGTGAAGGCATCGGGTGCGGTCAGACTCTCGATGTCGCGAAACAGCTCGCGGCCGCGCGCGGCAAGTTGCCCCCACCTCTGCAGCGAGACGATAACGTCGCCGGAGGTCATCTCCCGGCCGTGGTGGAAGAGCACGCCGCGGCGCAGCACGAAGGTGTAGGTGCGGCGGTCCGGTGTGACGGTCCAGCGCTCAACGAGCAGCGGCCGCGCCTCGTACCGGGCCGAGAGGGCGAACAGTCCCTCGAAGATGTGGATGGCGACGTCCTGCGTGGGCCCTCCGGTGGTCCAGTGGAGGTCCAGGGTGGGCGGCTCGCCGGTGTGGGCGATGCGCAGCACGCCGCCGCGGACGGGTTGCTCCGCGGCCGGCGCGGCGGCGCCGAAAAGCGCCGTACTCGCCAGCAGGACCACCGCAGCCGCGACCGCCCCCAGTCGCGACAGGAGAGCGGCGCCCACAATCGTCCCGGCGATCCTACACATCGAAGATCACCTGCGCCGTCCATCCTCCGTCCACTTGTTTCACCTCCACCATGTGGTAGGTCGCCGCCTTGATGTCACGCCGGAAGCGGTGGCGGTCGGGGTCAATCGGCTCCCCGTGCACGGTTGCTCGCAGCCGACCAGGGCTGATCTGGTCAACCACGAAGACGCCTGGCACAAAGGACTCGACGGCAAGCACCGCCAGGAGGTCGTTGAGCCAGGCCACCAGCAGCCCCTCGTGATCGTCGGCTTCCACACGGCGCTCCAGCCATGCCCGGCTCTCAACGGTGCCTGAGTCAACCATGAGCGAGAGCATGCCCTCGGCCGCGGCCTCGAACGCCTCGACCAGGGTGGCGCCCCGCGCGACAATACCTATATCGGCTGTGTGCTCGATGACCTCGAAGGTGCCCATTGAGGATATAATACCGGAAGAACCGGAAAGGAGGTGACGCCGTGACCGACCGTGAGCGCATCCGGCTCACGTCGCTGGTCGCCTGCGCCGGCTGAGCGTCCAAGCTCTCACCGGGCGACCTGGCGCACGTGCTGCGCCACCTTCCAAAACCTAGCGACCCGAACCTGCTGCTCGGGATCGGCTCCGGCGACGACGCGGCCGTCTACCGGCTTAGCGATGAGATGGCCCTCGTGCTGACGGTGGACGTATTCACGCCGGTCGTGGACGATCCCTACGAGTACGGTCAGATCGCCGCCGCCAACGCCTTCTCGGACGTCTACGCCAAGGGCGGCCGGCCACTGCTGGCGCTCAACATCGCCGCGTTTCCCCGCAAATTGCCGCTCGAGATCCTGGCCGAGATCTTCCGCGGGGGCGCCGACAAGGCGGCCGAAGCGGGCGTGTTGATCGTGGGCGGGCACACCATTGACGACCCCGAGCCCAAGTATGGGCTGGCGGTCACCGGGCTGGTGCACCCGGCGCAGTTCGTGTCCAACGCTGGGGCGCGGCCAGGCGACCTGCTATACCTGACCAAGCCGCTCGGGCTGGGCGTCATTACAACGGGCATCAAGCAGGAGAAGACGCCGCCAGGGGTTGCGGCGGAGGCCGTGCGGGTGATGGGGGCGCTCAACAGCGCCGCGTCCGAGGCCATGCTGGAGGCCGGTGCCCATGCCTGCACGGATGTCACCGGTTTCGGGCTGCTGGGGCACCTGCACGAGATGGTAGAGGCCAGCGGTGCGGGCGCCCGAGTACGGGCGCGCGCGGTGCCGGTCCTGGACGGCGCACGCGAACTGGCCGAGCAGGGAGCCGTGGCCGGAGGTACGGCGCGAAACCTCGAATGGCTGACGGACAAGGTGCGATGGGCACCGGAGGTGGACGAGATCACGCGGATCCTCCTGGCGGACGCGCAGACCTCAGGCGGGCTGCTGATCGCGAGCGCGCCGGAGCGGGCGGGCGCGCTAGAGGACGCGCTCCACTCGCGCGGCGTGGAGATCACCGCGCGGATCGGGCAGATCACCGCCCGGGGCGAGGCCCCGATCGAGGTAACGCTCGATTCCTAGGTTCAACCCGGTCGTCCCGCGCGAGCACGGCGGCTGGATGATGCTCGGAGTTCCGCTGGTCACCGGCGCCGCCGTGGCGCCGTCGTTCGATCCCCTCTGGTGGTCGTTCTTCGCGGCGGCGTGGGCGGTCTACCTGGGCCGGTGGCCGCTGATGCTCCTGGCGCGGCAGCCCGTACATCCGGAGCGGGCGCGGTGGATACGGTGGGCTGCCGGCTACCTGCTGACCGCGCTGGCGCTGGGCGCACTGCTCGCGGCGCGCGGCCGCGCGGATCTGGTGGCCATCGGGATCCTGGCCGCTCTGCTGCTGGCCGTCCACCTCTGGCTCGTCTCCCGTAGGGTCGAGATGACGGTCGCCGGCGAACTCTGGGGCGTGGCAGGACTGACCCTGGCCGCGCCGGCCTCGTGGTACGCGGCGTCAGGCCAGTGGGCGCCCGCCGCGTGGGGACTCTACGCCCTCAACCTGGCCTACTTTGGCGCGACCGTCTTCTATGTGCGGGTGAAGGTGCGCGAGCAACCGAAGTGGCCGCCGGATCTCGCCGGGCCCCGCCGCGTGCTCCTGGGATGGAAGGCCTGGGTGCCCGCGGCATCAGGCGTGCTGGCGGCGCTCCTGTGGGCGCCGCTGTTGGGGTGGCCCCAGTCAGCGGGTCTAGCGTTGCTCCCTGGCACGGTCAAGGCTGTCGTCGGGTTGTGGATGCGGCCGCGACGGCTTGTGGTCGCACGGGTCGGTGTGGTCGAGGTAGTGATGGCGGTCGTCTTTGGCGTGCTCGTCGTCCTCCGGTGAGTGCTCGCGGATCGTGTTGGCTCCGCGGGCTACTTCGAGCCCGCGACCTTTCCAAGGTCGAAGCGCGCAGGCGAGCGCGAACACGGCCATCGCCATCCTCATCGTCAACCTCCGGCCTCCAGCCCTAGCCTCTCCCTGCACTC
>CAYLKW010000133.1:0-5351 GCA_964384245.1 uncultured bacterium
CTCGGCCAGCAGCACCGCGGCATAGTCATCGTACGGCTCGGGCGGCGTCTGGAGGGTGCGCGGCACCAGCCGCCGCCACCCACGCGGGGGGTGCTCGGCGAAGTAGCGGGCCGGGGCCCGCAGCGTGGTTCCCCCTTCCTCGACCACCGACACCGAGGTCACGTCCGCATCCTCGAGCAGCGCAATCACCGTCGCCGACGCGGTGCGGTTGCCGACCACCACCTCGGTCACCGCATAGCGCGACTGCCAGTCCCGCACCAGCGCCGGCAGCGCCTCGCGCGAGACCACGGCCCTCGCGTGGACCGTTCCGGGTTCGCAGACGGCCACGCCGCACCTGGCGCTTCCCGGGTCAATCGCCAGGACCACCCGGCGGGCCTGGTCGCTCACGGCGCGCCCACGAACGCAACCCAGATGAGCACGATGCTCGCAATGGGCGCGCCGTCCCGGCGCGCCGGCAGGAAGCGCCAGCCCGCAGCCGCCGCTGCGGCCGCGGCGTCCAGCTCGGGGCGGCCCGAGGGCACCGCGACCTCAACGCGGCCCACCGCGCCGTCCTCGCGCACCAGGAGCCGCAGCCGCACCCGCGCCGAGACATGTTCCGACCGCGCCTCGGCGGCAAGGCCAGGGGGTTCCACGACAACCCGCCAGGCATCGGGATGTTGCGGCGGGTGCAGGGCAACGGGCACCGGGGGCGTTACCACCGGGGCGGCGGTGACTGGCGGCGAAGCGGGCGCGGTCGGGGGCTGCGCGGGTGCAGGGGCAATGCCCGCCGCAGGTGGCGGCGCTGCGGCGTCGGTTTCCTGCGGCCCGGCTCCCGGGCCCGGCATCGGCGCCGCTCCGGTCGAGGATCCCCCGCTTCCTGGGGCAGGCGCAGCCGCGGAACCGGCCTGGCCGGTGCTGGGCTGCGTCGGCTGGGCCACCGCGATCGGAGGCCGCGCGGCCTGGGCCTGCGTGGGCCGAGGCTGTATCCGCTCCTTCAGGGCAGGCCGGCGCGCCGGGGGTGGTGCTGCCGCGGGCACGGTCTCGTCCTCGGGCAGCCCGGACTCCTGCTGCGCCGAAGGCGCTGGTTCGGCGGAAGCCGGAGCGTTGGGCGCGCGTCCTCCGGCGCCTACCCCCGGCGCCGCTTCATCAGGCAGAATCCTGCCGCCCAGCAGCAGCGCGCCGGCTGCCAGGACCGCCAGAACGGCCAGCGCGACCAACGGGGCGAGAGCAGACAGCCGCTTCATCTCCTGAGCACGTACTCCACCATGAGCGTTCGACCGGCCGCGGGATAGCCCTGCACCGGCTCGTAGCGGGCATCCAGGAGGTTCTGGACCGAGAGCCGCAGCGCGCTCCCGGCCCTCAGCGGCACCTGCGCCGCCAGACCGAGGCTCAGGTACGCCGGCAGCGTCACCGTGTTGGCGGAGTCGGCAAACCGCGCGCCCACCAGGACCGCCGCAGCGGTCGCAGAAGCGCCGCGGGGCAGCGCCGCGCTCAGCGCGAGCGCGGCGGTGTGGCGCGCCCGGTTGGGAAGGTCAAGCCCGGTCGCCGCATCGGTGGCCGCCATCCAGGTGGATGACGCCCGCAGATGCCATCGGGGGTTAATCGCGCCCTCTACCTCGACCGATGCTCCGCGGAGCGATGCCGCGCCGACGTTCTGCGGCGAGAAGATCCAGGAAGCGTCAGGAACCCAGAGGATGAGGTCGCGCACGTCGCTCCAGAAGACCGTTGCGCGTGCCGTGGCGCGTGGTCCCAGCGAGGCCTCGATCCCCGCGTCCAACGACCAGGCGTGCTCCGGCCGCAGCGATGGATTGCCGACGGCGAAGCCGTCGAAGGGATAGTACAGGTCTGCCATCGTCGGCCCGCGGAAGGTGCGGCCCGCTGCCAGGCGCAGGCGGAGGTCCGGCCGCACGAAGTAGACCAGCCCTGCCCGCGGGTTGATCTGCGCGCCGTAGACCGAGTGCAGGTCCGCGCGCAGTCCGCTCGAGAGCAGCAGGCGTGGCCCGAGCACGCGGTCATCTTGGACATAGATGGCGCCTATGGTTGCGGACCGCTCTCCCACGCTGGTGCTGCGCAGGTGTTGAAGCTGCGCGTCGGCGCCCAGCGCTATGACCCGGGCAGGAGAGATCCGCACGGCGCGCTGCCACTCCGCGCCCCAGGCCGTGCCTGTGTGTTTGTCATCAATCCACCAGAGGGGATCGCGGAAGGCCAGATTCTCCCGGTGCACCATCAGGCGCAGGCGGTCGGTGGTGCGGCCGCGCTCCTGTTCGACCGTCAGCGCCGCGGCCAGGCGGCCGTCCTGCTGCCGCGCCAGCGGTGAAGGGAAGAAAGTGGAACCCGGAGAGCCGCGGGATCCGCTCGAACCGGTCAGGACGAGGTCCCACCGGCGCCCGCGAGCGGCATCGCCCAGACGCAGCGAGAAGTAGCCGCTGCGCAGGTCGCTGTTAGGCCGTTCGCCCACGGCGGCGTCGTACCGCAGCGTCAGTCGGGCCGCTCCTCCGCCGGCGAGCCCCAGGCCCAGCAGACCGAAGGAACCACCGCTGATCGTGGCCGTCGCCGGCGCCCGGCGGCGCGTTACGATGGAGATCACCCCGCCCAGCGCGCCGCTGCCGTAGATGGCCGAGAACGGCCCGCGCAGCACCTCGATGTGCTCGATGTCGTCAATCGGAATAGTGCTGAGGTCCACGGTCCCTGCGAAGACGCCGTTGAGTGGGACGCCGTCCAGCAGCACCAGCACCTGTTCGGCGCTGCTCCCCCGGATGCTCGGGGTGATCAGGCTTCCTGGGCCGCCGTAGGCGCGTGCCGCCACCTCGGGCAGAAACGCGATCGCCTCGCCAGCGGTGCGCACGCCCAACCGCCTCAGTTCCGCGGCGGTGATCACCGAAACGCTGGCCGGCGAGGCCGCCGCGGGTTGGGGCCTCCTGGCCGGCGAGATGACCTCGGGCAGTTCGAACTCGGGCGGAGGTTCCTGGGAGAACAGCGGGCCAGAGGGGCCCAGGGTGAGCGCACCGCAGAGCAATACTACCAGCACACGAACAAGCACCTGCCCACCTCCCTTGCCTCGAAGGCGTGTGGCATCGGTGCAGGCAGGTCTTCTGGCTCCGGGTCATCGCAGGTCGCCAGCCTTCCCGGGAAACCTTCCCAGTGGCATGCCCCTGTGGGGTAGCGCCTGCTCACCGTGACAGCGGCGGGACCGCGCCGGACTTCCCGGACGCAACTAGCAGCCGGGTGATACCGGACTTCCCTCTTGTGACGCAGTTGCCTGGTGCCCCTGCGCCAACCTGCACCGCTGTGAGTTGAGTTCGACGGCTAGGGCCGGGGTCCTCTTGCCCCCTCCAGGGCAAAGGTCACCGCCAGCGGGGAATCGGTCATAATGTCTCCCCGCGCCAGGACCTGCACGCGCACCTCGCGGCGTCGCTCCGCGATGCGCGTGACCGCGGCCCGGTGCTCGTCGCCGTCAACCTGACCGCGGGGCAGTTCGGTGATGCGGGCAAACGGCGGGGAAAGGACCTTGGCCTGCGCCCGCTCCGCGGCCGCGTCAACCAGGGCAAGCAGGCTGCGGCTGATCTGCTCGCGCGGGGCGCGGCCGTCAACCACTCCTTCGCCGAGCAGCGTCCCTTTCGCGTAGGCAAGACGACGATCCACTAGTTGTACGAAGATCTGCAAGGACTCGCCCCGCAGCGAGTTCTCCTGCGCCACTATCCGCGCCACGGTCTCCCTGCCGCGGAGCGAGATCAGGCGTGCAAGCGCCTCCCATGTCAGGTTGGGCGGGTAGAGGCTGAACACCGCGCCCGTGACCAGGTTGGGTGCGACGCCGTTGCCCGCGGCCGCGTCCACCGCGCGCAGCCGCAGCGCGTCCAGCCGGTTGAGAATCTCGGGCTGCGGCAGCCGCCCATCAATCACCTCCCTGAGCACCTCCTGGTTGCGCATGTAGGCGATGTCCCCTCCTGCCACCTCGCGCAGCCGCGCCTCGGCGTCCTCGATCTGGCGGCGGAGATCATCGAGCCGGAACAGCCCGACCCTGGCGTCGGAGGATACGAGTACGACCGAGACCAGCGTGATGAGGGTAATCAGCATGCCCGTCGCCACCGTGATCACATGGGCGGTGTGCCGCGGTCGGAGCCCCAGGACCGTCAGCCGGCGCCGGCCGATCGCCCGCCCGACCATGTTCCCAACGTACGCGACCACTCCGCTGACGACGATCAGCACCGGGATCAGGATCAGACCGAGCTTCACTGGGCGTCCTCCATTCCGGAACACGGCCCGGGCCCTTGCTTCAGGAAGATGCGATACCCGCGGTCGTCTCCCTGCAGGCGCGCGCCCGCTGGAAGCGACCCCTGAGCCCACCATGACGGCAGGTTGGGAGGGACGACGACGAACAGTCGAGGGTGGCGGCAGATCGCTCCGGCCAGATCATCGGGGCTCTCTGCCCAGATGATGCGGCGGCCCGAGTAGAAACCGAGCGAGGCAGCCGTGTTCATGGCCACCGCGGCCACCGCATCGGACGGACGCGCGGATGCCGCTATCGCCCGGGCAATCCGCGGAAGTGGACGGTAGCGCTCCATGGCCGGAAGCGTGAGGTGGACGAGCACCGGCACGGCGACCACCGGGGTCAGCAGCAGCGCCGCGAGGGCCGGCGCGGGCCGGCGGACCAGCAGGAGACAAGTGGCCACCAGCGGGCCAGCGGCGAAGACCGCGGCGGCAGCGGCAAGCGGGACGCGCAGATCCAGCATCTCGGAGGGAAACTTCGTCCACCCGTGGAGCGCGATCGCGGCCACGAACGCCGCGACGGTCACCCCCAGGAGCCCGGTGGCCGTCCGCATCAAACCGGAGGTCTCGGCGGAGATGCCAGCCGCGGACTCCTGCCACAGACGCGCCATCCCGATCGCCATCATCGGGTAGATCGGCAAGACGTAGTTGGGCAGCTTGGTGCCAGCCAGGGAATAGAAGAGCAGCGTGATGCCGCTCCAGACGAGGATCGTCTGGCTGCCCAGTTCGCGGCGCCGCCTTACATGGTAGACGATCGCCGCGGGCAGGAACGCGGTCCAGGGAAAAGCCCCAACGATCAAGACCGGGACATAGAACCACCACGGCCCGGGCTGGTTCTCGACGACGCCGAAGAAACGGCCGAACAGATAGTAGCCGACCGCGCTCCGGAGGAACGGCTCGCCGTGGCGCAGCGCTTCGACCAGGTACCACGAGAGCCCGATCAGGCAGAAGAGGGCCGGGCCCAACAGGGGAGTCCTGCGCCAGGAGGACCAGTCGCGCCGTACAAGCCACAACCCGCCCACGGCCATGGTAGGCAGCAACAGGCCGATGGGCCCCTTGGTCAGGGTGGCCAGGCCTGCCCACACCCATGCCCACACCGCGGCGCG
>CAYLKW010000134.1:0-5150 GCA_964384245.1 uncultured bacterium
CCGCGCAGGCGGGCCATGACCGCCACCAGGTCGTCGAAGGTGTAGCGCATGCGCTCGAAGATCTCCGGCCGGACCGCTACTTCCTCTCGAGCCTCTCGAAGCGCTCGACCTTGGCCAACTTCCGCTGGTCGGTCAGCCAGGCGTCGAAGGCCTTCTCGCGCTTGGCCCCGAGCAGCTGCCCGCGGATCTCTTCCTTGACCTTCTCGAACGAGCCCTTCTCGGCGGCCTTCGTTTCGTGGACCCGGATGATGTGCAGGCCGTACTGCGTCCGCACCGGGCCGCTGGTCTGTCCGGGCTTGAGCGCCCACGCGACGGTCTCAAACTCCTTGACCAGCGTGCCCTTGGTAACGTACCCCAGGTCGCCCCCGCGCTCCGCGCTTCCGGGGTCCTCGGAGTACTGCTTGGCCAGGTCCTCGAACTTCGCGCCATCGGCCAGCTTCGCCTGGACGATCTTGACCTTGGCATTGGCCACCGACTCGGCGCCCTTCTCGGCTATACGCAGAAGGATGTGGCTGACCTTGATCTGGGCGGGCTTGTCGTGGAGCGCCGGGTTGGCGTCGTACTGCTTGCGCACCTCGTCGTCCGACACGCTTGCCACTGCCACGGCTTCTGCCACGCGCCGCTGGGTGGCATTGATGCGGATCATCTCGCGCAGGCCGGTGAGCGTCAGGCCGTTGCGGGCCAGGGCGCTGGTGAACTCGGCTTCGCCGGGGAACCGCTGCTTGATCGCGGCGAGCTGCTCCTCGACTTCCTTGTCACTAGCCGCGATGTTGCGCTTCCGCCCTTCCTGCACCACCAGACGCTGCGCCACGAGCTGGTCTATCACCGCCTTGGAGATCTCGTCCCGCTGCTTCTTGAACTCCTCGCTGGCCGGATCCAGTCCAAACTGGGCAGCGGCCCGGGCTACCTCGACATCTACCTGCGACCAGTAGATCGCGTCCCCGTTCACCCGGGCGGCCAACGCCGAACCCTGCCGGGCGCCTTTCGTCAGAAACCATGCTCCGACGCCCGCGGCTGCCACGACGACCACCACGGCGACGGCGATAATGACATTGCGTAGCTTCATCTGGAAGCTCCCTCCTCTATGCGAACGGAACCAGCATACCGCAGCGCGTCGTGCGCCGCCAGCCTTCCAAGCAGCGCCAGCACCTCGATCAACGCGCCGGCCTGCTCGGTGAGATCTCGCCCCGTCGCCCGTACCGTGAGGCCGGTCGCCGTGACCTGGGCCCGGCTACCCAGCGCGAGGCGGAGCCGATCCTGGGCCGCAGCGTCGAAGTGGCTGGCCTCATTCATGCGCACAACGAAGCGGCCGTCCTGGCGCGCAATCGAGGCGACGCCGGCGTCGCGCGCCGCGATCCGCACTCGTACCGCGTCGAGCAGCGCGAGTGCCGGAGGCGGAGGTGGACCGTACCGCTCCTCCATCTCGGCGGCGACGGTCTCTGCCTCATCGCCGGTTCGCGCCGCTGCCAGGCGCCGGTAGCAGGCCATGCGCTCGTTCTCGTCGGGCAGGTACGCCGCGGGCAGGTGCGCGTCCACGCCAAGTTCGAGCGCCGGATCGCGCGCCTCCTCGACCATCTCGCCGCGCGACTCGCGGATCGCCTCGTCCAGCAGCCGGCAGTAGAGGTCGAAGCCCACCGCGGCCACGTGGCCGTGTTGCTCGGGGCCCAGGATGTTGCCGGCCCCCCTGATCTCGAGGTCCCGCATCGCCAGCCCCATCCCAGAGCCCAGCTCCACGAACTCGGCCATCGCCCGCAGCCGCTGCTCGGCCTCGGGCGTTAGCGGGGTCGCGGGCGGGTAGAGCAGGTAGCAGTACGCCTGCCGGTCGGCTCGGCCCACGCGGCCGCGCAACTGGTAGAGCTGCGCCAGCCCCATCAGGTGCGCGTCCTCGATCAGGATCGTGTTGACCTGAGGGATGTCCAGCCCGATCTCCACGATGGTGGTGCAGACGAGCACGTCGAAGCGTCCGCCGAGGAAGTCGAGCATCACGGTCTCCAGACGCTCCTCCGGCATCCGTCCGTGGCCGATCCCGACGCGCGCCTCGGGCACTAGGTGGCGGATGCGTCGGGCGGCGCGCCCAATCGTCTCGACCCGATTGTGCACCACGTACACCTGTCCGCCACGCGCCAGCTCGCGTCGGATCACGTCGCGTACCAGGTCGTCGTTCTGTGGCCGGATCTCGGTGTGGATGGGCAGCCGGGCCTCCGGCGGCGTCTCCATCACCGTGAGATCGCGCAGGCCGGCCAGCGACATGTGCAGCGTGCGCGGGATGGGCGTGGCGGTGAGGGTGAGCACGTCCACGCTCCGTCGCAGCGTCTTGAGGTGCTCCTTGTGGCCGACGCCGAAACGCTGCTCCTCGTCCACGACCACCAGGCCCAGGTTGCGAAAACGCACGTCCTTGCCGAGCAGCCGGTGGGTGCCGATCACCACGTCCACGGTGCCGGCCGCCAGGCCTGCCAGCACCGCCTTCTGCTCGGCGGGCGAGCGGAAGCGGCTGAGCAACTCCACGGTTACTGGGTAGGGGGCAAACCGCTCGGTAAAGACCCCGAAGTGCTGCTGCGCCAGCACCGTGGTCGGGACAACCACGGCCACCTGAGCGCCATCCATGACCGCCTTGAACGCCGCGCGCAGCGCCACCTCGGTCTTGCCGTAGCCGACGTCGCCGGCGACTAGCCGATCCATCGGCCGCGGCGCCTCCATGTCGCGCTTGACCTCCTCGATGGCCATGCGCTGGTGCGGGGTCTCCTCGTAGGGAAACGCCGCCTCCATCTCGCCCTGCCAGGGCGTGTCCGGACCGAAAGCGTGGCCTGGGGCGGTGGCCCTAACAGCGTAGAGCGCCAGCAGCGAGGCGGCCATTTCGCGCGTGGCTTCTTTGGCCTGGCGTTTCTCGCGCTCCCAATCGGCCCCGCCCAAGCGATGGATTCTGACCTGCGCGCCCTCGGCGCCGATGTAGCGCTGCACCAGTCCGATCTGGTCGGTGGGCACGTAGAGCCGGTCTTCCGCCGCGTACTCGAGCAACAGGTACTCTCGTTCCGCGCCGCCCATCTGCAGACGGACCAGGCCCCGGTAGCGGCCGATGCCGTGGTGCAGGTGCACGATCAGATCATCCGCGGAGAGGTCGGCCCACGACGTCAGGCGCTCGCCCTCGCGCAGGAACCGCATCCGGGGCCGACGCCGTTTCCAGCCGACGATCTCGGCGTCGGTCGCCACCGCCAAGCCTGCCGAGTCGAGGCGAAACCCCCGCGCCAGGGGAACGGGGACGGCCACTATGCGGCCGCGGAGCGGCGCTGCTTCCAGGCGCTCGACCAGCGCCACCTCGATTCCGGAATCCGCCAGGATGTGCGCAAGGCGGCCGGCCTGCGCCGAGGCGACCACAACGCTCAATCCCTCTTCTGCCAGGCCTGCGAGCATCTTGGCGAACAGGTGCGTCTGTCCGCCGTGGACCTCCAGACCGCCCACATCCATCCGGACCTCGTGCCAGCGGCCCTCGGGCGGCCTCGCCGCCGCGATCGCAAAGGGGCGGCGGCCTGGGGTCCGGGTGGCGATCCGCGACCAGGGCAGCGGCTGGACGGCGCGCTCGCCGAGCAGGCGGACCGCGCCTTCGGCCTCGGCCGGTTCCACCAACACCAGCAGCCCGCCGTCAGGAAGATAGTCCGAGAGCGATACGGCGTCGTCGCCTTCCGCGCGCAGCCACGCCGGCCGCACCGTAACCTCGGGCAGCGCTTCCAGGCCGCGCTGCGAGAGTGGATCGAACGCGCGCAGCGAGTCCACCTCGTCTCCCCACAGATCGAGGCGTACCGGCGCGTCGGCGTCGGGTGGGAACAGGTCCACGACGCCCCCGCGCACCGCGAACTCACCTGGATTGGCCACCAGCCCGACGCGCTGGTAGCCGCCGGACTCCAGACTGGCCACCAGGCGATCGCGCGGCAGTGTCTGGTCGGGGCGCAGGCGGAGCGTCGCAGCGGACAGGGCTTCGGGGGAAGGGAGCGGTTCGGCGCACGCGGCCGCGGACGCCACCACGGCGAGTGGGCCGGCGGCGAGCGCGTCCAGGATCCCCAGGCGCTCGCGCACCGCGGCCGGATCGTCCGGGAAGAGTACGGCCTGGATAGCCGCACCCGAGAGCGCCGCCCGCAGGTCATCGGCCAGGCGCTCCGCGGCCTCGCGGTTGGGGGTGATGACCAGGGAGGGCGCCCGCGCGCTAATCCCGCCAGGGGCCGTGCCCGCGATCTTGGGATCGGTGATGATCACGGCCAGCAGGCACGCCGCCGCGCTGCCGCCAGGCCCGAGGACGCACGGCGGCAGCTCACCCTCGATCAGGGCATGGCGGATCTCTGCGTAGGCAGGCGCACCGCGGAGAAGCTCCACGAGGCCCTGCAGGAGCATGGCCATATCGAGAAACCGTAACCTTTATTGTATCGAAACGGGAAGCAGGGGGGAATCAGCCTGACAGGTTGAAGCGGCGATGGAGGGCCCCGACCGCATCCGCCGCCCTGTCCCTGGAGATAACGCAGGAAATGCGCAGGGGAGAAGTACCGATCATGTCAATGTTGATCCCTTCCTCTGCCAGGGCCTCGAACATGGAGGCGGCGACCCCAGCATCCTGCGAGATGCCGGCCCCCACCACCGACACCTTGGCGATCCCCGCATCCTCCCCCACCCGGCGGGCGCCCAACTCAATCACCAGCTCCCCGCAGACGCGGCGGGCGTCATCCAGGTTCTCCCTGACCACTGTGAAGGCGATGTCGTTTCGTCCTTCGTGATGCATGCCCTGCAGGATCATGTCCACCTTTACCCCGGCGTTTGCCAGGGCCCGGAACACCCGGGCCGCCACCCCCGGCACGTCGGGCACGGCCTCCAACACCAGCTTGATCTCGTCGCAGCTGTGGGTGACCGCCCTGATGATGACTTCCTCCATATCGTCTCCTCCTCCCACCTGCGTGCCCGGATCGTGGCTGAAACTGGATCGAACCACTAGCGTGACCCCGAACCGCTTGGCGACTTCGACAGCGCGCGGCTGGAGGGCCCGGGCTCCCAGGTCCGCCATCTCCAGCATCTCGTCGTATGAGATCCGGCGAATCAGCCTGGCATCGGGGATCACCCGCGGGTCAGCCGTGAATACCCCTTCTACATCGGTGTGGATCTCGCACCGGTCG
>CAYLKW010000135.1:0-2894 GCA_964384245.1 uncultured bacterium
TCGCGCAAGGCCATGTATGGGGTCAAGGTGTGCATCGTCCGCTTGCCGGGCGCGATGCAGTTGGGGTGCCCGGCTTCTAGGGTGAACCCCCGGCCTGCGCGGTTGTTCAACAAGATGCCGGTTCCCTCGACGATCTCGCAGCAGCCAAATGCGGCCGAGAGGCTTGTGATGTAAGAGACGAGATTCCCCTCGCAGTCGGCCACGCAGAAGTAGGTGGTGTCTCCGGTCTTCTCAGGCGGAAGGCCACCCGCGCAGGCGCCGGCCACCTGGTTCATGTTGATCTCTCTTCGTCGGCGGGCCGCGTACGCCTTGTCGAGCAGCTCGGAAGTGGGATTGCGGACAAACAGCGGGTCGCCCATGTAGGCCAGGCGATCGGCATAGGCGATTCTCTTGGCCTCAACCGCCCGGTGAATTGAATCGGGCGAATCCCAGCGTGCGGGCTCGAAACCCTCGAGGATGTTCAACATCTCGAGCAGCAATATCCCCTGGGACGGCGGCGCCGTGGCGTAGACGGTCATGTCGCGGAACGTCGTGTGCAGGGGTTCGTGCACGTCCACGGCATATCCGGCGAAATCGCCGGCCGACAGCAGCCCTCCGTGGGCACAACTGTAAGCGCCGATCGCCGCGGCTATTGGACCTTCATGGAACGCCGCGGAACCGCCCGCGGCCACCACGCGCAGAGATGCGCCGAGATCGCGCTGGACCAGAATCTCGCCCTCTTCCAGTGGCCTGCCGCGAGGCATGAACACGGCCGCTGAAGAAGGGTACTGGGCGATCACGGGCGCGGCCTCGCGCAGCCACAGGGCGATCTTGCGCGCCACCGGTACGCCCTCCTCGGCGTAGCGGATCGCCGGCTCGAGCAACCTGCGAAGGGAGAACCGGCCGCTGCCCCATCGGTCCAGGGCCTCGTCCATCGCCCGGACCGAGCCGGGCACCGATGCGGCCAGCATTCCACGCATCGGCATCGTCGCGTGGCCCTGCTCGATGAAGTACTCTCGCGACGCGCCCGCGGGAGCAGGGCCGCTGCCGTTGAGGCCCCAAACGCGGCCTTCTGCCCTGTGGTAAACCAGCATGAAAGTGTCGCCGCCGAGGCCGCTCATCATCGGCTGCGCCACTCCCAGCACCGCTGCCGCGGCCACCGCGGCGTCTGTGGCGTTGCCACCGTCCGCCAGCACCTTCAATCCCGCCGCGGTCGCCAGCGGGTGGCCCGTGGCGATCATCCCACGGCGCGCGATCACGGTTGAGCGTCCCGTACGCATGGGTACCATCACCTCACCGGGCGATTCACCCTAAGCCCTGGGCACTCCTGCGGAGGGAGCAGGCGCAACAGGGACGAAGATAGCAGGCTATGGTGCGAATCTACTGCCTGGTCGCCGGCATTGTTCTACTGTTGCTGGGATATCTGGCTCCGGAGCTCAGGCTTTTCCACCTGGGCAGCGGTGCGGTGCTGGTTTGCCTGGGGTCCGTGGGCTGGGGCGTCAGGTTGGGGGCGCAGACCTCGGGCCTGGTCTACACCCTTGCGGCGCTCCTCGGGTTTCTCAGCGCGCTGCTGATCGGGGGACGGATCCCGGTGCTGGGCATCCAGGCACGGTACCTCTACGCCCTGGCGCACATGGTCATCGGCTGGACGGGCCTTTGGGCCGGCTTCCGCGCGCGGAAGGACTCGACGTAGCCACCCGCCGCGTCGGGCGGCGGGGCATCATCCACGGCGGCCGTCCCTCGAACTCCGCGGAAGGACAGAGACGCCGCAGAGGGCACGACGGGCACTGCGGACGCTGCGCCCGGCAGATCTCCCGGCCCAGATAGATAACTCGCAGGGAGAAATCCGACCACTGACCGCGATCTAGAATCCGCATGAGGTCTTGCTCGATCCTGGGTGGATCGTCGTGCACGGTCAGGCCCAGACGCTGGCTGATGCGCCGCACGTGCGTGTCCACGACGACGCCGGGCACGCCGAAGATGCCGCCGAGGACCACGTTGGCCGTCTTGCGTCCCACGCCAGGGAGTTGCAGCAACTCCTCCATCGTGCCCGGCACGACACCACCGAACTTCTGCTCCAGCGTCCTGGCCATCCGCGCGATCGCCCGCGCCTTCTGTCGGAAGTATCCCGTGGGCCGGATGAGCGCCTCGATCGCAAGGGGGTCAGCTGCGGCGAACTCCTCCGGCGTGCGGTAGCGGGCGAACAACGCCGGCGTGACCCTGTTCACCTGAGTGTCGGTGCACTGCGCCGACAGTATCGTCGCCACCAACAACTGCAACGGGTTCCGGTGCTTGAGGGGAAGGCGGGTGACCGGGTAGCGCTCGCCCAGGATCACTGCGATCTTCGCGGCGCGGCGCCGGAGGCGAATCAGGGATTCACCGGTCGGGGACGATGCTGGGGACCGTGACAACATGACCGCGGGCGGATTCGCCGGCGCGCCGGATCGTTCCTGCCGACCGGCGGCGCACCTACGGGAGGTCTACCGGAAGCAGATGGTGTATTGAGTGCTGTAGCGCGGACTCCTGCCCGCAGGGAGTGCGCGCCCTGGAGGAACGCCAGATGCCCAATGCCGACCGCCTTGCCCGCACGCGCGCCCAGATGAGAGCGGCAGGGTTTGATCTTGTAAGCCTACCGCCGGGCGACGACATGCTCTACCTGCTCGGTTACACCCCGCACGCCGACGAGCGGCCGTGCTACCTGTTCCTCAGCGGGGACGACGCGCTCTTCCTGGTACCCGAGCTCAACGCCGGGGAAGGGCGCGGACACGTTGACCTTCCTTTTCTTACCTATACCGATGCCGAGGGACCCGGGGAGGCGCTGCGCGAGGCACGCGGCCGGCTGGGCGTCCCGAAGCGCATCTGCGTCGGCGACACTATGCGGGCCGACTTCTTGTTGCTCCTCCAGGGGCAGTGGG
>CAYLKW010000135.1:2994-5137 GCA_964384245.1 uncultured bacterium
GACATCACCCGCATGGGATACCTGGGCGAGCCCTCGGCGCGGTATCGCGAGGTTCACGCGATCGTCGAGCACGCCGTGCGCGCGGGCATGGACGCGGTCAGGCCCGGCGCCCCGCTTTCGGCGGTTGACAAGGCCGCGCGCGCCGTGATCGAGAGCGCCGGCTACGGCAAGGAGTTCACGCACCGCACCGGCCACGGCATCGGCCTCAGCGGGCATGAACCCCCCTCGGTCACGCACACCAACGATCTGCTGATGCAGGAGGGGATGGTCTTCAGCGTCGAGCCGGGCATCTACCTCGAAGGCGAGTTCGGGGTCCGCCTGGAGGAGATAGTCGTCGTGACCGCCCAGGGCGCGGAGCGGCTGAGCAAGCTGCCGCGCGAGGTGCGGGGGCTGTCGGTTTGATCTGGCGCCGCTTGATCCTGCGTCTCCTGGCCGTCGGCGCTCTCCTGGCCGGGTTGTCCCTCGCGGGCTCCCCCACCGGCACAAGCGCCCAGCCGCAGGAGGCGTTCTACCCCTCGTACGAGCAGGTGGTCGCCCGCCTGATGCGGTTTCAAGACAGCTTCCCCGACATCGTGCGCGTGCGCGAGATCGGCCGCAGCCAACACGGCAAGCCGATCATGGCGGTGAAGATCTCGGACAACGCGGCGCAGGAGGAGGACGAACCGGCCTGGCTCTTCCTGGGCATAGTCCACGGCCGGGAGCCGCTGGGGCTTCGGATCACGCTCGGCCTTATCCACGATCTGACCCGCGGATACGGCGCTGACCCGGAGATGACCGACTGGGTCAACGCCTACGAGATCTGGTTCGTGCCGGTGCAGAACGTCTACGGCTACGAGACGAACCGGCGCAAGAACAGCGACCGGCCCGGCGTGGACCTGAACCGCAACTACGACTTCCGCTGGGACCGCTGCGCCGTCTATCAGCCGGAGTGCGTTGACCCGAACGCCTCGTACTATCGCGGCACCGCGCCCTTCTCGGAGCCCGAGACCCGGGCGCTGCGCGACCTGGCCCTCGAACAGCGCCCCCTGTTCGGAATTGACTTCCACCACGGCAACCCATTCCCACAGAGCCAAATCATGCGGCCGTGGGGCGCCAGGCCGGCTGAAGATCCGTTCCCTCCCCCGCCTGACCAGGCCAGGCTGTCGGAAACGGCACGTGAACTCGCGTCCTGGATAATGGTATCCAGGCAGGCCGGGGGGTTCTGCCAGATGGGGTCGCCGATGTTTGACCCGGCGGTGTGCCGCATGCCCGCGCCTGCCCTGCTGGCTCCACATGGCCAGTCGTCGAACTGGCACCACGCGGCCTTGGGTACGCTTCACTACATCGTTGAGATCGCCCAGCGCCTTTACAACGACCGGTATTTCTACACCCCTGACCCGTCCGATGACGACCCGCTCTCGCTGCGGCAGGCCGAGGAGTACGTGCGCAACCTCTCGGACGGGATCAGAGCTTGGCTGCGCCGGTTCCTGCACGGCAGGGAGGGCGAGAACTTCATCTACCGTGGGCCAGGGATCACCGGAAGGGTGACCGACGCGCGGACCGGCCGGCCGTTGGAGGCGCAGGTTGAGGTGGAGGGCTTCACCAGCGACGCGGTCAAGGCCCGCACGAGTGATCCCGCCTTCGGACGGTTCTACCGCCTGCTGCCCGCGGGAACGCACTCCGTGCGGATCTCCAAGGAAGGCTACCAGTCCGAGACGAGAAGGGTGACGATCGCCGACGGACCGCTTGCAATCCTCGACCTGGCCCTGACGCCCAGGCAGTAGCCGGAGGTTACCGATGTTCTTGCTTCGGAGCGACGTTGTATTCCTGAATCATGGCTCGTTCGGCGCGTGTCCCAGGCCCGTTTTCGAGGCGTACCAGCGATGGCAGCGAGAGCTGGAAGAGCAGCCGGTCGAGTTCCTCGCGCGGCGGGCAGGCGATCTGATGCGATGGGCGCGCCAGGCGCTCGGGGAGTACCTGGGCGCCGGAGGCGACGATCTCGTCTATGTGCCCAACACGACCACCGGGCTCAACATCGTGGCCCGCTCCCTCCGGCTCAACCCTGGTGACGAGGTGCTTGCGACCGACCACGAGTACGGCGCCCTGAACCGCACATGGGCGTTCGTCTGCGAGAAGGCCGGCGCGGCGTACGTGCAGGCGCCAG
>CAYLKW010000136.1:0-5004 GCA_964384245.1 uncultured bacterium
GCTCACGGGAAGGGACCCATCCGGTGAGAAGAGGGGGTAGTCGGATTCCCTTTCCAAGGAGGGAGCTTCGGGGATTCCGAGCAGGGATTCCGAGGAGGCCGGTGCTCGTGGAGGTGGACGGGACCGGAACCGTGCGGGGTTGAGACGGTGCCGCGCAGGACGTCGTTCCAGTCCTTGCGGGAAGGGCGGAGCCGTTGGATGGCCGGATGGCGCGCGCGCATGGCCTGGGCCATCGCTTCACCGGTGGCGTCGCGATCAAAGCCGCAGTAGAGGGTGCCGTCTTGGGCGAGGAGATCGGCCAGCCAGGCCGGATCGGGGCGGGCGCCAGCGGTGGAGAGGCACCGATAGTCGGGATGCAGGGCGTGGCAACTGAGGGCGTCAATGGCCGACTCGCACAGGACGCTGGCCGCGCGCGGGGTCGCCGGCACGGCGAAGCAACCTCGATCCTTGCGGGAACCCGGCGCCAGGCCGCGCCAGGAGAGCGGACCGGTCCCGCGCAGTTCGGCGCCGACGGGTTGGCCGTGTGAGTCGCGCAGGAGGAAGACGGCGTTGGCCCGGGCATCGGCGTAGAGGCTGCCGGTCTGGAGGAGGGGCTCGAGCAGCGCGGCGGGCAGCCCGCGTTGTGCCCGGAGGTAATGGCGAACCTGGGCCAGGTGCTCCGGTGCGGGCGGCGGCAGGCGCAGCGCGGGGCGCGGCGGAGGGGTCAGGGGCGGGAGCGCTCGGCCGGCATAGCGCCGCTCCAACCACTCCAAGGCCTGGCCAAAGCCCAACCTCTGGAGGTGCATCACCAGATCAATGGCCCCGCCGCCGCCCCGTCCGAGGTGCCAGTTCATGAACTGGGTGCCGGTGACCGAGAGGACGCCCTGGGCGGTGTGCCACTTGTGGGGATCGGCGCGGTCGGGCACCGCGCCGGAGTCGTGCAACACGGCGGCCAGGGGGACGGCGCGCAGGCGTTGGGCGCGCTCACGCCAGGTCAGGGGTCGGGGGCGAGCTTGGCGCGCAAGCTCACGCACTGTTTCATGTTGATGACGTGGCTGGCCTCGGTCAGGCGGTCAATGAGGGCCGCGGTCAGGTGATCGTTCTTGAGGAAGGCGCCCCAGTCGCTGAAGCCCAGGTTGGAGGTGATGAGGGTCGGTTTCTTGCGGTGGCGTTTGTGCATCAGGGTGAAGAAGAGCCCGACCTGCACAGGCTCGACCTCGACGTAGCCGAGCTCATCGATCAAGAGGACATCCCAGCGCAGATACTTCTTGAGCACGGCCTCCTGGGTGTGCAGGGCGACGGCCGCATCGAGTTCGGCGACCAGGTCGGCGAAGAGGACGTAGCGGCCGGTGGCCCCGCGCCCGATGGCGTGGCGCAGGAAGCTGGAGGCCAGACCGGTCTTGCCGCAGCCGGTGCCACCCAGCCAGATGAGGTTCTGGGCCTTGGGCAGGAAGTCCAGGGTGTCGTAGAGGGCCTGGATGAGTTTGCGGTTGAGCTTGGGCTGGCGGTCGAAGGGGAAGGTCTCCAGCGTCCAGGGTTCGGGCAGGCGGGCGCGGTCGCAGCGGAGGCGGTATTCCTGCTCGACGACGTGGGTGAGGAGGGCGGCATGGGACATCCGCTGACGGGCGGCCTCGTGGAGGTCCGCCTCCCAGTGGGCGGCCAGACGCGGCAGGCGCAAGGCGCGGAGTTTTTCCTGGAGGTCGTCAGTCATGGTATTGGGAGAGGTCGGGGGAGTCGGTCAGCCGGCCTTCCTGATAGGCGGGAGGATCGCGAAAGGACTCGTCAATGGCCGGCCGCGGGAGCGGGCCCGGGGCGTCCTGCACGTCGAGCTGGGCGATCCGTTCCAGGATCTTGAGGTCGTGGATCCGGTAGCGGTGGGCCCGGGCGACGGCGCGGGTGAACAGCGCCGGGCTCATCCGCTGGCTCAAGGTCCAGAGCCGGCGCAGGGTCTGGTGGCGCAAGTGTCCCGGGGTGGCCAGCAGGAAGTCCACATAGGCGGCGACCGACGGGTCCACCGCGCGCAGGCGCTTCTCCTCCTCGTGGCTGGGCTGGGGGCGATGGCGGGGATGGGGGTGGGCGGCGGGCCGCTCGGGCGGGGCGAACTGCTGGTTGCGGACCCCCTCCGGGGCCAGGGGGTATTCGAGGGCGACCTGGCCGTCCTGGTAGAGCTGGAGGTGGTTCTCGTAGCGCAGCACCTTGAGGCGGCCGCGCCCGGTGCCGGGCACCCAATAGGAGTTGGCGTCCACGGCGACATCGCCGTATTCATCGACGCTCCGTTCCAGAACCAGGTAGGGCGCCGGCAGGCCGGGTGGGAGGGGCTGGAGGAAGTGCCGCTCGTGCTCGAAGGCCTGGGCCGGAATGAGGCCGGCCTTGCCCTGGGGCCGCTGCGCCTGCCGCACGGTGGACCAGTCCAGCGCCTGGCGGTTCAAGTCCGCGAGGTTCTCGAAGGTGCGGCCGGGCAGGAAGTTGGTCTCGACCGTGGAAAAGCTGCGTTCCTCTCCGGCCTTGCGATCCGAGTGTTTGGGGGCGTGGCAAAGGAACCGGAAGCCATAGGTTTTGGCGAAGGCGTCCATCTCCGGAACCATCACCGCCTGGGCGCCCAGGCCGCGCCACCGGGCGAGGTTGGTGTGGTCAATGACGCAGAGCGGGGGAGCATAGCCCCAATGCACGAGGGCCCGATGCAGGAAGCACTGCATGCGGAAGCGGTCGAAGACGCGGTAGAACTGGAGATACCGGCGCTTGGAGTACCGCAGGTAGAGCAGACTGGCCTGCAACTTGGTCGGCACGCCGCCCAGGGGAACCGTGAAGGGGCTGGTGTCATGCTGCAGCTCGGCTCCCGGCTCATCGGGCACCCGCTGGCAGCGCGGGGCCGGTGGCAGGCTGATCCCCCACTGCCGCAGCCAGCGCGTCAGGGTGGAGTACTTGACGTCCACGCCGTGTTCCTCGCGGAGCTTCTCCCAGACGCGCTGCACGTAGCCCTCGCATTGCGTGTAGAGCCCCCGCACCAGCTCCGGGTCCAGCGGTGGGACGAACGCCGGCCGCGACGGGGCTCCGGCCTGGGCGAGGAGCCGCCGCACGGTACGAGGGCTCATCCCCAGAGGGCGGGCGATCTCGCGGATCGCCATGCCTTCCTGGTGGAGGAGCACGAGAGCCTTACGCTTGTCCGGTGCGATCATGGAGTTGACGGAGGGTGCGGAAGAAAGCCGGAGCGCGGCCCAGGAGCGCGGCGGTGAGCAGATTGCCTTGGGCGCGAAAAGCCGGGCTCTGGAGTCTGGGATCCTGGCTCTTGGTCAGGACCCGGAGCATCGCTTTCTGCGTCTGTTCCAGATCCTGCAGGAAGACCCGTTCGAACTCACTGCAGCCGTCCGGGTCGGGGGGCATCGCCTCCAGGTGCCGCAGCGCCAGGCTCAGGTGGCCCTGCAGGATCTCCTGCCGGAAGGAGGCCGGACCGCGGAAGAAGCCGTGTGCCAGCCCTTCGATCTGCCGCACGCTGAGCTTCGCGCCGGAGAGCGCGCCGACGAACTGGTCCAAGTCGGCGGCGGTGACGCCCGTTAGGCGCCTAAACGGGCGCAGGGTCTAGCGGTAGGCGTACACCGGGAAGGCCCCGGCGAAGAGGGCTTCGCGCACCACCGGGCTCAGTTCTTCGAGCAACCCCAAGCGCAGGCTCACCCCGGCCTTGCTGCGACCCAAGTCGTGGGCGATCTCGGCCACACTCAGGCCCCGCGCGGTGTGCAGTTCATCCACGAAACGGGCTTGCTCCAAGAGGCTCAGGGCGTGTTGCCGGTCGGCCCGCAGCAGTTGGAAGATGCCGACGACCTCGTCGGTGGCCCAGGCCACAAAGGGCACCAGGTGGAGCTGAAGCTGGCGCGCACAGCGCGCGCGCTTGAAGCCGTCCAGCAGGATCGGGCTCGGGTCGTGCATGACCCCCAGCAGGGGTTCCCGGATGCCTTCCTGGGCGATCGCCGACAAGAGCTCTGCCTCCCGGCGAGGTTGACGCAGCCGATAACCCTCATAACGCAGGTCCAACTGGGACCCTTCGAGGTGGATCACCCCGTGCGGCACCTGGTCAGGGAGGCTGTGCATGTAACCAGGCGATAATCTGATCGTTCCGCCGCGTCCGGACCAGGCGGTCTTGTCTCAGGGAGCGCCGCAGCATCGCCACCACCTCCGCCAGGCTCACCAGACGACCTTCCAGGAGGCGGACCACCATCTGCACATAGGCGATCAGGGGCGGAGGCCCAAGGCGCGGTGGCTCCGGTCCCGGCGACGGCGACGGCGCCGGCGCCGGCGGACCCACCGCGGTCTTGCGGCGCCGGGCGTTCAGCGCCCGTTTCTTGTCCTGGCCCTTCTCATCGCGATAGTACGCCGCGCTGCGTTGGTTGGAGGCTCGTCGGCGATGCGCCTCCCGACAGCCGAAGGGGCAGCGCAGATCCTTGCGCCCCGCGTTGCGCGGGTGGGTCAGAAAGAAAATCCGGCAGTGCCGGCAGCGGGTCCGGCACTGGCGCAACACCGGCTGGGCGTGCCACACCGATCGCAGCAGCACGTAGTACGCGAGCACCAAGACCACAACCGGCCCGCACCGATACCAATCCGCGGCGAACCGGAAATGCTGCGCGATCTGGATTGCCAAAAACCCAGGCTCTGGCTATGGACACCGACGAAGTTGAACCGCCCCTTGTCTTACGGAAACAGCCGCCGGCTGTCGAGGTAGGGCAAGGGGTTTTCCGTCGCCGGCTTCCCGCGGGCCCGCCAGGACCCCGCAGCCTGCCCGGAAAGGAAGGCCTCCGTCGCGGGGTGGGTCCCTTCCGGTGAGCCGACCCGGGGCCTTCCCGTGAGCGCCAACGGAGCGTAGGGCAGTTTGCGATGTCGGCAGTTCTCATCGGTGTACGGGGAGGTCAATACCTGTAATGCAGTTCAGGGTAAGCGGGATCGCGTAGGTGACTTCTCGGAGTGCGCCGTTAGGAGAATCCCCTACCCATCCTTCATCGGGCTTGTGAGAGTCATCACCTGATCTGAACTCTGAGC
>CAYLKW010000137.1:0-4998 GCA_964384245.1 uncultured bacterium
GCGCCCGGGTCGAACGGCGCGATCTGCGGCGCGAACACCGCCAGGAGCGCAATGGCAACCACGACCACCGCCCCGGTGACGGCCGAGGGATGGCGCGCCAGTCGGGTCAGGGTGAGCCAGATGCCGCGGCGTTTGGGCCTTGGAGGTGAAACCGCCCTGGCGGCTACCGCCATGCCTTCACCCCTCCGCCGCTACAGCGAGATGCGTGGGTCCAGGTAGATGTAGCAAAGGTCCACCGCCAGGTTTGCGAGCACGAACGTGAACGCGTAGAGCATGACCGCGCCCTGCACCACCGGGTAGTCGCGGCTGAAGATCGCGTCCACGACCATGCGGCCCATCCCCGGCCATCCGAAGACCGTTTCGACGATCATGTTGCCGCCGAGCAGCACCCCTACCTGCAGCCCAACAACGGTCACGGTTGGGATGAGGGCGTTGCGCAGCGCGTGGCGCCACACGACGACCCGACCGGTCAGGCCCTTGGAGCGCGCCGTGGTTACGTACTGCTCACGCATCACCTCAACCATGCTGGACCGCGTGACCCGGGCGACGATCGCCATCATGCTGGCCCCCAGGACGATGGCCGGGAGGGCAAGGTGCCTCAGGACGTCGCCAAACGCTGCCCAGTTACGCGTGAGCACGCTATCCAGCAGGTAGTACCCGGTCACGGGCACCAGGAGGACCTCGTGGCCTACTCGGCCTGAGGTCGGGAACCAGCCGAGCCTGACCGAGAACACGATTATCGCCACGATTCCCAGCCAGAACGCGGGCATCGAGATGCCCAGGAACGCGCCGCCCATCGCCAGCCGGTCCAGCCACGAGCGCTGGTATACGGCGGAAAGCACGCCGATCGGTACGGCTATCAGCAGGGCGACGACGGTGGCGGCCAGCGCCAGCTCGATCGTGGCAGGCAGCGCCTCGATCAGCATGGTGAAGACCGGCCTGCGGCGCGCGAACGAGGTGCCGAAATCGCCGCGGGCGGCGTCGGCCACGAAGCGTACCAGTTGCCCGGTAAGCGGCTGATCGAGGTGGAAGTCACGGCGGAGGCGGTCCAGGTCCTGCTGTGAGACCGCCCCCGTCTGACCCAGCATTATGTCCACGGGATCACCTGGCAGCAGCCGCATCACGACGAACACGATCACCGCCACCCCCAGCATGATCGGGATCGTGTTCAGGATGCGTCGTGCCAGAACGAGTGTGCGCACCTCCGGTTACCGCACCGTGTAACCCGCCTCTCGCAGCAGCGCCCGCGCCCGCGTCAGATCGTATGTGTACGGCCGCTGGCGCGGGTTGTACCCAAACCCGCTGGGCAGGAACGCGGTCGCCAGCCGCGTGGCGTAGCCCCTGTAGATGGCCTTGAGGATCGCGTCCCAGTTGACCGCGTGGTTGAGCGCCTGGCGAACTTTCACGTCGTTGAATGGGGGCCTGGCGTTGTTCAGCTCGACGCCCGAGGCGCGGGTCCCCTCGGTGGCCTTGACCTCTGTGCGGGGATCCCGCTCGATCTCGACGATCAGATCCACGGGCAGGTCCTCTATGATGTGGACCTCGCCGGCCTTCAGCGCGGCCACGCGCGTTGCCGGCTCAGGCATCATCCGGAACACCACGCCCCGCAGCAGCGCCGGGCCCACCGGCGGTATGTCGCGCGCGCCGCCGTAGTACTGCTCGTGGCGCTCCAGCACGACCTGGGAATCCACGCGGCCGGCCAGGTACTTGAACGGCCCGGCCCCAACCGGCCTCTCGGCGAAGGCGCGGTCACCAACGGTCTGGATGTAGCGCTTGGGCACGATCTGGAAGTGCACCAGCGCCTGCAGGAAGGCCGGGAACGGGCTGGACAGGGTGAACCGCACGACGTTGTCGCCCACGCGCTCCACACTGGCCAGCGGGCCCAGCAGCGCGCGGCGGGGGCTGCTCGCTCCCCCGACCCCACCGTCCTTGAGAATCCGCTCGAAGGTGAAGACGACGTCCTCGGCGGTGAGCGGATCGCCGTTGTGAAATACCACGCCCGAGCGGATCGTGAACTCATAAGTGGTTGGCGAGCTCTGCCGCATCGCCGAGGCCAGTTCAAGCACAACGCGGTCCTTCGTGGTCCGCGTAACCAGGCCGTCAAAGATGTTGCGCAGCACCGTCTCGGTCTTGCGGTCGCGGAACATCGCTGGGTCGAACGTAACAATCGCGTTCGTGTTCATCCCCACCACGGCGACCCCCCCGCGGCTCAGGCGCACGTCGTGCAGGTTGACGCGGCTGTCCATCGAGGCCTCCCAGTTCTCGACGACGGCGCTGGCCCCGTGGGTGTCCTGGCGGAAGTACCCGAAGACCCAGGGCGCCTCGCGGAAGAGGATCTCCTGCACCTTGAAGTAGGCGTCGCGGCGGGCGGCGCTGTCGGCCCCGGTGGAGCCGGCCACGAGCAGGGCGTCCACTTCCTTGTTGGAGTAGAAGGTGTAGTTTCCGCGGCCGCCCGTGGTGAACTTGGGCTCGGCCAGGTCGAAGGGCTCGAAGAACGCGCTCCCCCAGTCGGTCAGGTAGGCCAGGCGCTCGCCTGCCTGGATTCGAGCGATCATGCTGGTGCGCTCCCAGACACGCACCTCCACCTGGGCGCCCAGCGCGCGGAAGTTGTCGGCGATCGCCTCGGCTTCGGGCCTGCGGAACGCCTCGGTGTCGAGGGCGAACGCGAGCACGCGGTCCTGAGCGCCGGCCGGCGCCAGCAGCCCGGCGGCTATGGCAAGCAGCGCCACTGCGGTGAGCAGACGCGGGTACGCTTTCATGGTGTCTCCCTCCTCAGATCGAATACGCGCGGCGGATTGTGAACCGATAGCGATCGCCGCGGTAGTACGCGTCGTCGTGCGTAATCGGCTCCCCAGAAGCCGTGAGCACGGTTCGGGCACTGGCCACCACCGGCGTACCCTCGCCCATCTGCAAGATGCGGGCGACCTCTTCCGATGCAGGCGCAGCCTCGTAGGTCTGCACCACCTGGGCCGGCTCCAACCCGGCAACGCGGCGCACGTGCTCCAGCACCAGCCCGAAGGTCACACGGCCCTCGGCCTCCGCGGCCAGCAGGGCGCGCGCCGTGGGCTCGCCAGTGTCAGGGGGCAGATGGATCCGGTAGAACGCCAGCGGCGCGCCGTCGGCCATGCTCACCATGTCCACCACGATCACCGGCTCGCCCACTGACAACCCCAGGGCCTTCGCGGCCGCGGCGGGTGCCGGCGCGGTGCGGATGCCGAGCAGCCTCGCCGCAGGCTTGTATCCAGCCGCGGAAACGGCCTCTGAGAATCGGACCACGCGGGAGAGGTCCTGGTCTATCTTGGGCCGCGCCACGAAGGTCCCCTTGGCCGGCACGCGCTCCAGCAGGCCGGAGGCCACCAGGTCGTGGATCGTCTGCCGGACCGTCGTGCGGCTGACCCCGTAGTTCTCGCAGATCTCGCGCTCGGAGGGGATGCGCTCGCCTGGCGGGATCTCCCCTGAACGGATGGCGCGGGCAAGGGCGGCACCGAGCTGCCGGTGCAGAGGAACGGTGTGTTGGCGCTTCAGCTTCATCGCCGCTCCCTGAACTGGTTACTACCGGTAGTGACCAATACTACGACCCGGACGCGTGCGACTCCTGCTACGCCAGGTACTTGCCGAACCATGCCACCAGCCGCTTGAGGCGCTCGATCCGCTGCTTGGGCCGGCCGTTGGAGCTCATCTGGTGGCTCTCCCCCTGGAAGCGTAGAAACACCGCCTCTTTGCCCATCTTTCGCAGCGCCGTGTAGAACTGCTCCGACTGCTCGACCGGGCACCGGTGGTCAGCCTCGTTGGCGATGATCAGCACCGGGGTGGTGACGTTCTTCGCGTACATCAAGGGCGACATCCGCAGCAGCTTGCCCGGATCGTCCCAGGGTGTTACCCCCCACTCCAACTCGCCCCACGTGGCGCCGATGTCGCTGGTGCCGTAGAAGCTGAACAGGTTGCTGACGCACACCTCGGTGATCGCGCAGCGGAACCGGTGGGTGTGCCCGATCAGCCAGTTGGTCATGAAGCCGCCGTAGGAACCACCGGTGACGGCCACGCGGTCCGGGTCAATGAACCCCTGTCCGATCGCGTGGTCCAGTCCGCGGAGGATGTCCTCGCTGTCCTTGCCGCCCCAGTCGGTCACGACCGCCCGGGTGAACGCCTCGCCGTAGCCCTGGCTGCCGCGCGGGTTCGTCCACACCACGACGTACCCCGCCGCCGCGAGCAGGGCCACGTAGTGATTGAAGGCGTAGCCGTAGGCCGCGTGCGGGCCTCCGTGAATCCGCAGAATTGCCGGGTACTTCCTGGCAGGATCGAAACCCGGCGGGGTGAGCATCCAGCCCTCCATGGGCCAGCCGTCGGAGGCGGCGTACGAGAAGCGCCGCGGCTCGCGCAGGTCGAGATCGTAGAGCAACTCGTCGTTGAAGGCGGCGAGCCGGCGGGGTTCGCCTGATGCCGGAAGCAGCCAGAGTTCGTCCAGCGATGTCGGGCCGATGCGCTGGTATACCACCTGCCCTGCCGCCGCCGTGAGGTCGGCAACTACCTCGTCGCCAAAGGTAATCTGCTGGACCGCGCGGTCGGCCACCCCCACGCGGTAGAGGTTCGTGCGGCCGGCATCGGTGGCGAAGAAGATGACCGCGCCGCCATCGTGCGTCCAGGCCGGGACCGGGAACATCGGGGTCAGGCGCGCATCGCTGCCCACCGCGTTCCCCACCGACCGGTCGAAGGTGGCCGTCAGGTTGAGCGCCTCGCCGCCTAGGGACGGGACGATCCACACCCCGAAGTTCGTCGCGCTCTTGGCGTGGAAGTCGTGCCCAACGAAGGCCACCCAACGGCCGTCGGGCGATGGCACCGGCGACACGCACGGCCCGGTGTTACGTGTAAGCTGGCGCAACCCGCGTGTATGCGCGTCCGCGGCCCAAAGGTCGCGCACGAACGATAGATCCGCGTCCGGCGTGCGGTTGGCGACAAAGACGATCTCGCGCCCGTCCGCTAGCCACGCAGGCGAATCGT
>CAYLKW010000138.1:0-4890 GCA_964384245.1 uncultured bacterium
CCAGCCCCGTTTGCACAGTCCCGCCGCTGCCGATATAGTGGACGGCGGACCATGGATCTGCTGTCGTCCCTGAACCCACCGCAGCTCGAGGCCGTCACCCATCCGGGCGGCCCTCTGCTCGTTCTGGCCGGCGCCGGCTCGGGCAAGACCCGGGTGCTGGCGTACCGTATCGCATACCTGATCCGAGAGCGCGGCATCTCTCCCAGCCGCATCCTGGCGGTTACCTTCACCAACAAGGCCGCCCACGAGATGCGCGAGCGGGTGGACGCGCTGCTGGGCGGCGCGGTAGCGCGCCCGGTCTGGGTGGGCACCTTCCATGCGATCTGCAGCCGCATCCTCCGGGCCGACGGCGAAGCGATCGGCGTCCCGGCGCAGTTCGCGATCTACGACGAGGACGACCAGCGCAAGGTGATCCGCGACTGCATGGCCGATCTGGGGCTCGACGAGCGGCGGTACCCACCGGCGGCGATCCACGCCATGATCGGCCGGGCCAAGGACGAGGTCATTGACGCCGCCCGGTATGCCGCGCGCGCCTCGACCTTCATGGAGGAGGCGACGGCGCGCGTCTGGGCGGCCTACCAGGCCGAGCTGCGCGCCCGGGGCGCGCTGGACTTCGACGACCTCCTCTGCGAGACGCTGCGCCTGTTCGACGAGCATCCGGAGGTTCTCCGCAGATACCAGGATCGTTTCGACCACGTGCTGGTGGACGAGTACCAGGACACCAACCACGCTCAGTACCTGCTGGTGCGTTCGCTGGCGGGCCGGCACCGGAACGTGACCGTGGTGGGGGATGATGACCAGTGCCTCCCTGCGGGCACGACGATCGCCACGGCGGGCGCCGGGCATGACTCCCCGGCGGGTGCGCGGCCCATTGAATCCATCGAGGAAGGCGCAGTCCTCCTGGCGGCCTGCGGGTCCGGCCGCTTGGCCCCGGCAAGCGCTGCCGCACCACTGCGGCGCGAATACCGCGGGCCCGTAGTGACCGTCGAGACGACGGGCGGGTTGAGGCTGATCGCAACGCCGAACCATCTCGTCTTCGCCAGGCTCGTTCCTCATCCCGATCTGCACTATGTGTACCTCATGCACCGGCGTGGCGTGGGATACCGCATAGGGCGAACCCGTGGCGTGCGCAGCCGAACCCCCGGCGGCGTGGATAGCGGCCTCGCCCTCAGGCTGAACGGTGAGGTGGCCGATTGCCTCTGGGTGCTGGCGGTGTCCGCGGATGAGGCGGAAGCAGCCTGCCTCGAACAGCTCTATGCGTTCATGTACGGCATCCCCACCACCGTCTTTCACGTCCGCGGCCGGCGGATGCAGATCGGTCAGCCCCACGTGGATCGTATCTTCCATATGATCGACTCCGAGGGCCGCGCGCACCGGCTGCTGTCGGAACTAGGGATGTCCCCCGAGTATCCCCACCATCGCTCTGGGGCCGTGATTCGGGGCCAGACGACCCGACGGCTCGTGCACTTCACGATGTTCGGCGATGGCCGCACATACCAACAGCGTTCCTGGCACGACCACCGCGTTCAACTCGTGACATCGGGCGCGGAACTCCGCGCAAGGGTAGCCAGAACCTACAGCACGCGGGAGTCCCGCGCAGCGGTGTGGCGCGTCGAGACCGCCCGCCGTGACTACGACGCCGGGTGGCACATGGCGCGACACCTCGCGGCGATGGTGGAGGGAGATCCTGTGCTGCGCGCCCGTGTTGTGGGCGCTGCAGCGACCACAGGGCAACCGGCATCGAGGTCACAGCCGGTCCACCTCGTCTTGCCGGTCGGGCATCTCCACCCGGGCATGCGACTGGCAGTCGTGGCGGATGGGCGCGTGGTGGAGGACGAGGTGAGGAGCCGGACCATGGGGCAATACGAAGGGCCCGTCTTCGACCTCGACGTACCCGATCTGCGGAACTACGTGGCCAACGGCGTGCTCGTGCACAACTCGATCTACGCATGGCGCGGCGCGGACGTCCGCAACATCCTCGAGTTCGAGCGCGACTACCCCGACGCCACGGTCGTCGCGCTGACCCAGAACTACCGCTCGACCAAAACGATCCTGGCCGCCGCGCACGCGGTAATCCGCAACAACCCCCACCGGCACCCGAAAGAACTGTGGACCGGCAACCAGGAGGGCCTACCGGTAGCGGTCTACGATGCGTTCGACGCCGGCGACGAGGCGAGGTTCGTGGCCGACCAGATCCGCTCTCTGGTCGCGGATGGCGTGCAACTGCGCGAGATCGCGGTGCTCTACCGGACCAATGCCCAGTCGCGGCTGCTGGAGGAAGAGTGCCTCAAGGCCGGGATCCCCTACCAGATCGTAGGCGGCGTGCGCTTCTACGAGCGCAAGGAGGTCAAGGACATCCTGGCCTACCTTCGGCTGGCCGTGGCGCCCTGGGATGAGATCAGCCTGCGGCGCGCGCTAGCCACGCCCCGGCGGGGCATCGGGGAGGTTTCCCTGGCGCGCCTGACCGCCGGTGCTCGGACCGCCGGGTGCACGACGTTGGAAGCGATGCGGCGGCCCGAGATCACCGAAGGCCTGCCGCGCGCCGCTGCCCGCGCGCTGGAGGGGTTCGCCGTACTGATAGCCGGCCTGAACGAGTCCGCCGTCAACCTGCCCGCCGGCGAGGTCATCGCCCGCGCCATCGCGGACACGGGCTACCAGGCGATGCTGCAGGCCGAGGGCACCGAGGAGGCCTTCAGCCGGCTGGAGAACCTCCGCGAGCTTGTAACCGTCGCGCGTGAGATCGAGGAGTCTGTGGGCGAACCCGGCCTGGCAGCGTTCCTCCAGCACCTGGCCCTGGTGGCCGATGTGGACACCCACCGGGACGACCTCGACCGGGTGACCCTCATGACGCTGCACAGCGCCAAGGGTCTGGAGTTCCCGGCCGTGTTCGTCACCGGGCTCGAGGAGGGGCTGTGCCCGCACGTGCGCGCGCTGGACGAGGAGGGTGGGCTGGACGAGGAGCGGCGCCTCTGCTACGTGGGGTTCACGCGGGCCAAGCACCGGCTGTATCTAACCCATGCGCGCACGCGCGCGACCTTCGGCGCGCCCAACCTGGCGGTGCCATCGCGCTTCCTGGAGGAGGTCCCGCCCGAACTGACCGCGGGAACGATCCGTCCGGCCGCGGAAAGGCCGGCACATCACGGTTCTGGACGGGCCGCGGCACCCGGGAACGGCAGGGATCACCTGGGCGGGCGCAGCCTGGACCCGCGCCGCCCGCTTCAACACTTCGAGGTGGGGATGCGCGTCCGGCACTCCAAGTTCGGCGACGGCGAGGTGCTGGAGGCGGAGGGGGAGGGTGACGGGGCCATAGTGACCGTTCGGTTCTCCGGCGCGGTCAAGCGACTGGCATTGAGCTACGCTCCGCTGGAGCGCGCCGAATGAGCAGCCGTAGCGCGCCGCTGGTATACTTGTTGTCGGGGAGAGCAAGGATCGCGGGAGACCGATCTGCCCTTTTCCCGGGCATGAGCGAAGGAGGCATGACATGAGACGGATGATTCCCCGATTGGTTGTCATGGCGATCGCCGGCGCGCTTGTCGTGGCCACGCCGGTGGTCGCCCAGGCTCCTAGACTGACGCTGCCGGACGTTCTCAACCCAGTGGTCGCCGAGGGTGAGGTCGGCAGGTTCGGCGGCACCTATGTGGTCACCTCGATCTCGGATCCGCGGACCTTCAACGCGGTGGTGGCTCAGGAAACCTCGTCCACGGTTCCCCTGGGATATGTCTTCGAGGGGCTGGTGGAGACGAACCGGATCTCGACCGAGATCGAGGGGTCGCTGGCCGAGTCCTGGACCGTGAGCAAGGACGGCCGCACCTGGCAGTTCAAGCTGCGCAAGGGCGTCGCGTGGCACGACGGCAAGCCGGTCACGGCCGACGACGTGGTCTTTACGCTGGACGCAGCGTTCACCAAGGGCGTGCAGTCGAGCCTGCCGGACGTGCTGACGATCGCCGGCAAGCCCATTCAGTACAAGAAGATTGACGACCTCACCGTCGAGTTCAAGACCGAGCAGCCGTTCGGTCCCTTTCTGAGAACGATCGGGTTCAGCATCCTGCCCAGGCACAGGCTGGAGGGCGCGCTCAAGCAGGGCGCCTCCGAGTTCAACCGCACCTGGAGCGTGGCCACCCCGCCCCGCGAGATCGTAGGCCAGGGGCCGTTCGTGATGCAGCAGTACGTCCCAGGGCAGCGGATCGTGTTCCTGCGCAACACCAAGTACTACAGGGTGGACAAGAAGGGCCAGCGGCTGCCGTACCTGGCGCGCGTGGTCATCGTGGTCGTGCCGAACCTCGACGCCTCCCGGCTCAAGTTCGAGGCCAGGGAGACCGACAACTACCCTGCGCGACCGCGCGAGTACGCCGAGTTCAAGCAGAAGGAGGCCGCCGGCAACTTCACGATCTTTGACGGTCCGCCCACCTTCTCCACCGAGTTCCTGGTCTTCAACCAGAACCCTCGCGGCATCTCCGGTCCCAAGCTGGCCTGGTTCCAGAACGCGAAGTTCCGGCAGGCGGTCAGCCACGCGGTTGACCGTGACGCGATCGTGCGTCAGGTCTACGCCGGGCGGGCGACCGCGCAGTTCAGCCCGGTCAGCCCTGCCAACAAGTTCTTCTTCAACCCGAACACGCGCCGCTACACCTACGACCCGGCTCGCGCCGAGGCGCTGCTCCGTGAGGCCGGGTTCGCCAAGGGGGCCGATGGGTTGCTGCGCGACGCTGCCGGCAACGTCGTCGAGTTCACGATGGCCACCAACGCCGGGAACACCGACCGCGAGGCGATCGGCAACCTGGTGCGCCAGGACCTGACCAGGCTGGGGATGCGCGTGACGTTTGCTCCCGAGGCGTTCAACACCCTGGTGGGCAAGCTGACCGGCACCTTCAACTGGGAGGCGATCATCATCGG
>CAYLKW010000139.1:0-4855 GCA_964384245.1 uncultured bacterium
GAACCCACGACCCTCGGCTTGGGAAGCCGATGCTCTACCGCTGAGCTACACCCGCCCGCCACCGCTCATTATACTACAACCGCGGCTCACTCCCCTGCCAGCGGCCGCCCACACCTACCACAATAGCGGTCCCGGGGCCGCGCGCGTGCGCCGCAGCGCGAGCAGTAGACGCGGCCGGCTTCTGGTCCTCGCCGCAGGAGCCATATCCCCAATCCGGCCAGTATCCCTGCAACCGCGATCAGCGCAGCCCAAAGCCAGGTCGGCGGTCCTGCCGGCCGGGGAGCAGCCGTAACGGGTGGCGGCGGTTCCACGGCGCGGGCAATCGAGGGATTAGCGTCCTCCTTGCGGTAGGCGGCCTGCACGCGCCATGCCTTGCCGGCCGGCCATCTACCTACTCTGTACAGGTGGTGGGTGAATCCGGCAGGGGTTGTGGTCGTCTCGGCCACGGGAGGCGTCAGCGCAAACGCCGATGAACGCAGCGGCTGCTCGACCGCCACGCGCAGGTCCTCGATCGCCAGCGGGAAGGCCAAGTCAAGTGTGAACGCTCGCTGGGGTGGCGGCGCGATCCCGTCCACATAGTACTCGAACTGAAATCCGCGCGTCGGGATCGTGAAAGAGACCAGCAGGCGATTCGGTTCCTGGCGGTACTCGTGCGGGCTGGTGAAGAGCTGGCCGTCGTCGCCGCGGTAGGCGGCTGCGTTCACCTGGGCGTTGGCCGGGATCTCGAATGTCAGCGTCTGTGGCAGCACAGCGGCCGCACCGAGTGTGCCGCGGTAGATCACCAGCAGCCGGGGATCGTCGTGCTCCGGCCAGATGTCCACGGCCAGGGTAACGATGACAGGCGACGCGGGCTGGGGGATCGCTGCTGATGCAATCCGCAGGACGGCAGGCGGCACGGCGCCAACGAGCGTGCCGGTCACCAGAACCACGATCCAAAGGATCAGACGCATGGAAGGTTCAGTTCGGCGGACGCCGGCCGGTCCCCTACACGAGCGCCATCTCGATCTCGGCGCGGACCTGAGCATCTTCCTCGGCCTTGAGGGCATCGTCGAGCGCGGCGCGAGAGGCCGTCCCACCTATGCGGCCCAGCGCCCAGGCCGCGTGCCCGCGCACGACCGGATCGCTAGGATCGAGCAGCGCGACGGCTAGGTCGGGCACGGCGCGATCATCGCCGAGGTTGCCGAGCGCGGTCGCAGCGTTGCGCCGCAGCCCGGTGCGCTTCGCGCGCTTGATCGCGCTGCGGCGGAAGAGCCGGCGGAACTCGTCCTCGGCGATGTTCAGCAGGGACAGCAGGCGCGGGCGTGAGCCGGTCTCGGGACGCGGCAGAAACTCTGGGTGCACCGCCACCGCGAGCTCAGGCGGGCCGTTGAAGGGGCACGCCTCCTGGCAGAGGTCGCATCCAAAGATCATGTCCTGAAGCGTCGGCCGCACCTCGCGCGGGATCCAACCGCGGTGCTCGATCGTCCAGTACGCGATGCACCGGCGCGCGTCAACAACGCCGGGCGCGACGATCGCGCCGGTGGGGCAGGCCGCGACGCCGTGCATGCAGGCCTCGCACGCTCCGCAGTCCCCGGATGCCGGCGGATCTGGCTGCAGTGTCAGATCGGTGAGGATCTCCCCGAGCACGACCCATGTACCGAACGGCTTCGTGATCAGGCAGGAGTGGCGGCCGCACCAACCCAGGCCGGCGCGTTGGGCGATCGCCCGTTCAAACAGCGGGCCGGCATCCACGTAGCACCGCGCAAGGTTGGCGCCGTGGTTCACAAGAAAGCCGGAGAGCGCCCGGAGCCGCGATTCCATCACCAGGTGGTAGTCGTCACCCCAGGCGAAGCGGGCGATGCGTCCCCGCGGATCCCCTCCGGGCGGCGGGCCCGGGTCGTCCGTGTGGCAGTTCATCGCCACGGCAACGATCGAGCGCGTGGTCTCGCGCTGATATGCGGCCACGGCCGCGGGAAGTGGATCAGCCGTCGTGATGCCGATCAGGTCGAAGCCCTGCTCGCGGCCGCGCGCCTTGATCCGATCCTCCAGCGTCATGCAGGATCCGCGGCGCCCCCATGCAGCGACCTGGGGCGCCACCAAACCAGAATTGCGGCGAACACGATACCCATCCCCACCGAGATCAGTAGCGGCAGCGCCGGGTCCAGCCGGTACGCGTATCCCCCTGCAAACGCACCGACCGCACCGAGAACGGAAGACAGGATTCCCCCCAAGGCAAAGACCCGGCCGAGCACGGCCGTCGGCGTCTGCGACCCTATCAGCGCCTGGCCAAGTGTCTGCAGAGGAGACCGGCAGCGGATCATGGCCGCGACCGGCAAGAGCGCCGCGGGCCCGAATATCGTGAGGAGCATCCCGAAGGCGAACACGGCGAGGTTCCCGGCCAGCGTGGGAAGCAGGCCGACCCGGTCACCGAGCCGGCCGGCCACCGGCGTCAACAGCACGGCGCCCAGCGCCACCATCGAGCCGAGAAACCCGATCTCGGCCAACGACAGACCGCGCACCTCGCGCAGGAACGGTGTGCCGAAGGGGACGGTGATGAGCACGACGAGTAACATCCCCGAGTAGATCCAGAGCGAGGGCATCAGGCGGCGCACCTGGGCCATCGAAAGACGGCTGGGCGCCCCGGGCGCGGTCGCATCGGCGTCGTCCCACCTGACCCGGAAGAGCAGAAACGTGGAAAGCGCGTAGAACGCCGCTGCGATGACCAGGGTCTTGGGGATTCCAAGACGGTCTGCGAAGATCCCGCCGACGGTCGGCGAGATGAGGAACCCAAGCGAGGTGATCGTCCCCATGGCGCCAAACGTCGAGGCCAGCTCGGACGGCGGCACGCGCCGTGCCACGAACGCCTGCAGAGCGGGCATGCCGAAGTAGGTGATCTCGTAGAGCAGCAACCCGGGCACCAGCCACGCGTAGGTCGGCGCCGCGGCCAGCAGCAGCGGCACCGGGGTGGCGGCCAGCCACGAGGCGACGATCACCGTGCGTCTGCTCCACCGGTCGGCGCTCGCCCAGCCGATCAAGAAGCCGCAGGCCAGCGCCAGGTGGCGGATCGTGAACAGGGTTCCAAGCTGCACAGGGGACGCGCCGAGTTGACGGGCGTAGATCGGGATGAGCTGTTCGTAGAGCCCGATTCCGAACATCCAGAAGAAGAGCGAGGCGAAGAGCAGGTGCAGCGTGCGGTCGGTGCGCAGGGTCATGTCGCCCCCACTATAGCACCGTGCGCACCCGGAGCCCCTCGGCCGCGATGCGGACCGGCAGCACCGCAAGACCGGCCGCGCGCAGGGCGCGCTCGCACGCCGGCCTGGCGCCCTCGCGCGTGTAGATCAGCACCGACCCGCCGCCGCCCGCGCCGCACGCCTTGCCCGCGATCGCGCCGGCCCGCCTGGCGACAGATAGCGTCTCCTCGATCTCTGGGGTGGAGACGCCCGGCGCCAGCTCGCGCCGGTGCGACCACTCCTGGGCTAACAGGCTCCCGGCGGCGTCGAGATCTCGGGCCCGCAGGGCGTCGCGCATCGCGCGCGCTATCTGCGCGATGGCACGCAGGTGCCTGACCACCTCCGGGATTCCATCGAGATACGCGCGCACGACTCCCCAGTTGGTCAGGCCTGAACGGTGCGGCAGGCCGGTGTACGCGATGACGATCCGGTCCTGCAGCGCCTGGCGCGCAGCGGCGCTCCGGAGCAGGGTCTCAACGCGATCGCCCTCAGCGCCGAACCGGATCGCATTGACGCCTCCGTGAACCCCGGCCAGGTAGTCCTGGCGGCCGGTCAGCGTGCGCAGCGACTGCGCCTCCAGGCGCCAGGCCGTCGCCACCAAATCATCGCGGGAGCGCGGGCGGCGCGTCCACCGGTCCAGCGCGGCTAGCAGCGCCACCAGCAGCGCCGATGAGGCGCCCAACCCGGATCCGGGCGGCGCCGCGGACCTGAGCGTAACGGCGAGACCCGGGCGCGGCGCAACCAGGCGCAGCGCGCGGCAGGCCGGGTCCAACGGCCCGCCAGTGGGCAGGCCGTCCAGGTCGTCGGCCTCGATCCGCTCCTTGAGGTCCTGCGAGACGACCACGAAGCCGGCTCGGGCGCGAGAGAGACGCACTCGAACCGGGATCTCAACCGCGGCGTTGATTGTCCAGACGTCCTCCTCCATCAGGTACAGTGGGTGGATGTCCAGCGTGCCGCCGGCCAGGTCCACGCGGGTGGGCGCAGTGGCCTCAACGATCATCGGACAGACCTCACAGCGCGTCCATCGCGACCCGGAACGCCCCGGTGGCCCGGCCGATGCTGCGCGCGGTGCGGCCGGTCACGACGACGCCGATCATCACTGCCCACACCTGGGGAATCGCGAAGTACCGGATGAGGTCCTCAGGACGGATACGGCGCTGGCTGGGCACGATCAGCCGCCTGCGCGTGAGCGCGCCCAGGCGGGCCAGCGCAACCAGGTCGTCGGCGACCGGGTCGAGGCCGTAGCATTGCGGCGGGACCAGCGCTGCTTCCAGCCAGTCGCCCGGCAACGCTCCCAGCGAGCCGAGCAGCTCCGGGGGATAGTCGTGCGGCACCGCCGGAATCACCGGCACGCCGGCATCGTAGAGGAACAGGGGCAGCCGCGTGACGTAGGCGTCGAGGAACGCAAATCGGCGCAGCCGCGGGAGCTGATCGGGCGTGACCATCGCCTCCTCGCCGGGCACCAGCCCGGTGGGAAGGCCGACCTCCAGCACCGCTGCCAGCCTTTCTTCTTCTTCGTCGAGCGAGCCGAAGCGCGTGCCCGAGGCCCGATGGTGCACGTTGACGTGCACCTTGAGCATGTCGGCGCCCGCCTCGGCGGCCGCGCGCGCCAGCGCCCTGTCGTTGCGCGGCAGGCTGACGATGAG
>CAYLKW010000140.1:0-364 GCA_964384245.1 uncultured bacterium
CGGCTGGAAGCAGGAATGCGGCCGGGTTTGGAGAATCGGAACCGCGGCGCACCGTACGGGTGCGACATCTGGAGTTCGTGAGGAGGGGACGCATGAACAAGGAACAGCTCATCGAGAAGGTCGCCGACAAGACGGGCGCCACCAAGAAGAACGCGCTCGAGGTAGTCAACATGGCGCTGGATCTGATCGCGTCTGCCCTGCGCAAGGGCGACAAGGTCACCCTGGTTGGTTTTGGCACCTTCCTGGTGCGCAGGCGCAAGGCGCGCGAGGGTCGCAACCCTCAGACCGGCGCCAAGATCAAGATCCCGGCCAAGAAGGTGCCGGCTTTCACCGCTGGGAAGGACCTCAAGGCCGCGGTCAAGTA
>CAYLKW010000140.1:404-4757 GCA_964384245.1 uncultured bacterium
GGGGGCCTGCCCGTTCCGTTCCTGCCTGGACGGCTGTGCGGAGGAACTTCCGGGACCCGGCGCGAAGACAACCATGACGTCCAGCGCATCGCCAGTACCAGTCATTCCCCCTGCTAGGTTGCTGGTGCGTTTGATGCCCGGCTGTGCGCCGGGGGAGGAAGTGGCCTGCCGTGTGGGTTGATCTTCTGGCCGCGGAGATTCTGACGGCGCGTGCCGAGCCGCGCCACGTCGTCAACGACGCCAAGAGCCCGTCGGGCCGCGTCCACGTGGGCTCTCTACGCGGCGTGATCCTCCATGACTGCGTGACCCGCGCACTGCGGGACCGAGGCGCATCCGTTGAGTTCCGCTACGGCTACGACGACCTCGATCCCCTGGATGGCCTGCCTGCCGGCCACGGGGACCTTGCGTCCTACCTGGGAGTGCCGTTGTGCCACGTGCCCTCTCCTGATCCTGGTGCGGCGCCCAGCTTCGCGCGATACTACGCGGACGAGTTCACGCGCGTCTTCACCCGGCTCGGCGCGACCCCCCGGATCTACTGGACGGGCGAGATGTACGGGTCAGGGGCGTTTGACGCGGCGATCCGGATCGCGCTGGACCGGGCGCAGGAGATCATCGAGATAGATCGCGCGATCAGCGGTAGCCGAAAGGCCGAGCGTCATCCGTTCCAGGTGATCTGCGAAGCTTGCGGCAAGATCGGTACCACCGTGGTAACCGGCTGGGACGGCGACCAGGTCTCTTACGAGTGCCGTTCGGATAAGGTGGCCTGGGCGCAGGGGTGCGGGCACGAGGGCCGCCGTTCGCCTTTCGGCGGGGGCGGCAAGCTCCAGTACGTCACCGAGTGGGCGGCCAAGTGGCACGTCTTCGGCGTGACCGTGGAGGGCGCCGGCAAGGACCACATGACCCGGGGAGGCAGCTTCGACCGGGCCGGGGCCATAGTCGAGGCCGTCTACGGCTCCCCGCGCCCGTTCTCGATACCCTACGAGTGGTTCCTGGTTGGCGGCCGGAAGATGGCCTCCAGCAAGGGGGTGGGAATGCCTGCCGCGGAGTTCGCGGATGTCCTGCGGCCCGAGCTGGCCCGGTTCACGATGGTCCGGCCCCACTACCGGCAGCACGTGGACTTTGACCCGTCAGGCGAGACGGTCCCCCTGCTGTACGATGAGTTTGATCGGGCGGCGCGTGCGCACGCAGGCCTGGAAGATGACCCTGACCTCGCGCGGACCTTCTACTACGCGCACGCCTCCGAGCCGCAGGCAGGCATCTTTCGCCTCCGCTTTACCCGGGTGGCCCACCTGAGCCAGATCCCGAGCGCGGATTTGGAGAGGGAAGCCGAGAGCGGGAAGGGCGCCCCCCTGACCGAGGGAGACAGGCGCGAGCTGCGCGCGCGCCTGTCCGATGCGCGGCGGTGGTTGGAGTCCTATGCCCCCGAGTCCTACAGGATCCGGGTTCAGGAAGTCCTTCCTCAGGCAGCCACTTCGCTCTCACCCGAGCAGCGCGCGTTCCTGGCCGCCCTGGTGCCGCTGGTCGAGGAGGCGACCGGCGGCGAATCGCTGCACGGGGCCATCCATGCCCTGAAGGGAGAGGTGGGCCTTGCGCCGAAGGCGGCGTTCGGAGCGATCTACCTGGCGTTCCTGGGCAAGGAGTCGGGCCCCCAGGCCGGATGGTTCCTGGCGGCGCTCGACCGCGAGTTCGTGATTCGCCGGCTGCTGGAGGCTGCCGCCCCAGCAGGCGAGACCCCGGCTGCATGAGGAGAGGTACGCGATCGTGAGCACCGACGCGCTGACGGTGCTGGTGCTGTCCAGGGTCGAGGAGCGTCACCTTGACGAGATCCGCGCCGTGGATCCGCGCGTCCGCGTGCTGGTGGCGACCGACCCCGGGCACGCCCAGGCGCTGGCCGCGGAGGCCGAGGTCATCGTTGCCTGGCAGATCCCACAGCCGTTACTGGACCGGGCCGAGCGGCTGCGCTGGATCCACGCCACCGCCGCCGGCGTGGACGGGCTGCTGGTGCCTGCCGTGGTCGAAGGACGCGTCAGGCTGACGAGCAGCGTGGGGATCCACTCCACGGTGCTGCCCGAGCACGTGATGGCCTTGGTTCTGGCGTTTTCCAGGCGCCTGCACGCGGCCGTTCGACTCCAGTCGGTCCGCCGGTGGGATCGGGCGGCGTGCGTCGGAGACGAGGTTGAGGGCAAGGTCCTGGGCGTGCTGGGGCTTGGCGCCATCGGGAGAGCCCTCTCGCGCCGGGCATCGGCGTTTGGCATGCGGGTGATAGGGACCAAGCGGACGCCGGAGGCGATGCCCTACCTGGAGCGCGTCCTGCCGCCGGAGGGCACCGACCAGGTTCTGAGAGAAGCGGACTACGTGGTGGTGCTGCTTCCGCTCACGCGGCAGACCCGCGGGCTGATTGACGCCCGGGCGCTCTCGCTGATGAAGCGGTCGGCCGTGCTCATCAACGTGGGACGCGGTCCCGTGGTGGTGGAGGAGGCGCTCATCGCGGCCCTGCGGGGCGGCGTGATAGCAGGCGCCGGCCTGGACGTTTTCGAGCGCGAGCCGCTGTCCACGGACAGCCCGCTGTACGAAATGGAGAACGTTATCATAACGCCGCACGTCTCAGGCGCCTCGCCGACCTACTTCGACCGGGCGATTCCCCTGTTCTGCGAGAATCTCCGTAGATATCTGGCCGGGGTGCCGATGCTCAACGTGGTGGATCCCGAGCGGGGCTACTAGCGGCCCGCACGGCGACCAGTGGAGGAGGATGACCTTGAAGCGCTACAGTCCGGACCAGATAAGGAACCTCGCCGTCGTCGGGCACGGCGGAACGGGTAAGACAACCCTGGTGGAGGCTATGCTCTTTCGCACGGGGACCATTGACCGCCAGGGCCGGGTGGACGACGGCACGACCACCACGGACTTCGACCCAGAGGAGATCAGGCGCAAGCACACGATCAACGCGTCGCTGGCCCCCCTTGAGTGGGAGGGCGCCAAGATCAACCTGATTGACACGCCCGGATACCCGGACTTCCTGGGCGAGATGGTCGGCGCGCTACGCGTCTGCGAGGGCGCGCTGGTGGTCGTGGACGCGCGGGCCGGCGTTGAGGTGCAGACCGAGCAGGCATGGGCGCGGGCGGATGAACAGGGCCTGGCCAGGGTGGTGATTGTGAACCGCCTAGACCGCGAGCACGCCAGCTTCGCCCAGACCATGGAAGGGTTGAATGCCAGATTCGGGAAGCAGATCGTCCCGCTGCACCTGCCGATCGGCACGGAGGCAGGGCTCTGCGGGGTCGTAGACTTGCTCACGATGAAGGCGCATACCGTGCGCGACGGGCAGGAATCGGTGCAGGAGCTGCCCGCCGAACTTACCGAGGAGGCAACGGCCTCGCGTGAGCGACTGATGGAGGTGGCCGCCGAGAGCGACGACGCGCTGCTGGAGAAGTACCTGGAATCCGGAACGCTGAGCGACGAGGAGCTCCGCCGCGGCCTGATCGCCGGGGTCCGCGCCGGCAAGATCGTGCCCGCCGTGCCCGCCTCCGCCACCAGGCGGATTGGGGTGAGCCAGGTGCTGTCGGCGATCGTTGACCTCCTGCCCTCCCCGGTCTCCCGCGGCCCAGTTTCCGGCACGCACCCGCGGAACGGATCAGGGGTTCCGGTTGAGCCGTCCGAGGCCGGTCCGTTCGCGGCCCTGGTCTTCAAGACCATGGCCGATCCCTACGTGGGTAGGCTGTCGTACTTCCGCGTCTACGGCGGGACATTCGCGTCGGACTCACAGGTGTTCAACGCGTCCCGTGACAAGACGGAACGGGTGGGCCAGCTCTATCGCCTGCGCGGCAAGCAGCAGGAGGCCACCCCGCAGGTTGGCCCGGGCGACATGGGCGCCGTGGCCAAGCTTGCCGAGACCGCCACCGGGGACACGCTGTGCTCCAAGGAGGCACCGGTCCGCCTGGCGCCGGTAGTGTTTCCCCAGCCCGCGATCTCAATGGCGATCGAGCCCAAGAGCAAGGCCGACGAAGACAAGGTGGGCAGTGCCCTGCACCGCCTGGCAGAAGAGGATCCAACGTTCAGCGTTCGCCGCGATCCTGAACTCAAGCAGACCGTGATCTCGGGCATGGGCGAGTCCCATTTGGAGATCATGGCCGACCGGCTGCGGCGCAAGTTCGGCGTGGACGTGGTGCTGTCGTCCCCGCGCGTAGCCTACCGAGAGACCATAAAGGGCCGCGGCAAGGCACAGGGGCGGCACGTCAAGCAGAGCGGCGGGCGCGGGCAGTATGGGGTGTGCTTCGTGGAGGTAGAGCCGCTTCCCCGTGGCAGCGGGTTCGAGTTCGTGGACAAGATCTTCGGCGGAGCGATACCCAACCAGTACAT